>SACH01000385.1 GCA_009928645.1 Gammaproteobacteria bacterium | reverse complement strand
GTTTCCAGGTCCAGTTCCCAGTTTAGGTACCAAACCACTTGCTTCAGCTTGAAGCTGTTGGCGGCCTCGGTGCTGTAGGGGGCGCGCTCTTCGGTCATTGTCTTCTCCCCGGTGGGTGCCCCGAGCCGGGATGGCGGGGGGCTTGAGGAGAATAGTAGGCAATGCCTAGCCTAACGTCAATAGGCATTACCTATCTTTTTTTGCGCAAAAAACCCCGCCGAGACGGGGTGGTGATCGGCTGTTGGTTTTTCCGGTCTAAAGCGGTGGTGGGGCCGGGATTGCCGTCAGGGACAAGACCCGACGGCGGAAGTCTGCGTATTCCGGGCTGGCGCGATCCGACAGCGCGGATAGGGAGTAAAACCGATCCGTGGAGGGGGATTCACTGTGGGCCTTGGCCAGGTCCAGGCTGAGCACATTAACCACCGTCCAGCACTCGGTGAAGCCGCGTTGGCGGGCCTTCTGGTGGCTTTTCTCGGCTTCACCGATGCGATTGTGGATGTTGGAAACGTCGGTACCGCTTTTTACTTCAATGGCCACCACGTTGCGGTAATGCTGGCTGTCCATCGCTTCCCGGATGATGATGTCCGGGTCGGCGGCGAACTCGATCAGAAAGGGTCGGCCCGTGGCGCTGGTGACGACCATGCACCGAGGCTCGATGGTGCTGGCGGCATGCGCTACCAGCGCGCGCAGCAAGTCAAACACCTCGGCAATCCCATCCGTGCCGCGTTGGTTATTGGCCCCGCCCCGTAACTGGGGACCGACTGTCAGCAAGGTCAGGTCATCCAGCAGGGCGCTGGTCACAGGCCGGGGGGACAGTCCGGCCAGCAGGGTTGCGGCGGCACCGCAGCAGGCCGCGCACAGGGCGGGGAGCGCGGGGGCGACGGCGGGGTTGAGTTTCCCTTGGGTCTCCATCGCCTGGAACTTGCTTACCTGAAAGCCTTTGTCGCGGCCATAAAACTCCTTCTGGCTGTAGCCCAGCAGCAGGCGGTAATAACCGAGAAGGCGGGGATTGGCGGTCAACACCAGGGGGACCGCAAACAGTAGTTCCGCCCGCAGGCCGAAGCGGGCCAGGGTCGCTAGGTCGGCGGCGGGGACAAAGGCCGCCAGTTGGCGGTCGAGCTCTTCAATCGCCAGCGCACTGACCGTGTTTAACAGCGCTGGTTGCAGCACGCTCTCGCGGAGGTGCTGCAGGGTCCGCGCAAAGCCGAGTTGCAGGCGCGGTGGCGGGAAATGGATGGGCGCGGTCATGCCGCGATGCGGATGACCTGGCTTTCCAGGCCCTGCAGGCGGTTGGCGGCCAGGGTCACGTACTCGGGGTTAAGCTCAATGCCCAGGTACTGGCGCTGCTCTTGACGACACACCAGGCCAACTGTGCCGCTGCCAAAAAAGGGGTCCAGGACGTAATCGCCGGGCTGGGTAGACGCCAGGATGCAAGGCCGGATCAGCTCCGTGGGGAACGTGGCAAAGTGCGCGCCCGCGAAGGCGCGGGTGTTGACGGGCCACACCGAGCGGCGGTTGCGCAGGCCGCCATGATCGGCGGGTTCACGGACAGCGGCCCAGTCGTAAAAGTAGCGTTCCGAGCGCGTCAGCATGAACAGATATTCATGGGCGCGCGCCGGGCGGTCTTTCACGCTTTCCGGTTGAGCGTTGGGTTTGTGCCAAACGATGTCACTGCGGAGATACCAGCCGTCATCTTGCAAGGCGAACGCCAGACGCCAGGGAATGCCCAGCAGGTCTTTCGGCTTCAACCCCTCCGGGGTTTCGGGGCGCACCCCCATGGCACGGGCGGGGTTCTTCTTGTCCGGCGCGCGGTAGCCGCGATTGCCACTGGTGTAACCATCGCCGATGTTCAGCCATAAGGTGCCGTCCTCGGTCAGGACGCGTTTCACTTCCGTGAAGATGGCGACCAGGCGATTGATGAACTGGTGCATGCTGGCTTCCAGTCCGATCTGCTCGGCGATCCCATAATCCCGCAGGCCCCAGTAGGGCGGGGAGGTGACGACGCACCGCACGCTGGTGGCGGGCAGACGGCGGAGGACGGTAAGCGCATCGCCTTCAAATAGCATGGAACCGCGTAAGGCGATGGTCTCTTGGCGAGCAATACGTTCCACTTCAATCATGCCGCTGTGCTCCTGACGTGCCCTGATGATAGCGCATTACCCCGCACGCCAAATCATCTCCCCCAAGATTTGCATCCCCTCCAGGTGGTCGCCGATCACCTCACGAGTCACATGGCGCGGGTTATCGCTGCGCAGCTCCAAGCCACCACCGGGGATGCGGAACAGGCGCTTGATGTAAAGATCGCCGCCGTAGACCAGGGCGTAGATGCCGTCGTCGCGCACCTGGGTGCG
>SACH01000077.1 GCA_009928645.1 Gammaproteobacteria bacterium | reverse complement strand
CGCATCGGTGCCATGAGCCTGGTGCTGCGGGACGTGCCGCCCGGCTACACGGCGGTCGGTATCCCCGCCCGGCTGATCCCGCCCCGGGAGGAGCGTGACCTGGCCTCTCCGGCCCCAACCGAGATGGGCGAGGTCTGAACCATGGCGCCCACACGCCTGCTCATCATCGCCCCCTGGTTGCCCAAGCTGTCCGAGACCTTTGTCTATCGCGAGGTGTTGGGCCTGCGCACCCTGGGGGTCGAGGTGATTACCGCGTCGGTGCATGACCCCGGCAGCCAGTGGCGGGAGCCGGCCTTGCGCCAGTTGGCGGAGCAGGCCATCCCGGTCTACGGGGCTGGCCCCTTGGCCATGCTGGTGGAGGCCCTCAAAGAACTGCCCCGGCGACCCCGGCGGACCCTGTCCACCCTGGCCCTGGCCTGGGGCGATGCCTGGAGGGCCCGGGAATTGCGCCCGCTGGCCCGGCTGAAGATCCTCTGGCAGTGTCTGGGGGGCCTGGCCCTGGCGAGCCGGTTGCGGGGGCGGGAGCCGGACCACCTTCATGCCCAGATGGCCCATGTCTCCACCACCATCGCCATGTACGCCGCCCGCCAGATGGGCCTGGGCTTCAGCTTTTCCGGCCATGCCGCCGACCTGTTCCGGGATGCCGCCCTGCTGGAGGACAAGCTGCGGCGCGCGGATTTCGTGCGCTGCATCAGCCATTGGCACCGGGCCTTCTATCAATCCCTGGTGCCGCGTCCGGACCAGGACTATCCGGTGATGCGCTGCGGGGTGCCACTGGATGGCCCCCAGCGCCAGCCCGACCGGGCACTGAATTCACCTCCGCTGCTGCTAGGGGTGGGGCGGTTGGTGCCAAAAAAAGGCTTCGATCTGCTGATCCGGGCCGTCGCCCGGGTGAGAGCCGCGGGCCAGGCGTGCCAGTGTCGCATCCTGGGCGATGGCCCCGAGGCCGCCGCCCTCCAGGCCCTGGTGACGGAACTGGGACTGACCGGGATCGTCGAGCTGGCCGGGGCCAGGGACAACCCGGAGATCCTGGCCACCCTGCCGGAGGCGGACCTCTTCGTCCTGCCGTGTCGGACCGATGCCGCAGGCGACAAGGATGGGATTCCGGTGGTGCTGATGGAGGCCATGGCCTGCGGCCTCTGCTGCGTCAGTGGCGACCTGGACACCATCCGCGAACTCATTCAGGATGGCGAGAGCGGCTTTCTGGTGCCGGCGGAGGATGTCGAGGCCCTGGCGGGGCGGATCTTGCGGTTGCTCCAGGACCCTGACGTGCGGGAAGGAACGGCCCGGCGCGGGCAGGCCTGGGTCCGCCAGGAATTTGGCCTGGAGCCCAACCTGCGGCGCTTCCAGCAGGCCCTGCAGCTTGTCTCGCCCCGCCACCTCTCTTCACCCTGCCCCTAACCCTGGTGAAATTACCCATGACGGTCCCGCGCTATCTGCTCATCACCCCCTGCCGTGACGAGGCGGCCTACGCCCGTCAATGCCTCGATTCGGTGCTGGCACAGAAGGTGCCGCCGGCGCTCTGGGTCATCGTCGATGACGGCTCGAGCGATGCCACCCCGGGGATCCTGGCCGAGTACGCGGCCCGGGTGGATTGGATCCGGGTGGTGCGCCGTGAGGACCGGGGACGTCGGGCGGTGGGTCCCGGGGTGATCGACGCCTTTTATGCCGGGCTGGAGACCGTCGATCTCGACCAGTTCGATTTTCTGTGCAAATTCGACCTGGATCTGGATATCCCCCCAAGCTATTTCGCCACCCTCCTCTCCTGGATGGCGGCGGAACCGGCCCTGGGCACCTGCAGCGGCAAGCCCTACTTCTGGAGCCCGGATCACAGCCGGCTCATCAGCGAGAAGTGTGGCGATGAGATGTCCGTGGGCATGACCAAATTTTACCGCCGTGAGTGCTTTCAGGAGATCGGCGGCTTCGTCCGGCAAGTCATGTGGGACGGCATCGACTGCCACCGCTGCCGCATGCTGGGCTGGATGGCCTATAGTCGGGACGACCCCGAGACCCGCTTCATCCACCTGCGGCCCATGGGCTCCAGCCAGCAAAGCCTCTGGACCGGGCGCATGCGCCACGGCTTCGGCCAGTACTTCATGGGCACCGGCCTGGCCTACATGACCGCCAGCGCCCTCTATCGCATGACCAGGCCGCCCCTGGTGGTGGGGGGGCTGGGGATGTGGTGGGGTTACGTGCGCAGCCTCTGGTCCGGCGCCGCCCGCTACGATGATCTTGAATTTCGGCGTTTTCTACGCCGCTATCAATGGTCCAGCCTGTTTCTGGGCAAGCGGCGCGCCACCGAACGCCTGCATCGGCTCGCAAGGGCCAGGCGATCATGACGGTCTGGTTGATCAGTTCGCGCCCCCTGGTGCTGAATCCTCACCTGGGGTTCTCTCTGGCGATCAGGGCACTGGAACCTTGCCCACTGGACTGATCTCCAGTTGCTTCGCGGCTGGTTCTTGGCTTCTGATGGCCTTGGGACTGCTGTGTCTCTCCGGTTGCGCCTCGGTAGTCACCGAGCCTGGCCGCTATGGGGTACCCGCCGGTACGGGTGAAGGAGCCAACGCCCCCTATCAACGTCTGGATCAGGATCAGGATCAGGTCAACCAATTATTGGAATTGAGACGGCGCATCGAACCGCCTCTGGCGACAAGCGAACAGGTCAAGAACTTCACGGGTGCCGAGGCGGGCATTTATCGTCTCGGTCCCGGGGATGAGTTTTCCCTGTTGGTGCGAGGTCGGGAGGACGCCAGCGTGCCCTTGGCAACGGTATCGCCGGACGGCCTCGTTTCCTTGCCCAGGATCGGGCTGGTCAAGATCCAGGGCATGAGCCTACCGGAAGCGACCGACTTCGTGCGCAAGGCGCTAGAGCAGTATTACATCGACCCTGAGGTAACGCTGTTGATGCGCAGCTTCAAGAACAACAAAGTCCTGATGTTGGGACAAGTTGCCAACCCGGGCATCATCCATATCCCCGCTTCGGCTAGTCTGCTGGAAGCTATAGCCATGGCCGGTGGCGTGGTCAAGGATACCCAAGGCAATAGTCCCCCGATCAATCGCGGCATTATCGGGCGCGGCAAGGAGCAGGTAATCTGGATCGATTTGAAAGATCTGATCGAGAACGGCAACCTGGCCTTAAATGCACGCCTGCAGAACGGTGACGTGGTTCTCATTCCACAAGGGCAGGCATCCTTAGCCTATGTTTTGGGTGAAGTGCGCAACCAGGGGACCCTTTTGCTGCGTTCGCCCATGTCGGTGCTGGATGCCTTGACTCAAGCAGGGGGGCTTACCAAGGATGCGGATCCGAGCCGGATCTACCTGGTACGTTCCGAGAAAAATTCAGGAGTTGTAGAGCAGATAAACATGGAAACGCTAGTGGAAAATGCTGATTTCCGTAAGAATTACATCCTGCGCGAGGGGGACTTGGTCTTTGTACCACAGCGAGGGGTCAGTAACTTCCATTATTACATGAGCCGGCTACTTCCAAGTTTGACCCTCATGGACCTTTACAATACGACTGGAAACTGATCCACCACTCGTCCCTTGGACCTGGATTTAATCACCTGCCCATATTTTTGGACAGGATGAACCGATAAACTAGTATGGCAACAATTCCTCATCAGGCATCCCCCTTGCGCGGTAACCTGCGCGAGGGTAAGAAGGGTAAGCCCTTCCTACTATTAGCCTTCGCCTTACGTCGCATGCCCCTAATCCTATTGTTGGGGGGATTGCTGGCAGCTATTCTGCTGTCCATTTTGTTGCCACGGGCAAAGACCGTTTACAGCACTGATGGTTTGCTATTGATTGATCCCAGCAAGGAAATTACGTTGACCGGGAAGGAACGAGAACCTATCCCCGGGACGATACGTGATTTCACCCGTACCATGGTGCAACGACTCACCGCTATCGACTTACTAACCGAAACCCTAGAGCAATTGAAACCTGAGGCATTTCCCTCTTTTCTGGATCCGGCCGATCCTCCCCAGGTCAATGCGTTCCGTCTCAAATCCCGCATCACTGTCAAGGAAGTACCCCTGACTTATTTGGTGTCTGTCTCCATCACTGGAGACCAGCCTCATGGATTGGCTCAGATTGTCAATCATCTGATGCAGGCATTTGTTGACAAAAATCATCGTGAACAAAAAAAAAGGCAGTTGGGCCGGATCAACTACTTAAATTTGGAGAGGGAAAAAATTCTGGGGCGGTTAGAGGAATCCGAAAAGGTGCTGACTAGTCCTGCTCCGGGCTTTTCCGAAGAGGTGATACTCCACGAGAACTATTCCGCCCACATCACTAAATTGGACATGATCCAGCGGCTTTACTGGGAGGCGGAGGTCCGGCGTTCTGAGGTACATAACCAATATCTTCAGACGCAAGCGAACATGACGGAATTGTCGCAACTGGACCCCCAGGCCATTGCCAGTGAGCGGGTGACGGATAACTTTGGCATCAACCGTATGGAACTTTGGACCTACGAACAAACGGCGGCGATGCGCAAAAGCATCGACGGGTTGACCAAGGACAACCCTGATCGTAAGAACGTCGAGGCACGAATCCAGGCGATGGACGAGTACCTATATAATTATAAAGAGCGGGTATCCAATGAGATCATCGCTCAATTGCGGGACAAGCGCATGTTTGAGTTGACTCAGGATGTGATTCGCGCCAAACACGCCTACGAGGCCGCCGCCGAGCATGCAGACTATCTAAAGGGTTTGCTGCACGAAGCCGCGCAGGAACATCATCGAGTGGCCAAGGGGATTTTTGACGCGGTCGGATTGCAGTACAACATCGGACAATTGCGGGAACGGCTTCGGGGGCTAAACAATCGCATTGACGATTCCGAAATGGAGGCCATGGCGCCGGTGCAGATTTACATCGACAAGATGGCCATCACCCCCAGTGGAGCCGGTGCGTCCAATGCCCCGATGCTGGCGGCCATCAGTATCCTTCTCGGGCTTGGTGGCGTGTTCAGCTTCATATTGGCGTTCGATATCGTCGATAATCGTTTGCGTGATCCGGCTGAGGTTAATAGTGCCCTGGGCGGACTGGGACCCGATCCGATTCCCCTCCTGGAGGGAGACGATCATCCACCCGGCAGTTTTGCCGATGTCACCCTGGAGTGGCCGCAGCATCCCGCCGCACTGGCGATACGAGCCTTAGCGGTACGCTTTGAACTGGAGAGGGAGCGCTACGGGTCGCGGGTCTTTGCCCTGGTCGGTCTTAGCCCCGAATCGGGAGTTAGTTCGCTTGCACTGGGACTGGGGCACACCCTAGGTGCGCGTGAGCGGCGCCTGCTGATAGTGGAGTGCAATCTGCCGCGTCCGGGTCTGGCTAAGGTGCAGGGTGCGATTAGAGCTATGCCAGGTCTACTGGAAGCCCTCTTGGATGATTCTCTCGATCCGGCCAGTTTGATGCAACGGGATCCGCGGCGGCAAATCGATATCTTACCCATTGGCGATGTGGGGAGTGAACTGATCGATCGTCCGGCGTTTTTGCGTCTGCTGGAGCAGTTTCGTGGCAACTATGATCTGGTCTTGCTAGATACCGCCCCCTTGGCGGAGGACGATTTTGCTTATTTCGTCGCCGCCCATGCCGATGCGGTACTGCTGATCGGTCGCGAGGACGACAGCCAGTTTCGGGATCTGCGCCGTTCCATCGACCGCTTGGTGTTGGCGGAGGTACCCGCGGTCAGTGCCATCCTGAATTTCACGCGTCCCAAGCGGGGGGAACGTATCCGCCAAGCGGTCTATTCGCAAATGGGCACGCTATCGCGTCTTCACTGGCGGCTGCACCGCTCGATACGGCGTACTTTGAAGAACCTGGTCCGGAGAGGGGCTTGAGGTGAACGACTCAGGCCCTAGCCTTAATTGGCGTTGCATCTCAGGCGGCTGTTGCCATCCGATTGAGAGAGTGGATTAAAGGAGTCTTGCGCCTTGACCCCGATGGTTCCCTTGGCCATGTTTGGCTGGTTGCCCTTCAGTCTTTGGTTGTTCAGCCGGCTGAATCCGCGCCATGCGGTTATTGCCGCCTTTGCATTGGGATGGATGTTTCTGCCCCAGTACAGCTATGGCATCACCGGCCTGCCCGACTATTCAAAGGTCACCGCCATTGGTATCGGAATCTTATTGGGTACTTTTTTCTTCAATCCACAAGTCCTGAGTCGCTTTCGGCTCCATGTTCTCGATATTCCTTTAATTGTATGGTGTCTGGTTCCATTTTTTACTTCAATCTCCAATGACTTGGGCCCATACGACGGTATTTCTGGCGCCTTGAATCGCAGCGCCATGTGGGGTTTGCCCTATTTTATCGGCCGGCTCTATTTTGATGATCGTCAGGCTTTGGGTGAATTGGCCTTTGGCCTGTTCATCGCGGGACTCATCTATATGCCTTTCTGCCTCTGGGAGGTAGTCATGAGTCCACGGCTACATAAGATAGTGTATGGCTGGCATCCCCACGACTTCGGCCAAGCCAAACGGGGGGGGGGATTTCGTCCGGTTGTCTTCATGGAACATGGACTAATGGTGGGCATGTGGACGGTAACGGCCTTTCTGAGCGGGTTTCAGTTGTTGCGCTCAGGCTGGCTTGTGGCAAACTTTCCCAAGTATAAGACCTTTTGGATGCCCGCAGTTCTGCTCCTGCTGGTCACTGTGATCCTGAACAAGTCCACCGGGGCCATGATGTTGATGGTACTGGGAGTCTTGATACTCTATACCTTACAAACCACCCGCAAGGCTTTTCTGTTCTTTTTGGTCTTGATCCTGCCTTTGGCCTATGTAATTACGCGGGGGACTGGCTATTGGGATGGCCAGAATCTAATCAACGCCGTGGCCAGTGTCGCCAGTGAGGAACGCGTGGGGTCCTTGGCCTTTAGGATGGATAATGAAAATGTGCTGTCCGTGCGAGCCAAGGAAAGGCCCTTGCTGGGATGGGGCGCCTACGGAAGATCTTTTGTTCGCGATGAGGAGGGGAAACCGACTTCCGTACCGGATGGGCTCTGGATACTTGCCTTCGGTCAGAGCGGAATGATCGGCCTTTCGGCCCTTCTTACGCTTCTGTTACTGCCGCCGCTGCTTTTCATCCGTCTTTATCCCCCCCGACTCTGGGGGGAGACTTCCATCCAAGCCATTGCGGCTAATCCACTGTTGATGGTGCTCTTTACCCTGGACAGCCTTTTTAATGCGATGTTCAACCCACTGATTTTGCTTTTGGCTGGAGGGATTACCAGCCTATGGTTGAACCGAATGGTGGATATGGTTGGTTCTAATATCGCGGATGAGAGCTCTCAACCGCAGAATTTAGATACCTTTCCAACTAGGCTTTTCTGATGGCTCCTCGGATTGCCGATAATGCAAGGCTCAGCACAACAATCTGATACTGGCGGTCTTCCCCCCTCCTCCTCAGGGCGGCGCTTGGCGTTGCATGGGTCCATCTTGACCCTCCTCGGTTACGGGGGGGCGCAATTGCTGCGCCTGGGCAGCAACCTGGTCTTGGCCCGATTGTTGTTTCCAGACGCATTTGGGCTCATGGCATTGGTCGCGGTCTTTATGCAGGGTCTGCAGATGTTCACCGACATCGGGCTGGGCCCCAGCATCATTCATAACAAGCGCGGTCATGAGCCGGCCTTTCTACATACCGCTTACACGCTCCAAGTACTGCGCGGCTTCCTACTATGGGGAATGTGTTGGCTCCTGGCCCCGATGGTGGCCGGTTTTTTTGCCACTACGGATCCCCAGGCCGAATCCCTGATCACCCTCCTGCCGGTGGCGGCCCTGACGGCGGTCATCGGTGGTTTCAATTCCATGGGGATTTATTTGCTCAATCGGAACATGAGCCTGGGCATCTTCACCGCACTCGAGCTCTTGCCGCAACTGGCCGCCTCCGTCGTGATGATCCTATGGGCTTTTTGGTTTCCGAGCGTGTGGGCTATGGTGGTGGGAGGACTGGCCTCCAGCCTTGTTCGCCTAATGCTTAGCCATGTCTGGAATCCGGGGCCACCCGACCGTTTCGGTTGGAATCAGGACTGCTTGGGTGATTTGTTCCACTTTGGCAAGTGGATTTTCCTAAGTACCCTGGTGGCCTTTCTGGCGCAGCATCTAGACCGTATTTTGCTGGGAAAGCTCTTGACTTTGGCGGAATTGGGTGTCTATAGCATTGCCATGACATTTGCCAGAGTCCCGATCCACGTCTCTGGTCGGCTGAGCAATACCGTCATCTTCCCGCTGCTGGCGAGGTTGCAGGATAACCCCAAAGCCTTGGTGGCGGCCTGTCTAAGGGCACGCCAACAAGTGCTTTGGATTAGTGGAGCGGTTTGCTTGGGCTTTGCCCTGGCCGCTCCTCTGTTTTTCGGTGTGCTTTATGATGAACGTTATCACGACGCCGGCGGTATTTCGCAATGGCTTGCCCTTTATGTCTGGAGTCATGTCCTGATGTCCAGCATGGATCGTATCCCCTTGGCCTTGGGGCAACCGAAAAAGCTGTTCCAGACCGGTTTATTAACTACGCTAGCCATGCTTTTAGCTCTACCTGGCTATACGTATTTTGGTTTACCGGGCTTTATTCTTGGCATGAGCATGGCGAATTTGCTTGCCCACGGCTATTTAGTAATGGGTCTGCCTGAGGGAAGGGCGGACATGTTGCGACAGGGTTTGATTTTTACCCTTGGGCTGCTGGCCTATGGTTTACCTCTGATCCTGGTGCTACGAGCCCCGACCTTTGTCGAGAATCCCACGTGGCATGCCCTCATGGTGTTGCTCGGAGGATTACCACCTCTGGCACTGGGCGTTTGGGCCCTCCGTCGTGCGATGGTAACGCGTGCCGACCGGACGATAGGCAAATGAATCTTGGTAACCATCAGGGGCGTCGAGCTTGGATTGACGTTGCACGGCATATTAGCTTGGCGGACCCGGAAACTATCGACCTAATTCGGGAACGGGGTTCGGACGTGCGTATTGCCAGAACCCTGAGTCCGAATGGTGAGCCTGTGGTGATCAAGCTCTGGAACCGGCGAGGCCTACGGGGGCTTCTGCGGCGTTGGATTCGGACCAATCCCGCAGGTCGCGAATGGCACGCCCTGCGCCGATTAAGATCCGCTGGACTGGAGGTTCCCACCCCACTGGCTTACCTAACCGGACTAGGTAGGCCATGCGCTCATACGGAAGCCCTGATCACTGGCGATCTGGGGCCATGCGGCGATGCGGTTGAACACCTTAAGGCTCTGATACGTCGTGGTGATCTGTCTGGGGAACAGGTCTTTGTGGCAACCATCATCCAGGTGACTCGAACCATGATCAGCCTGGGTTACCTTGATACTGACCATCGATTGCCGAACTTTGTCGTAACCCCCTTGGGATCACCGGTGCGGCTGGACTTTGAACTTAATCTTTGGCATCCCTGGCATAGGCTCTGGACGCGTGACTATGGCCTGATGGTGGGCACTCTCATCGGGAGTTTTGTCTTTGCCGTTCAACCGGATATTAATCGGGTGAAAGACTTTGCCCGTACACTGCGGTTAAGCCTTGATCCTCCCAAGCCTGTGTTGCGGGTTGCGGAGGAACGGGTGGATGAGATGCTATCCCGGCAACAAGCGGAGATTGGTCTAGCCATTCAGGTTACTGACCTTTGGTCGGATCCCTAGGATGCCTTTGAGGCCGTCTTTCGATGTAACCGGGCGTTAGCAGTCTATACCCTCAAATGCGGAGATGAGGCGTTCTCGGGGGTGGGGAGTGAGTTTGCGTTTTTTTACTTGATAGTCAGCATTCGGTATCAATCCCATCACTAACTGTCTCAAAAATAGTCTAAAACTGGTTGCTCGCGCTAGGTGGACATCGTACCCCCAAATGCGCGCAGGGCTACCGTCTCATCGTCAAAGATCTGAAAAACGGTCTGCAACCGGGTTAATTCAAAGAGTGCGCGCACGGTCTTGCTCATGCCGCAAAGGTAGATGTCGCCGTCGCGCTTGCGTGCCGCCTGCAGGCCGCTGACGATCACCGCCAGTCCGCTCGAATCCATGAAGCTGGTGGCCGACAGGTTGAGGATCAGTTTACCGCTACCCTGGTCGATGATGTCCTTGAGGATGGCACGGGCGCTCGCCGCGTCGGCCATCATCAGACGTTCCGGCAGTTTGACGATGTCGACGCTCTCTTGGGTGCGATGGTCAAGGTTCATGCAAGGGATCCTCCAGTGGAGAAAGGTCACGCCATGGGGCGGCCATTAAGGTTCGACGGCGATCTTCGGCGCCAGGGGGCGTCCGCGCCGTGAATTCAGGTTCAGGTCAGGAAAGGTTATAGGTCAGGATCAGGACATTCTGCTTGTCCTTCCGGTGGTAACTCACGGCATGAGTCCATTCATGAATGATCTGCCAACCACGCCCGCACTCAGCGTCGGTTGCCGCCGGGGTCGCCGGGTCCAACGCACGGGCCGGTAGAGCTTGGCCCTCGTCGTTGATCGCGACCACTATAGCCTTGGCGCTGCGGGTCCACTGCAACTCGATGGGTTTCTCTGCCTGCCCACCGTAGGCATGTTCGATGCAGTTATTGAGGGCCTCGACAATGGCGGTGGTTAGCTTAAAAGCATCCATGGCGTCGAGCCCAGCCTGGGTGCAGAGGTCCTGCAGGTTTGGCTGGAGTGCCGCCACCTCAGACGGATCGCTGTGCAGCCTTAGGTGCAGGTGGTCAGGGTGAGCCAGGTCATGAGCCTGATGGACCGCAGTGGCTGGGGCCTGGGCGGGAGCCTGGGCGGAGGTTGGCGGGTTCATGAGGCGGTCGGCTCCGAAGAAGAGGGTGGTATCCGGGGTATCGGCCTGTCCTGGCCGCTACCGCTAGTGGCGCTGCTCTCGCCGCTATCGTTCAGGCTACTCAAGGTCAGCGGCCTTTCCAGTACCAGCAGGGAGATGTCGTCCTCAAAATCGCTCGGTCCACGCCATTCCTGCAGGCGCTCTTCGAGGACAGCGGTCAGGCTGAGACCGGTCTGAGCTGCAAAGTTCAGGCTGGCGCGCAATTGGGCCTCGCCGAAGGCTTCCCCCTGGCGGTTGCGACACTCGGTCACGCCGTCGGAATAGAACACCAGCTTGTCCCCGGGGGCTAGTTGCACCTCCTGGGCTCGGTAGTCCACCTCTGGGAACATGCCGACGGGTAGTCCACCCTGCTGGAGGGTGTCGATGCGGCCCGACTGCCGCAGGATCAGGGGATAGGGATGCGCAGCCAGGGCCAGCCGTACCCGCCCGGTGTGCTTTTCTAGAGTGCCGTAGGCGATGGTGGCGTAATTTTCCACCTCCCCGTCCCGACTAGTGAGCTGACGGTTGAGATCGGCGAGGAAGGTTGCCGGATCGAAAAAGTCCGTCGCGGCGGTCCCCGGTCCGCCGCCCGGTACCAGGGAGCGGCTCAGGCTCACCGAGAGCAGGGCCGCGGGGACGCCGTGGCCCGAGATATCCAGGTGGTAGAAGCCCACCA
Source organism: Gammaproteobacteria bacterium (assembly GCA_009928645.1). Lineage (GTDB taxonomy): Bacteria > Pseudomonadota > Gammaproteobacteria > Chromatiales > Chromatiaceae > M0108. Next base: position 886 of record SACH01000077.1, on the reverse strand, counting down.
GGCTGGGGGTCAACTCGAAGAAATTGAAGCTATCACCGGAGACCTGGGCCGCGGGCAGAAACAGCCAGTGGGCGCGGAAGGGGGCGGTCGCCCGGTCGCTGGTCGGCAGGAGCTGGCGCTGAATGCGGGCGGCAATGGCCAGGTCGGCCTGGATCTGGTCGTAGGCCTGGGCAAGTTGGTTGCGGGACTCCAGCAAGTCCCGGTTCTGTTCCCCCAGGCGCTGTTCCAGGGCCAGGATGCGCTCGCCAACCCGCAGGCGCGCCCGCAGTACCTGGGCCTCGAAGGGTTTGGTGACGAAGTCATCGGCCCCGGCGTTGAGTCCCTCCACTAGGTCGGCGCTGTCGGAGCGGCCAGTGAGCAGGATGATGTAGGCATAGTGGCCTAGATCCGTGGACCGCACGGCCCGGCAGAGTTCGGGGCCCGACATGCCAGGCATCATCCAGTCACAGATCACCAGCCGGATATCCTCGGCCAGCAGGAGATCAAGGCCGGCATGACCGTCCTCGGCCTCCAACACCTCGTAACCCCAGCGGCGCAGCAGGAGGCTGACGTAAAGGCGGGCGTCGGCGGCGTCATCAATGACCAGGATTTTCACGTGGCTCCGGAAGTGGCGGGAAGACGGCGGAATGGGGACCGGTAAGGGCTGTGGGATGAGTTCATTCTGAAACCCCCGGGCGCAATGTCAAGATATTGCCGACATTCCTTTTGCGCTTGGTCGGTACCAGGCCCGGGCCGGCCCCCCGGCTCTTCAGCCCCCCTGATTGCGCCCTTGTCTTGCCCCGCCTTTGTCTTCACCTCCGCTTCCGCCTTCGCCTTTGTCATGACTTTATGGGATCATCCCTCCCACGGCGGAGGGTGCATGAACCAAAAAATCAATGACCTGATC
>SACH01000384.1 GCA_009928645.1 Gammaproteobacteria bacterium | reverse complement strand
TGACGGTAGTTTTGACGCCCGTCATCAGCCCCCAGCCCTTGCGCCGCCTGGTCCCCTGGTCGCCGTCTCTGTGTCCAGAGACCGCGCCCGCTACCCAGGGCACCACCACCATCAGGTGCTGGTGAGCATCCACATCAGGTGCTGGTGATAGGCCACGCCCCCACACAAAGCAAAAGCCCCCACCGGTTTTCACCGGCAGGGGCAGTTACTTGTAATCCATTCCCGCTCTTTCCTGTGCGTGAAATGCGAAAGCCAGTGCGGTAATTCGCCCTGGCTCGATTCACGGTTTATCATTGTTGCCGTCGTCAATTCGACTCGCAATCGAATTGCCGATTTCAAGCGCCTGGCTCGCCCGGCCTGGTGCTATCGGCAAGGGTATTGTAGCTCATCCGCCCCCACGGCTGGATAGCCCCCTTCGCCGCATATCGCCCCCCGGGACGCCTGGCTTTCATGAATCGCCCACATGAGGCCATGCCCATGCACGCACCCCCCCCCCGGACTATCGTCGTCGCCAGCCAGCCGACGCCGCTCTATCTCGCCCGCCAGGACGCCCTGGACAACGCCCGCGAGGCCCAGCAAGCCTTAGGTCGCGCCCACGACTACCTTGAGCGTGCCCAGCGCCGCCATGACGCCGCCCTGGCCACGCTCGCCGCCCTGGAAGACTGGTACTGGAACTTGCGCGAGGTGCGGCCATGAGCAGCGCCGACATCACCCTCATGGCCCGCCATGACTTCATCATCGACGCCATCGCCCAGGATGCCACCCTGCGCCGCAGCGACTGCGCCGTGCTGGCGGCCCTTGTCGGGTACACCAACAAGATAACCGGCCTGGCCTGGCCATCACTGGACACCCTGTCCAGACGCTGCGGCCTATCCGTCAGCAGCGCCAAACGTGCCGTTCAGCGCCTGGCAGCTCGCCGGTATCTGAGCATCACTTCTGGCGAAGGCCACGCCACGAACGACTACCGGATTGATTTCAGCCATCGCCCTGTGGTGTCAACCGTGACACCACACGCCCCCGACTGTGGTGTCAGCCGTGACACCACAAACCCGACTGTGGTGTCATCCGTGCACGACTGTGGTGTCAACCGTGACACCGTAGTGGTGTCATCCGTGACACCCAAACTCATCTATGAACTCGGGGATAACCCGAGTTCAGAGAATGAGGGACGTGCCGGACAGAGGGGGGGGGCGAAGCCCGCCCCCCCCTCTGCCGACAACCGAGTCGAAGATGCGCCTTCCGCCACCTGGCAGGATCGCCACCCCCGGTTCTGGCTGGCCTACCCCTTCCGCGCCGACGTCAGCGCCACCGAGGCCATGCTCGACAAGCTCGCCAGCGCCGGGGCACCGATGGACGCCATCCTCGACGGGGCGGCCCGCTACGCCCGGTACTGCGCCGGGAATCCCAAGATGCGCATGAACCCGCTCAAGTGGCTCGAAGGCCAACGCTGGCGGGACGACTGGACCACCCCCACCAAGCCCACCGGTAAGGCCAAGGGCAGCGACAAGGTGGACAGCACGTCCATGAGGGAAGACGGGGATCAGGGTGAGGACATGGACGTCAGCGAAGGCCCGGCCAATCTGCAACCACATCTCGCCATGCTGGTGCCCAGGTGCGGCACAGATGTCATGTGCCATGCATTCTGGCCAGAAGACATTGAAGCCCAACCCTACGCCGCGAACATCGCCCACGTCATGAGGGGGGCATGCGAACTTGAGGCAGCGATGGAAGAAGACGAAATTCTCGACCCCATCGCCCCCTGGCCCCCTCAGAAGGCCAGCGACTTCACCGACTGGCTCTATCGCCGCCTTCAGGACAGCGAAGGCAGCAAGCCCGGCATGGCCAGTTACGGCCCTGAAGCCTTCCGCGCCGCGAAAGACGATCTCATCATCCGCCTGGTGACGGGCACGCGCGTAAGCCGCCTGGAAGCGCCCAACCCCTGGCTGGTGCCCGTCGCCCATGTGATTGGCGACATGGACATGCTTCCCGAGGGGGGGCATTACCTTGACGCCTGGCAGCTCGACCTGGAAGCCCAGCACGCCAAACGCCACGCCGCCGACGCCGCCCTTAGCCAGGCACGCGCCGCCCTGGCGGCCTGACAGGGGGCACCGGGCAGGGACGCCCTGGTGCTGCGCCCACGCGCGGGGGGGGCACCCCTTTTTTGTGCTGTGCCCGCTAACTTTGCCCGCTAACTTTGCCCGCCAGCGACTTTACATAACGCCCCCTTATGCGCACTTCGCCCCCCTATGAAATCCGCGCAACAATCAAAAGCCCCCGCCCTGCCCGACAGCGACATGGACGTGCTGGCGGCCATGCTCGGCCCCCTGGAAGCCCTGGAAGCCCTACTCGACAGGCCCGTCAGCGGGGCATGCCCCTGAGAG
>SACH01000383.1 GCA_009928645.1 Gammaproteobacteria bacterium | reverse complement strand
CTGGCGGTGCTCCACCCCCTGAAGGTGGTCATCGCCGACTACCCGGCGGGCCAGGAGGAGGTCATTACCCTGGCCAACCACCCCAAGGACGCGGACCGTGGCAGTCGCACCCTGAGCCTTGGCCGGGAGCTGTATATCGACCGTACGGACTTCGCCGAGGATCCCCCCAAGGGCTTCAAGCGCCTGGTCCCCGGGGGCGAGGTCCGGCTGCGCGGCGCCTACGTCATTCGCTGCGATCAGGTCATCCGGGACGACCAGGGCGAGGTCATCGAATTACGCTGCAGTCACGACCCCGCCACCCTGGGCCGAAACCCTGAGGGGCGCAAGGTCAAGGGGGTCATTCACTGGGTGCCCGCCCATCTGGCGGTCAGCGCCGAGGTGCGCCTCTACGACCGTCTTTTCAGCGTGCCCAATCCCGGTGGGGGCGGTGGCCAGTTTCTCGCCGACCTCAATCCGGATTCCCTGCGCACCCTCACCGGCTGCCTGCTGGAACCGGCCCTCGCAGCGGCCGAGCCCGGCGAGCGCTTCCAGTTCGAGCGCGAGGGCTACTTCGTGGTTGACCGCGATTCCCGTCCGGAGCGCCTGATTTTTAGCCGCACCGTCGGCTTACGCGATACCTGGACCAGCCAGAGTCCCTGACCGGCCGTCATCTTTTACAAGTCCCGCGAGGATCAGTGCTTCATGTCGAGCATCATCAAGTCGTCCGCTCCGGTCGAGGCCGGGCAGAATGTCAGCCAGGCCTTCGCCACCATCATGGCCCACAACTTCGGCTTCATCCAGGAGTGGGAAGACAAGGCCCGCAACTGGGAGGACATCGAAGGCGTCCATCAGATGCGCGTCGCCATCCGCCGCCTGCGCTCCGCTATCTCCCTCTTCCGTGGCGCCATTCCCCGTGATTCCAGCCAGCCCTGGTCTGACGAGATGCGCTGGGTGGTGGCTGAACTGGGCCTCGCTCGGGATCTGGACGTCTTCATCGACGAGGGCCTGAGTCATGCCGCCCCCCATTTGCCGTTGCCTGGGGCCGAGGATCTCGACCGGGTGGCCAGGACGCGGCGCGCCCGTGCCTATCAGGAGCAGGTGGCCCCCATGCTGGCCAGTGACCGCTATCAGGCGTTCAAAACAGGCTTCAACGACTGGTTCACCGAGCGCCGGTGGGAGGGGCATTCGGGGAAAAGACGCAAGTCCAACGAGGTCATGACCGGCAAACTGGTGCCCTTCGCCCGGGCCCTGCTCGACAAACAGGAGCGCCAGGTCCTCAAGACCGGCAGCAATGTCGATCGAAACGATGCCGAGGCCATGCACCGGCTGCGCATCGAGTGCAAGAAACTACGCTACGCCGCCGAGTTCTTTCGCCCCCTCTTCATCGGCATGGACGCCTTCATCGCCCACATGAAGGGGCTACAGGACCTGTTGGGGCTCATGAATGACGTCGCTGTCACCCGCAACCTGCTTGACATCCTCCTCATCGAGGAGAATGACCACCGCATCCTTATCTTCGCCGGTGGACTGATCGGCTGGCGCACCTGTGATTTCTTCCACACCCTTAACCGCTTCGACGCGGTATGGGAGGAGTTTACCGAGGCCCGTCACCCCTGGTGGAAGAACAGTGCCCTGGCGGAGAACGCCAGCGCGGAGGGGGCACGGCCGCGGAAGTGAGCGGTTGCCGGACGGCCCCGCACCTCAGGTCAGCCGCGTGGCCAACAGGCGGATAGCCTTGCGGTTGGTCCAGGAACTGGCGAGAAAGGTGGCCGCCCGGGCGGTAAGCCAGCCGTGCTGGCGATGTTCCTGGGCCTCCAGACTGATCTGGCGCCGAAAGGGGAGCACCAGGGCAAACCAGTGCTCGAGATTTTCATGAACCTCGGGGGCATAGCGCGCCCGCCAGGCGGGGACGATGGGGAAGCGCTCGCGGTGGCAGAGATCGATCAAGGTCGCATCCGGGACACGGATTCCGGTCTCCTCCCGTAACTCCCGTCCGGCGGCCTGGCGCGGGGATTCCCCCGCCTCCAGGCTGCCGGTCACCGATTGCCAGAAGCCGGCAGGCTGGGTACGCTCCAGGAGCAGGAACTCGCCACCCAGGGTGGCGATGACCAGCAGGACCGATTCCGGGCGCTTGTAAGGGCTGGACATTGAGGTTTTCCCGCGGAGGTCCGCAATAGGGCTGGCAGCATGGCTCCCGGCCGATGGCCTATCCCCCGGCCGCTACCCGTCTCAGCGGTCCGCCAGCATCCTGACCCCAGGAATGACCAGGTCGGCCGATCAGACCGCGGTCGATCAGGGCCGCAGCTTGACGCGCAAGGCCAGTTCGTTCAACTGCGCCTGATCCACCACCGAGGGGGCCGAGGTCAGCAGGCAGGCGGCGGTCTGGGTCTTGGGGAAGGCCATGAC
>SACH01000017.1 GCA_009928645.1 Gammaproteobacteria bacterium | reverse complement strand
TCATCGCCCCCATCGCCATGACCGAGGGCCTGCGCTTCGCGGTTCGCGAAGGCGGACGTACCGTGGGCGCGGGCGTGGTCTCCAAGGTTATCGAGTAAGACGCATGGCCAATCAAAGAATTCGTATCCGCCTTAAGGCCTTTGATCACCGACTGATTGATCGTTCGGCGCATGAGATCGTTGATACCGCGAAGCGCACTGGCGCACAGGTATTGGGCCCTATCCCCCTGCCGTCAAAGAAAGAGCGTTTTACGGTGCTTATTTCTCCGCACGTCAACAAAGATGCCCGGGATCAGTACGAGTTGCGGACGCACAAACGATTGATGGACATCGTCGATCCTACGGATAAGACGGTTGACGCCCTGATGAAACTCGATCTGGCGGCCGGTGTGGACGTTCAGATCAAGCTGAGCTGAGGATAGGATCATGACTATTGGTGTGATCGGCCGCAAGGCCGGCATGACCCGGATCTTCACCGAAGAGGGAGTATCCGTCCCGGTGACCGTCATAGAGGTCCAGCCTAACCGCGTGACCCAGTTAAAAACCGAAGATGTGGACGGCTACCGGGCTGTTCAGGTTACGATGGGTGAGCGCAGGGCTTCCCGGGTCACCAAGCCTCTGGCCGGACACTTCGCGCAGGCGGGCGTCACTGCCGGCGAGGTCCTGCGGGAATTCCGGCTCGATACGGGTGAAGGTGACGACCTGGCTACCGGTCATGAGATCGGGGTCACGCTCTTCGCCGCTGGCCAAAAGGTTGATGTACGGGGCGTAACCAAAGGTCGCGGCTTTGCGGGTGGCGTGCGGCGACACAATTTCCGTACCCAGGATGCCACTCATGGTAACTCAGTGTCCCACCGGGCCCCGGGCTCCATTGGTCAATGCCAGACTCCAGGCCGGGTCATGAAAGGTAAGCGCATGGCTGGGCACATGGGTAGTGTCAATCGCGTGCAGCAAAATCTGGAAGTCATCCGCGTCGACGCCGAACGCAATCTGCTCCTGATACGTGGTGGCGTCCCCGGTCCCACGGGCGGACGCCTGGTCGTTTTGCCTTCCGTCAAGAAGAGCAAGGGCTGATAAGACAATGGAAATCCAAGTAAGAAGCAGCGAAGATGCTCGAGTCGAGGTTGCTGACACTGTATTCGACGTCGAATACAAGCCGGCCCTGATTCACCAGGTGGTCACCGCCTATCTTGCCTCGGCACGCTCGGGTACTGTTGCTCAGAAAAGTCGTTCCGACGTTTCAGGTGGTGGTGCCAAGCCCTTCCGGCAGAAGGGTACTGGCCGCGCCCGTGCGGGTACTTCCCGCGGTCCAATCTGGCGGGGAGGTGGACGGGCCTTTGCCGCTCGGCCACGGAACTACTCCCAGAAGGTCAATCGCAAGATGTATCGCGGTGCGATGTGCTCCATTTTGTCGGAATTAGTCAGACAAGGGCGCATTTCGGTCGTACCTGAGTTCCGCGTCGAAGAACCCAAGACCCGGATTCTGGCTAATAAGCTTAAGGACATGCAAGTGTCCGACGTGCTGATCTTGATTCAGGATCTGGATGACGATCTCTTTCTGGCGGCTCGAAATTTACCGCGGGTTGATGTGCTGACGGCGGATGAGGCGGATCCGGTCAGTCTGATCGCCTTTGAGAACCTGGTAATCACTGAGGGCGCCATTCGGAAGCTCGAGGAGCGTTTGGCATGAACCAGGAAAGACTCTTAAAGGTCCTGTTGAGCCCGGTAGTCTCCGAGAAGGCCACCCTGGCGGCGGAACACCATGGACAGTATGCTTTTCGCGTAGTGCCCGATGCCAATAAGCAAGAAATTGGTAAGGCCGTCGAGTCCCTCTTTGACGTTCGGGTCGAGCAAGTACAGATCCTCAACGTCAAGGGTAAGACAAAGCGTTTTGGCCAACGCCTTGGGCGGCGCAAGGACTGGCGTAAGGCCTACGTCCGCTTGGCCGCGGGTCAATCCATTGATTTTGGCGGCAACGCCTAGGCGCATGGGGATCAGTCAAGATGGCAATCGTAAAGACTAATCCGACATCCCCAGGACGACGTTTCGTCGTTAAGGTGGTGTCGCCTGACCTTCACAAAGGGGCGCCCCACGAACCCCTGCTTGATAAGAAGACAAAATCTGGCGGTCGGAACAATGCGGGGCGGATCTCGGTGCGCCACCAGGGAGGAGGCCACAAGCAGCGTTACCGCATCATCGATTTCAAACGCAACAAGCAAGGCGTCCCTGCAATCGTTGAACGCCTAGAATACGATCCAAATCGCAGTGCCCACATTGCCCTCCTTAAATATGTGGATGGTGAGTGGGCCTATATCATCGCACCCAAGGGCCTGAAGGCGGGCGGCAAGGTCCTCGCTGGGGAAGACGCACCAATCGCGCCTGGTAATTGCGTGCCGCTGCGTAATGTACCCTTGGGTACCTTGGTGCATTGTATTGAGATGCGCCCGGGAAAAGGGGCGCAAATGGCCCGTGCCGCCGGGGCCTCGGCTCAATTGATCGCCCGCGAGGGGGGCTACGCCACCCTCCGTCTCAGGTCAGGCGAGATGCGCAAGGTGAGTGCCGAGTGTCGCGCGGTTATAGGTGAGGTCGGTAATAATGAGCACAGCCTGCGTAAACTCGGCAAGGCAGGTGCCAGCCGCTGGCGGGGGGTGAGACCGACCGTTCGCGGTGTCGTTATGAATCCTGTCGACCATCCCCACGGTGGTGGCGAGGGTCGCACCTCCGGCGGACGCCACCCGGTAACGCCCTGGGGCGTGCCGACCAAGGGCCACAAGACCCGTTCCAACAAGCGCACGGATCAAATGATCGTGCGTCGTCGCGGACGCAAGTAATTAAGGCGAGGTTGAGCAAGTGCCACGTTCCATTCGTAAGGGACCCTTTGTGGACTACCACCTGGTAAAAAAGGTGGAGGACGCGGTTGCCCAAAACAGCAAGCGCCCCATAAAAACCTGGTCGCGCCGTTCTATGGTGCTGCCGGAGATGGTTGGCTTGACCATCGCGGTCCATAATGGCCGCCAGCATGTACCGGTCCTGATCAACGAGAACATGATCGGGCACAAGCTCGGCGAGTTCGCCCTGACCCGGACCTACCGTGGCCACGCGGCCGACAAAAAGGCCAAGAAGAAGCGCTAGGTCGAGGACTAAAACATGCAGGCTGAAGCAACACTAAAAATGGCGCGCATCTCCGCTCAGAAAGCGCGCCTAGTGGCCGATCAAATCCGCGGGTTGCGGGTGGAATCGGCTCTTAACCTTCTGAGTTTCAGCACCAAGAAGGGTGCCGGCTTAGTTAAGAAGGTCTTGGAGTCCGCAATCGCCAACGCCGAAAACAACGCGGGCGCTGACGTGGACGTACTCAAGGTTATGGCGGTCCAGGTGAATGAAGGGCAGAGCATGAAACGCATTCGCCCACGAGCCAAGGGCCGTGCTAACCGGATCACCAAAAGGACCAGTCACATCACTGTGACCGTTGCCGAAGCCTGACGCGCAAAGAGAAGCCAGCATGGGTCATAAAATTCATCCGACCGGCATTCGCCTGGGGATCGTCAAGGACTGGACCTCCAAGTGGTACGCTGATTCCAAACATTTCCCGGACTTGCTAAATACGGATATGCAGGTGCGTGACTTTCTCCGCAAGAAATTGTCGCAGGCCTCGGTCAGCCGGATCCAGATTGACCGTCCCGCCAACAATGCACATATCACCATCCATACCGCCCGTCCGGGTGTGGTGATTGGCAAGAAGGGTGAGGATATCGATAAACTGCGCAAGGAAGTATCCGACCGGATGGGCGTGCCGGTTCACCTCAGCATCGAGGAAATCCGCAAGCCCGAGCTAGATGCTCAATTGGTTGCCGAGAGCATTGCTCAGCAACTCGAAAAGCGCATCATGTTCCGTCGTGCGATGAAGCGTGCGGTCCAGAATGCCATGCGCCTCGGGGCCGGGGGAATTAAGGTCAACATCGGCGGCCGCCTGAACGGTGCCGAGATTGCGCGCAGCGAGTGGTATCGCGAAGGCCGAGTGCCTTTGCACACCCTGCGGGCTGACATTGATTACGGTATCGCTGAAGCACATACCACCTATGGCGTGCTTGGCGTTAAGGTGTGGATATTCAAGGGCGAGGTCTTTCCCGGCCAGGTGGTGGAGGAAACTCCCGCTAAACCTGCCCGTGGCCCCAAGCCTGCCACCCGGAGGGGTTAACCCATGCTGCAACCAAAGCGCACCAAATTTCGTAAGCTCCACAAAGATCGCAATCGTGGCCTAGCATTGACCGGCTGTGATGTAAGCTTTGGCGAGTATGGCCTAAAGGCTATTGGCCGCGGCCGGATAACGGCGCGGCAGATTGAGGCTGCTCGTCGTACCATCACACGAAAGGTTAAGCGTGGGGGCAAGATCTGGATTCGGGTGTTTCCAGACAAGCCTATTACCAAGAAACCCCTAGAAGTTCGCATGGGTTCTGGTAAGGGCAGCGTGGAATACTGGGTCGCGCAGATTCAGCCGGGGCGGATGCTTTACGAGATCGAAGGCGTAAGCGAGGAACTCGCCCGTGAGGCCTTTGCCCTTGCCGCGGCCAAACTGCCCATTCAGACCACCTTTAGCAAGCGGACGATAATGTGATGAAGGCAAGCGACCTGAGACAACAGAGCGCGGCCGAGCTCGAAAAGCAACTGCATGAATTACTGAGAGAGCAGTTCAATCTGCGCATGCAGCGGGGTGTCGGGCAATTAACCCGCCCCTCCGAGATGAAGGCCGGGCGGCGCAATATCGCGCGGATTAAGACTGTTCTAACCGAGATGAAGGCGGACCGCTGATGAACGAGGAAGCCAAGGCCAACCGGACATTGACCGGTCGTGTTGTCAGTGACGCCATGGACAAGACCATTACGGTGTTGGTTGAGCGGCGTGTCAAGCATCCTCTCTATGGTAAGTTCATTCGCCGATCGACCAAGATCCATGCCCATGACGAGGCCAATGTCTGTGGTAAAGGTGACTGGGTAACCGTGGAACAGTGTCGGCCTATCTCCAAGACCAAGTCCTGGCGGTTACTCCAGGTGGTGGAGAAGGCTCGCTGATTGCGCCGAATTTTGCCGATGCCGGGAGGGTTCTTCGGGGCTCCCCCGCGCTGGGCGTGACTTTTCAGGAATAAGACAATGATTCAGATGCAAACCAATCTGGGCGTTGCCGACAATAGTGGCGCAAAGCGCGTGCAGTGCATCAAGGTGCTCGGCGGCTCGCATCGGCACTATGCAAGCATCGGCGATATCATCAAGGTAGCCGTAAAGGACGCCATACCCCGCGGCAAGGTGAAGAAGGGTGATGTCTACAATGCGGTGGTGGTTCGCACTGCTGCCGGTGTTAGGCGTCCGGATGGTTCCCTTATCCGATTCGACGGTAATGCGGCCGTGCTGTTGAACAATCAGTTACAGCCGATCGGGACCCGTATCTTTGGTCCGGTCACCCGGGAACTGCGCGGTGAGAAGTTTATGAAGATCATCTCACTCGCTCCCGAAGTTCTATGAGGTAATAGGACCATGCGCAAGATCAGAAAGGGGGACGATGTCGTCGTCCTGACGGGAAAAGACAAGGGTTCGCGGGGCACGGTACTGCGCGTCGTCGATGGCCATCAGGTCATCGTCGAAAACGTCAATATCGCGCGAAAGCATCAGAAGCCCAACCCACAACGAGGGATTTCTGGCGGTATTGTCAGTAAAGAGATGCCATTAGACATATCTAATGTTGGCCTCTTTAATCCGGTCAAGGGCGGGCCAGATCGTATCGGCTTCAAGGTACTTGAGGATGGTCGCAAGGTGCGCGTCTTCAAGTCCACCGGCGAAGTAGTCGACGTTTGAGTAAGTAAGCCATGTCCAGATTGCAAACCGAGTATCAGGAAAATATTGTCGGGCTGCTCAAGGAGCGGTTTGACTACGCGACCGTCATGCAAGTGCCACGGATTACAAAGATCACTCTCAACATGGGAGTGGGCGAGGCCGTCGCCGACAAAAAGATCATGGATCATGCCGTGCGCGACCTGACCGCTATTTCAGGTCAAAAGCCGATCGTCACCCATGCCCGGAAGTCCGTTGCGGCCTTCAAGATCCGCGAAGGCTGGCCCGTTGGCTGTAAAGTGACCCTCAGACGCGAGCGTATGTACGAATTCCTAGACCGTCTGATCAATGTTGCCATTCCACGAATCCGCGATTTTCGTGGATTAAGCCCTAAGGCGTTTGATGGTCAGGGTAACTATAGCCTCGGCGTCAAGGAGCAGATCATCTTCCCTGAAATTGACTATGACAAGATCGATGCCCTGCGTGGTCTTGACATTACCATTACGACCAGCGCCCGTTCCAATGAAGAAGGACGCGCGCTTCTCGAGGCCTTCAAGTTTCCTTTCCGGACCTGAGCAGAACTTATGGCGAAGAAAAGCATGGTGGCTCGCGACGTCAAGCGCGCCAAGATCGAAAACCGTTTTGCGAGCAAGCGCTCTGCCCTAAAGGCCATTATCAATGACCGGGGCGCCAGCAACGAACAAATCGACACTGCCTTGTTGCAGTTACAGAAACTTCCGCGCGATGCCAGCCCGACCCGGCAGATGCGTAGGTGCCGGGTCAGCGGCCGTCCTCATGCCGTTTACCGCAAATTTGGGCTAAGCCGAAACATGCTGCGCCAAGCTGCCATGCGGGGTGACGTACCTGGTTTGGTCAAGGCCAGTTGGTAACCCATGCTTCTGTCTGGTGGTACGCTGTATAAGCCGTCGAAGCTACAGCGCTGAGTTGCTATAATATTTTCTATTTGCTGGCAGGGTTAGCTGGCATCCCTTCTTTCACCGGGTATCGCACCCCTCAAGGTGGCCTGACCCCACGGAGTCAAGCATGAGTATGTCGGATCCGATTGCGGATATGTTGACACGAATCCGCAATGGACAAATCAGGGGTAAGGTCACTATTTCGATGCCTTTCTCCAAGCAGAAGATTGCCATAGCCAACCTTCTGAAAGATGAAGGTTATCTAGCGGATGTCGCCCTCGAAGCGAATGGCGTCAAGCCTGAACTGGTGATAAAGCTGAAGTACTATCGTGGCAAACCCGTCATTGAGCATATTCGGCGGGTATCCCGGCCTGGTTTGCGCATTTATCGCGGAAAAGACGAATTGCCGGTCGTTCGGGGTGGGTTAGGAGTGGCTATCGTTTCTACCTCCCAGGGTCTGATGAGCGATCGTGCGGCACGTAAGGCTGGCTTCGGTGGCGAAATCATCGCCACTGTGGCCTGACGGGAGGAACTTGCATCATGTCACGTATTGCAAAGGCTCCGATCACGGTCCCAAAGGGGATCGTCGTCGAGATTGCAGGCCAAGCTCTCTTGGTCAAGGGGGCCAAAGGCGCCATGACCTGGAACCTGCACCCCTTGGTTCAGATCGTCCAAGAAGGAGATCTTCTCAAGGTCTCTCCGCTGGATTCTGCGAGTAAAGAGGCCTGGGCACAAGCGGGAACCACGCGTGCATTGGTCAATAATATGGTGGTTGGCTGTTCCACCGGATTTGAAAAGCGTATGACACTGATCGGTGTCGGTTATCGTGCTCAATCTCAAGGTAAGATTCTGAATCTGAGTCTGGGATACTCGCATCCCATTAATTACGAGGTCCCGCAAGGGATCACAATCACCACCCCCACCCAAACCGAAATCCTGGTTGCGGGTGCCGATAAGCAGCAAGTCGGCCAGGTCGCATCGGAAATTCGCGCATTTCGCCCCCCCGAGCCCTACAAGGGTAAAGGCGTTAGGTATGCGGCGGAGCAGGTGCTGCGTAAAGAAACCAAGAAGACGAAGAAGAAGTAGGGGGTTTGGTGATGGAAAAGAAGCAAGCTCGTCTCCGGCGCTCCGCACGCGGTCGCGCCAAAATCCGCGAATTGGGTGTGTTCAGACTCTGCGTGTATCGCACCCCCCAACATATTTACGCACAGGTCATCGCTCCCGGTGCGTCTGGCGACATGGTGGTTGCTTCCGCCTCGACGCTCGATAAATCGCTACGGGCCATGCTTAGCGGCCATTCAGGTAATTCTGCTTCCGCAACTGTCGTGGGAACGGCCATTGCCGAGCGCGCCAAGGCTGCGGGTGTGGAAAAAGTGGCTTTTGATCGCTCGGGCTTTAGCTACCACGGGCGTGTTAAGGCGCTTGCTGATGCCGCGCGTGAAGGCGGTCTGCAATTCTAGGGGCTAATCCATGTCAAATTATAATCCCAAGCCGGAAGGCGATGAATTTCTCGAAAAGCTGGTCGGTGTACGCCGGGTAGCGAAAGTGGTGAAGGGTGGACGACAATTCGGTTTTTCTGCACTGACAGTGGTTGGTGACGGCAAAGGTCGCGTTGGTTATGGGACTGGTAAGGCCCGCGAAGTCCCTATTGCCATTCAGAAGGCCATGGAAAGTGCTCGAAAGAATATGGTTGATGTTCGTCTCAACGGCACGACCTTGCAGTACCCGATCAATGGCCGGCATGGGGCAGCAAAAGTTTTCATGCAACCTGCCTCGGACGGTACGGGAATCATTGCCGGTGGTGCCATGCGCGCCGTCTTTGAAGTGCTTGGCGTGCAAAATGTTTTGGCCAAATGTATCGGCACCAATAACGCTATGAATGTCGTCATCGCCACGATTAATGGCTTGCGCACGATGACGGACGCTCAAGCTGTCGCGGCCAAACGTGGCAAAACCATCGACGAAATTCTGGGGTGAGCCATGAATGAGAAAAAAATGATGATGGTGACCCTGGTGAGAAGCCTACACGGTCGTCTTGCCAGCCATCAGGCCTGCGTGAAGGGTTTGGGGTTGCGTCGTATGCATCAGGTTGTAGCCGTGGAAGATACCCCCGCCACTCGCGGTATGGTTAACAAGGTCTACTACATGGTCAAAGTCGTAGAGGATGCCGTCAATGCGCCTAAATGAACTCACTCCTGGGGCTGGTGCTAAGAAGGCCCCCAAGCGCGCGGGACGAGGAATCGGCAGTGGTCTGGGAAAGACGGGTGGACGTGGTCATAAGGGCCAGAAGTCCCGGGCCGGTGGCTTTCACAAGGTAGGTTTTGAAGGCGGCCAAATGCCGTTGCAACGGCGTTTGCCCAAGGTTGGCTTTCGTTCACGCATCAGCCGCACTAGCGATGAAATCAGGCTCAGCGAGTTGAAGCATGTGGAAGGCGCTGTCGTTGACCTGCTGGCGCTGCGCAATGCCGGTTTGATCGCCGCGGGGATACGTCAGGTAAAGATCATTGCTACGGGCAAGGTCGAAGTTCCTTTGACGATCCGTGGCCTGGCTGTTACCCAGGGTGCCCGAGCTGCTATTGAGGCAGCCGGTGGCAGCGTCGAATCCTAACCGGAGTTAGATTCGACATGGCGAAGAGTACGTCTTCCATGACTGAGGCCCTTGGTGGCTTAGGTCGATTAACCGAGTTACGACAGCGTTTGCTGTTTGTGTTGGGAGCCCTGCTGGTATACCGCATAGGTACCTTTATACCGGTACCTGGCGTTAATCCGGAGGCCTTGGCCATACTCTTCGACCAGAATCAGGGTTCCATTCTTGACATGTTTAACATGTTCTCGGGTGGCGCCTTGGAGCGTGCCAGCCTCTTTGCTTTAGGCATCATGCCCTACATCTCCGCCTCGATCATCATCCAACTCATGACCTCTGTCATTCCGGCATTGGAGCAATTGAAGAAGGAGGGTGAGTCGGGGCGACGTAAGATCACTCAATACACTCGGTACGGCACGGTCGGACTAGCCACGTTTCAGGCTATTGGTATTTCGATTGCCTTGCAAGGGCAATCGGTAGCCGGGTCTTCAATCGTTGTCATGAGTGGTTTAGGCTTTGTCTTTACCGCCACAGTATCCCTGGTCACAGGTACTATGTTCCTGATGTGGCTTGGGGAGCAGATTACCGAGCGAGGAATTGGTAATGGCATCTCCATCATTATTTTTGCTGGTATCGTTGCTGGCTTGCCCTCTGCGATTGGCGGCACCTTGGAACTGGTACGTACCGGGGAGATGAATGCTTTGGCGGTGCTCGCACTCTTCGTCCTGGCATTGGGTGTAACCGCATTTGTCGTTTTTGTCGAGCGTGGCCAAAGGCGCATCACGGTCAATTATGCGCGTCGTCAGCAGGGTAGGCGCCTCATGGCGGCCCAAAGTACGCACCTACCCCTTAAATTGAACATGGCGGGGGTAATCCCCCCGATCTTCGCTTCCAGTATTATCCTCTTCCCTGGCACGCTTGGGCAGTGGTTTGGCCAGTCGGAAAATACTCGCTGGATAGCGGAAATCACCAGTAAGCTCTCTCCGGGGGAGCCGGTTTACGTAATTGCCTATTCACTCGCCATCATCTTCTTCTGTTTCTTCTACACTGCCCTCGTCTTCAATGCGAAGGAAACAGCAGACAATCTCAAGCGCTCGGGTGCTTTTATCCCTGGCATCCGACCTGGTGAGCAAACGGCGCGTTATATTGATAGCGTGATGACGCGCCTCACTGCCGCGGGTGCCATTTACATTACCGCCGTGTGTCTCATTCCTGAGTTTCTCATCGTTGGCTGGAACGTGCCTTTCTACTTCGGTGGTACATCCCTTCTAATTGTGGTTGTGGTGGTGATGGATTTCATGGCCCAGGTGCAAGCTCACCTCATGTCTCACCAGTACGAGGGGCTGATGAAAAAAGCTAACCTCAGGGCCCCTGGCGGTGGCCTTATGCGCTAAACCACGAAGATCTCATCCTTCACAGTACGATTATGGGAGAACCACATTGAAAGTACGTGCTTCGGTCAAGAAAATCTGTCGAAACTGCAAAATTATCAAGCGAAACGGTATCGTTCGCGTCATCTGTAAGGATCCCAAGCATAAGCAGCGTCAGGGTTGATTGCTGGTTGACTCCTTGCTTATAACTGTTAAACTGCGAGATTACTCGCGCCTGGCTGAAGTGGATTTGGAGACAGAAGAGCATGGCCCGTATTGCCGGTGTCAATATTCCTGACAGGAAGCATGCCGTGATCGCCTTGACTGCGATCTATGGTGTGGGCCGTACTCGGGCGGCCGCTATCTGCGATGCCGCTGGCATTGCCCAAAACCTGCAAATGAAGGAATTGTCCGAGGAGCAGGTGGACAAGTTGCGCGCCGAAGTTGCCAAGTACACGGTCGAAGGTGACTTGCGTCGTGAAGTTTCCATGAATATCAAGAGGCTGATGGACCTTGGCTGCAACCGAGGCATACGGCACCGCCGAGGCCTTCCAGTTCGTGGTCAACGTACCCGCACCAACGCAAGAACCCGGAAGGGTCCTCGCCGTCCTATCAAGCGCTGATCCTGAACTACGTTTTTTGCGGTAAGAGTTAATGGCAAAACCGACACGCAATGTCAAAAAGAAGGTCAAGCGTCAGGTCGCTGATGGGATTGCCCATGTCCACGCTTCCTTTAACAACACGATCGTGACTATCACTGACCGGCAAGGCAATGCCTTGGCTTGGGCCACTTCCGGTGGTTCGGGTTTCCGTGGTTCCAGAAAAAGTACCCCTTTTGCAGCCCAGGTGGCAGCTGATCGCGCTGGTCAGGCAGCAAAAGAGTATGGCGTCAAGAACCTTGATGTCAATGTCAAGGGACCTGGCCCTGGCCGTGAAAGCGCGGTCCGCGCCCTGAATAATGCTGGGTTTAAGATTACCGGCATACAGGATGTGACCCCCATTCCCCATAATGGCTGTCGCCCGCCCAAAAAGCGGCGCGTCTAAGTCGCGGTTAGGTAGGAATCGAGATGGCAAGGTATACAGGTCCAACCTGCAAGCAGGCACGGCGTGAAGGGGTTGATCTCGCCCTTAAAAGTCGTGCACGTTCCATAGATACCAAGTGCAATCTGGAGAAGGCTCCGGGTCAGGCAGGTGATCGACGTCGTCGGGTCTCCGACTACGGCGTGCAGTTGCGTGAAAAGCAAAAGGTACGCCGCACCTATGGTGTTATGGAAAAGCAGTTCCGTAATTATTACACTCTGGCGGCTTCGCAAAAAGGCGCTACGGGTGAGAATCTGCTCCGCCTCCTTGAACGGCGACTTGACAATGTCGTTTTCCGCATGGGTTTCGGCTCCACCCGTGCGGAGGCCCGTCAGCTCGTCGCGCATAAGGGTGTTCTCGTCAATGGAAAAACCCTCAATATCTCCTCCTATCAGGTGCAGGAGGCGGATGTTATCGAGGTGCGGGAAAAAGCCAAGAAGCAAGTACGGGTGCAGAATGCCCTTGCTCTAGCAGAGCAGTATGGTTTTGTGGACTGGGTTCAGGTGGACACTAAGGCCCTGAAAGGGGTTTTTAACCGGATCCCTGATCGGTCTGATCTCCCCGCCGATATCAACGAGTCATTGATCGTTGAGTTGTACTCCAAGTAGGCACAGGAGAGGGTTTTTGCATGCCTGAAGCTGTCAGCGACTTCCTCAAACCGCGGATCGTCAAGGTTGATCCGGTCGATGGAAGCCCAAGTCACGCCCGGATTTCCCTTGAGCCGCTTGAGCGCGGTTTCGGGCATACCCTCGGTAATGCGCTACGGCGGATTTTGTTGTCCTCCATGTCTGGCTGCGCGGTCACCGAGGTTGAGATCCAAGGAATCCTTCATGAATACACTACCCTGGAGGGTGTGCGCGAGGATGTACTCGAAATTCTGCTTAATCTAAAGGAATTGGCCATCAGTCTGCATGGCAAGGATGAAGCAACCTACACGCTGCACAAGTCCGGGCCGGGGACCATTACCGCGGCTGACATTGCCCTCGACCATAGCGCGGAGATCGCCAATCCGGATCTAGAGATTGCTCATTTAACCGAGAACACGGAACTGAGCATGGTTCTCACGGTGCGGCGGGGCAGGGGGTACGAGCCCGTTACCCAGCGCGAACTTGAAGGAGGTGAAGATAGGCCCATTGGTAAACTCCCCTTGGATGCCTCCTTCAGCCCAATTCGTCGTGTAGCGATCGACGTCCAATCTGCCCGTGTCGAACAACGAACTGATCTTGATCGCTTGGTCATTGATCTGGAGACTAACGGGACGATTGATCCCAAGGCTGCCGTTCAGCAGGCCGCCGCCATTCTGCGGGATCAACTGGGTAGCTTTGTGGCTTTGGAGCGAACGTCCTACGATGATGCGAGTTCCTCCTTGGAACCTGAAAAGCCCGTGTTCGATCCGATGCTACTGCGCCCTGTTGACGATCTGGAACTGACTGTCAGGTCCGCGAACTGCCTGAAGGCAGAAAATATCTATCTCATTGGAGACTTGATCCAGCGCACTGAGGTAGAACTGCTGAAGACGCCGAATCTGGGTAAGAAGTCACTGACCGAGATCAAGGATGTTCTGGCCATGAGAGGCCTGTCTCTAGGCTCCCGCTTGGAGAATTGGCCCCCTGAAAATATCGACGAATTAGCGATCAAATAATTTGGTCTTGATTACGTCACCGTTTGCAACCAACGAGATTTCTCGTTGCAGCCTAACACATGAATAAGGTGCGCCACGGGCGCCATCTGTCTGGATTCAGGTAACCACCCATGCGTCATCGTAAGGCCGGAAGGCACCTCAATCGTACCAGCTCACATCGAGGGGCCATGTTCCAGAATATGGCAAATTCCCTTTTTCATCACGAGCTTATCAAGACTACGCTTCCCAAGGCAAAAGAGTTGCGGCGCGTTGCGGAGCCATTGATTACTCTGGCTAAAGAAGACTCCGTCCATAAGCGCCGACTTGCCTTCGCCCGGCTGCGCGATAACGCGGTTGTTGCCAAACTCTTCAACGAACTTGGTCCGCGTTATCAGGACCGTCCAGGCGGTTACTTGCGCATTCTTAAGTGTGGATACCGTTCTAGCGATGCCGCTCCGATGGCCTACGTTGAACTCGTTGACAGACCAGCCACCGAGGTTGTGAATCCGGACTGATCAGGACAGATTCCCACACTGGTTGGTCGCAATAAAAACCGGGCTTGTCCCGGTTTTTTCGTTTCAGAATCCTTGCTTTCTCCGCACGCAAATCCTCGCCGCATGCCCGACTGTAAGCGCATAGCCCTGGTCACTGACTTTGGTGTCGCTAGCCCTTATATCGGGCAAATGCGGGTGCTTCTGGCCGCGGGAGTCCCGGAATTGCCGGTGATAGATCTGATCTCGGACCTCCCGCCATTCCGTCCTGACTTGGCTGCTTATCTGCTTCCTGGTCTAATTCGTGACCTACCCTCATCCACGCTCTTCCTGACCGTGGTAGACCCTGGTGTGGGTGGCGAGCGTCGGGCGCTTGCCATCGCGGCTGATGACAATCTCTTCCTTGGTCCCGACAATGGCTTGCTGGCGATGATTGCCCTACGTTCCTGCCAGTGTCGGGTCTGGCGCCTTGATTGGCGTCCAGCCAGGCTTTCCGCGACGTTCCAGGGGCGGGATCTCTTTGCCCCTGCCGCCATCGCGCTGGCCCGGGGAGAGGCCTTATCCATGTCACCTCTGACAAAAAATGACTTGGCGGGCAGTGCTTGGCAGTTGGAACTGCCGCGTGTCGTCTATCAGGATGCGTACGGCAATCTGATGCTGGGGATTAGGGCCGGGAAAATCGCGCGGACGGCGCTCATTACCCTGGGTCGACATTCGCTGGCCTGGGCGAGGACGTTCAGCGCGGTCCCGCCAGGCCAGGCCTTCTGGTACGAAAATGCCTTTGGGCTGGTGGAGCTTGCGGTCAACCAGGGCTCCGCCGCCCAGTCCCTGGGTCTCAGGATCGGAGATCCGGTCACCCTGGTCGGTACTCGTATGGCCTAAGGGCGGATTGGCTGAGCGGTTGCTGGCATCCCCACCTTCGCGGTCATAACCGGATACTCGCAACCCCCTCTGCCTTAGAATATACAGATTAGGTGTCATTGCATGAATAAAATCCGTGTAGCCGTTGCTGGTAGTGGGGGACGCATGGGCCGTACCCTGGTGCAGGCCGTTTCACAGGCCGAGGGACTGGAACTCTGTCAGGCGACGGAGCGGCCCAAGAGCCCCCTGTTGGGTTTAGACGCTGGTGAACTGGCCGGGGTCGGAAAATTGGGGGTGGTGATCAAGCCAGCGCTTATCGTCAGCCCGGATACCTGTGATGTTCTCATTGATTTTACTTCGCCCACTGCCTCCCTCAGTCATTTGACAGTATGCCAGCAGGCGGGGTGGTCCTTGGTGCTTGGCTCCACCGGTTTCGACGCGGCTGGCCGTGCGGTGATTTCGGCGGCTAGTCAGGACATAGGTATCGTTTTTGCTCCTAACATGAGCGTGGGGGTGAACCTGTGCTTCAAGCTCCTAGATATCACCGCCAGGGTCCTGGGCGAGGAAGTGGATATCGAGATTATTGAGGCTCATCATCGCCATAAGGTGGATGCCCCCTCCGGCACCGCGCTGCGTATGGGAGAGGTCATCGCTGCGGCTTTAGGTCGCGATCTTGCCGAGGTTGCCGTCTACGGGCGCCAGGGCCTCACGGGTCCCCGTCCGCGCCAGACCATAGGATTTGAGACCATCCGCGCCGGAGATGTGGTTGGCGAGCATAGCGTCTGGTTCGCCACCGAGGGTGAACGGGTTGAAATTACCCATAAGGCATCCAGTCGCTTGACCTTTGCCCAAGGGGCAGTGCGGGCGGCGCGCTGGCTTGCCGGCCGGAAATCCGGGCTCTTCGACATGCAGGATGTTCTGGGGTTACGGAATTATTAGCACGCAGTTGCCAGAGGATCCGACGTCACACTCAGGGTGTCAGGTGTCCCTGCAACGGCCTCAAGGCCCTGAGGATGAGCGATACCTTCCGGGTAGCCGTGAGCCCTCTGGCCGGTCGGCCGGTCTAGAGAATTCCCTTGGGTACTGTCGCCGGCATCCTTAGCGCTGACGGGTGCGGTGGTCTTTATCCGGGTTGCGTAGCAAGACATAGACAGCTCCGGTGCCTCCATCCCGGCGGATGGCCGAGCAAAAGGCGAGGACTTCCGGGCGCAGGCGAAGCCAATAGTTTACTTTGCGCTTGAGGACCGGCTGCCGCTCCTGGGAGCCAAAACCCTTGCCATGGATGATTTGGGCGCAGCGCACCCGGCGCCGGGCGCAGGCCGCCAGAAATTCGTCGCAGAGTTGTTCGGCGAAGGCGGCGGTGAGGCCGTGGAGATCCAACTCCAGTTCTCTGGGGATGGCCCCCCGCTGGAGATCGTGCAGGACCCGTTGCTGAACGCCAGGTTTGGCATAGAAGAGGAATTCATGGGTCTCGACCTCGGCCTCAGCCAGACTAAGACGCTTGTCATCCTGGGTCAGATGCCTGGGCTGCTCGATAGGATAGGGCGCTCGTCGCCGTCGCCAGGGTTCAGGCTGCTCAACATCAAGCGGCGCCGCGTCTCCTACTTCAGCGCGGAAGAGTTGGCTTTCGTCAGGATCGAGGGGGCGGCTCACGGTTGCTCAGGGGGGTTCACGCCAGTAGCCAAGGAGTATACCCCTTGCGCTATTTGGATATCGGCGCCGACGGTGCCTACACCTGACTGGTAGGATCGGGCCATGAACGATGGTTCTCCTCGTTCCTGTCTGCGCTTGGAGGCCATGTGGTGGCTGACCAATTCCAGTATGATGCGTCAGCTTCCGCCAAAAGGTACCATCATGCACATCCTTCTCAGCAATGACGATGGCTATCAATCCCCCGGGCTGCTCATTCTTGCCCAGCATCTGGTCCAGTTTGGCCCGGTCACCATTGTCGCCCCGGATCGCGACCGCAGCGGTGCCAGCAATTCCCTCACCCTGACTAGGCCCCTGCGCGCCCATGCGTTGGGTAACGGCCACTATTACGTCGAGGGTACCCCAACCGATTGCGTTCACTTGGCCATAACGGGACTCCTGGACCAGGAGCCCGATTTGGTGGTTGCAGGTATCAACCATGGCCCCAATCTGGGCGATGATGTCCTCTATTCAGGAACGGTGGCGGCAGCGACCGAAGGACGTTTTCTGGGTCTCCCGGCGATGGCGATCTCCATCAACTCCCATGAGCCCAAGTATCTGGAAACGGCCGCCCAGGTGACGGCCAAACTGGTGTCAAACTTGGATGCGGAGGCCCTGGGGTCCAACCTCATTCTCAATGTCAATGTGCCCGACTTGCCCTTCGGGCAATTGGCCGGGATGCAGGCCACGCGGTTGGGTCATCGCCACAAGGCGGAGCCCGTGACCAGGGCCCAGGATCCGCGCGGGCGAACCATCTATTGGGTCGGCCCGGCCGGTGCCGAAGCGGATGCGGGGCCAGGAACGGATTTTCATGCCTTGCGTCAGGGTTTCGTATCCGTGACCCCCCTGCAGGTAGACCTCACCCGCCATGGTCTGCTTGAGCCCTTGTCGGAATGGCTGGAGGCCTGTGCTTGAGGAGGGGAGGCCCGACCCACCCCGCTGGCGCGGAAGACGTTGGCGTGGGCATGACCTCGGCGCGAACCCGGGAACGGTTAAGGTGGCGCCTGATGGGGGCAGGTATTCGTAACGGTGAGGTGTTGGACCTGCTGAGCCGTCTCCCCCGCCATCGCTTCGTGGATGAGGCCCTGGCCAGCCACGCTTATGAAGATGCCGCCTTGCCTATCGGTCATGGCCAGACGATATCTCAGCCTTACGCGGTGGCGCGTATGACCGAGGCCCTGCTGGAACCTCGCCAGCCTCATGCCGTCCTGGAGATTGGAACCGGCTCCGGATTCCAGACGGCCGTGCTCGCCTCGCTGGCGCGTCGCGTTTACAGTGTCGAGCGGGTAGCCGCCCTGCTGGAGACGGCGCGCAGACGGCTGGCCGAATTGCGGCTGCGGAATGTCCGGTTGCGGCATGCCGACGGTGCGCTCGGCTGGCCAGAGTATGCCCCTTTCGATGCCATCCTCGTCACCGCCGCCCCCCCCGGCATCCCCCGGGCCTTGGTGCAGCAGCTCAGGATTGGGGGATGCATGGTCCTGCCCATGGGGCTGGGTACCGAGCAGGTGCTGGTGAGACTCATCCGGACTCCCAATGGATACACACCAGAGATCCTGGAGCCAGTTAACTTTGTGCCCCTGCTGAGCGGTCTGGCCTGAAGATCTGGACTACCCATCTGGTTGGGGTGGACGCGAACCGTAGGGTGTCTTTATCATTCCGGATCAAGACCCTGATCAACCGCGTGCCTGAGGATTCTGTCCCCATGCTCTGGTTCCCCGGGGGCGGAAATGGATAATAAACAGCCGAGAATCGAGATCGTGGATGGGCCGGGAGGGCAGGACATGTTCTACTTTACAATCCCTCTGGATGTAGTAGCACCAGGTAACCTGATGACTTTTTGCGCGGCGTGATGAGCAGGCGTCCTTTCGCGAATCACTCCCCAACAAGTTCCTTGGCGGTGACATTCCGTGTGTCCAAAGGAGAGCAACGAGAGGACCTTGATCTGGAAGATGATCCTGATCAGGAAGATGACCTAGACCCTGCATTGGTCAACCTGTCCCATGCAGAGGCTGAGGGGGCGGGGGATGTACCACATGTCCTTGTTCCAGAGGAAGGGGGGGATGAGGACACGGAAGGAACCGGCGAGCGGCTCCGTCCCACGGCAGAGGATGCCGATCTTGATGCCACCCGCATCTATCTCAACGAAATCGGTGCCTCCCGCCTGTTGACGGCGGAGGAAGAGGTGCGCCTTGCCCGCCTCGCTCAGGCGGGCGACTACGAGGCCCGCCAACGCATGATCGTCAGTAACCTGCGTCTGGTGGTCAAGATTGCCCGGCGCTATCTCTACCGTGGCTTACCTTTGCTGGATCTGATCGAGGAAGGCAACCTGGGCCTTATCCGCGCCGTGGAGAAGTTTGATCCGGAACGCGGATTTCGTTTCTCCACTTATGCCACCTGGTGGATCCGCCAGACGATCGAACGGGCCATCATGAACCAGACCCGTACCGTGCGTCTGCCTATTCATGTGGTCAAGGAGATCAATGTCTATCTGCGCGCCTCGCGGTTGCTCTCCCAACGCCTGGACCATGAGCCCAGTGTCGAGGAGGTGGCGGCGCTGCTTGAGCGACCGAGCGCCGAGGTCAAGCGCCTGCTCGGGTTGAATGAGCATATCGCCTCCGTGGATACCCCCCTGGGCAAGGATGCCGATAAACCCCTGGTAGATTTATTGCAGGATGAGGATGCTACGGATCCCGCCGACCGGATTCAGGACCAGGAGGTGCAGGTCAAGCTCGACCAGTGGCTGGCCAAATTGAGCAGTAAGCAGCGTGAGGTGATCGAGCGGCGCTTTGGGATCCATGGGTATGAGAACAGCACCCTGGAAAAGGTGGCTGAAGAACTGGGGGTGACCCGGGAGCGGGTCCGACAGATCCAGATGGATGCCCTGCGCCGGCTGCGTGATATCCTCGAAAAGGAAGGGTTCTCCCTGGAAGCCTTCTTCAAATAACTTCTCCCTGGATGGAGGAAAGCCATTGGAAGCGGCCCGGCCGCGGGTCCTACCGGTCCCTCCCGTTCTCCCATGTCCAAGCTGACACAGATCAAAAAATAGTCAGTGAGTTCCCTCAAGTCAGGGGTAAGCCGACGCCCCGACCTTGACTTTAGAGGGCTGATCCTTTGTTATTGCCGACGTTATGCCAGGGACTGGGCGTGGCTTGGGATGCGGCACGGAAGGGTTATACCTACATTGTTTCTCCAGTCATTTCGGGGAGGTTTTATGGAAACTGGACTCGAACAGAAGTACAACTTCGACGTTGTACGCTGGTTCACTGTCATGGCGGTCGTCTACCTGGTGGTGGGCGCGACCGTGGGCGTCTACATCGCGGCGGAATTGGCCTGGCCATTCCTGAATTTCGATATTCCTTATCTGACCTTTGGGCGCCTGCGCCCCGTGCATACCAACGCGGTGATTTTCGCCTTCGGCGGTTGTGCCCTCATGGCCACGGCCTTCTACACGGTCCAGCGCACCTGCGGTGTTCGCCTCTGGAGTGACAAGTTGGCCTGGTTCGTCTTCTGGGGCTGGAATCTCATCATTGTCCTGGCGGTGATCACCCTGCCGTTAGGTTTCACCGAGTCCAAGGAATATGCCGAGCTGGAATGGCCCATCGACATCCTCATCGCCGTGGTTTGGCTGGCCTTCTCCTTCAACTTCATCATGACCCTGGCCGTTCGCAAGACCTCGCATATTTATGTGTCGAACTGGTTCTTCTTGGGCATGATGGTGATGATCACCTACCTGCACGTGGTGAACAGCCTGGCCATCCCCGTGGGCCTGTTCAAGTCCTACTCCCTCTTCGCCGGCACCCAGGACGCCATGATCCAGTGGTGGTGGGGCCATAACGCCGTGGGCTTCTATCTGACCGCCGGCTTCCTGGGCATGATGTACTACTTCGTGCCCAAGCAGGCCAACCGTCCGGTCTACTCCTATCGCCTCTCCGTCATCCACTTCTGGGCCCTGATGTTCGGTTACGTCTGGCTCGGTGCCCATCACCTCCAGTACACCGCCCTGCCGGACTGGACCGGCTCCCTGGGTGCCGCCGTCTCCATCGCCATGATCATCCCCTCCTGGGGAGGCGCGGTGAATGGCATGATGACCCTCTCCGGGGCATGGGATAAGCTCCGCACCGACTATGTGCTGCGGTTTCTCATCGTGGCCCTGGCCTTCTACGCCATGTCGACCTTCGAGGGCCCGGTCATGTCCCTCAAGACTGTCAACGCCCTGTCCCACTACACCGACTGGACGGTTGGTCATGTCCATTCCGGCGCCCTGGGCTGGGTGGCGGGTGTTTCCATCGGTTCCATCTATCACCTCATGACCCGTCTCTGGCATACCGAGATGTTCTCGGAGAAGCTAGTCAACTTCCACTTCTGGACCCTGACCATTGGGACCGTGGTGTACATCGTCGCCATGTGGGTGTCCGGCATCATGCAGGGCCTGATGTGGCGCGCCTTCGATGAGTACGGCAACCTGGCCTATACCTTCGTCGAGACGGTGGATGCCATGCACCCCTACTACGCCATGCGGACGGTGGGCGGTGGCATCTTCCTCTTTGGTGCCATCATCATGCTGTTCAATGTGCTGATGACCGTCAGCAAGTCCGTGTCCTCCGGCAGCCTGCAAAAGGCCCGCCTGGCCACTGCCTGAGCTAGAGGTAATAGACCCATGGCTGAAAATACCCCCCCCAAGGGCCTGCAGGACCGCCTGGAGCGGAATATCTGGGCCCTGTTGATCATGGTCGCCATCGTGCTCTCCGTCGGTGGCCTCGTCGAGATCGTGCCCCTCTTCTATCTAAAGAACACCATGGAGCACAACCGCTATCCGGAGATCGTCTGGAGTAAGGTTGGCCAGGAACCCATCATCGCCGTCGGCGAAGGTGGGGCCCTCAAGGCCAACTGGAAACCAGGTGATGGCATGCGGCCTTACACCGCCCTAGAACTCGCTGGCCGGGATATCTATCAGCGTGAGGGTTGCTACACCTGCCATTCGCAGATGATTCGGCCTTTCCGGGATGAGAAGGAACGTTACGGTCATTACTCCCTGGCCTCCGAGTCCATGTTCGATCACCCCATGCAGTGGGGTTCCAAGCGTACCGGTCCGGACCTGGCGCGCGTCGGCGCCAAGTACTCTGACGAGTGGCAGCGCGCCCATCTGCGCCGGCCCCAGGCCTTGGTGCCGGAATCGGTGATGCCCGCCTATCCCTGGCTGGACAAGGCCTCCCCGGATCCCGAGACCATGCAGGCCCACATGCGGGGCCTGAGGACTATCGGCGTACCGTACACGGACGCGGATATCGAGGCGGCACCCGCCCTGCTCGCCGGCAAGACCGAGATGGACGCCATGGTGGCTTACTTGCAGGTGTTGGGCACCATGGTCACGCTGGACGAGAGCAAGGTTTATCGTGACTAGTCTCAGCGAGTATTTCCACACCGATTGGGAGGCGATGACCACGAACGACTGGGTCGGCACGATCCTGACCGTGGTCATCTTTATCGCGATGGTGGTGGCGTACTTCCAGGTATTTCGTCCCAAGAACAAGGACCGGCTCGAATCCCAGCGCTACGTCCTGTTCGACGAGGACAACAAAGACAGTGGAGAAAAAAATGGCGGGACCTAACCCCTTTCCCGGTGAAAACAACACCGGTCACTTCTGGGACGATAATCTCCGGGAGCTGAACAATCCGCCGCCGAGTTGGTGGATGATTGGCTTCTGGGCATCCATCGCCTTCGTCATCGGTTATTTAATTCTCTATCCCATGTGGCCCATGCCCTATCAGCCAGTGGAAGGTGATGGCTTCACCAAGGGCGTGATGGGCTGGACCCAGATCAAGGAGTATCAGGAAGGTCTCCAGGATCTGCAGGAAATGCGTGCCCAATATGAGTCCCAGGTCGCCGAGAAGACGGCGGAGCAAATTCTGGCGGACCCAGCCTTGACCCAGTACACCCTGGCCTCCGCCAAGGTGCTGTTCGGTGACTACTGTGCCGCCTGTCATGGCAGCGGGGGCCAGGGTAACCCCGGCTACCCCGTGCTGGCGGATGACGACTGGCTCTATGGTGGCAGCCTGGCCAAACTGGACGAGACCATCACCTACGGCCGCAAGGGTGCCATGACGGCTCATAAGGACATCCTCTCCGCCGCCGAGGTCGATGCCCTGGCCCAGTTTGTCGTCAACCTAAGTCAAGGTAATGCCACCGATGAGGGCTGGGCGCTCTACAACGCCAAGGGTTGCAATGCCTGCCATGGCCCCACGGCTAATGGCGTTCTGGCTGAACTCCCCGGGGGGGAAATCGTTTCCGTTGGCGCTGCCAATCTGACCGATGCCATCTGGCGCTTCGAGCCGGGTGGCCTGGAGAGTGCCAAGCACACCATTCTGTATGGGGTGAATCAGGCCGGTGTGGAAGGAACCCGTGATGCGGTCATGCCTGGCTTTGTCGAGACCGGGAAGCTAGACCCGGTGGAGGTCAAGAAATTGGTGGTCTACGTCCACGAACTGGGCGGTGGCAAATAATTGGGAAGCGAGACCCGGGGCGGATCTGTTTCGCCCCGGCCCTTGGTCTTATAAGCGGTAAGCGGAGGAGCGCAGCGTGAGCTTCTTTACAAACATGATGAACTGGGATCCGGTGATGTGGATGTCCATTCTGATGGTCATCATTGCCATCGTCATCATCATTTTTCTTGGTTTCAAGGTGAAGGCCCTGATGGACAAGGACGCCCAGGCACATAAGAACACCTGACGTTTACCCGTCAGGCTTATCGAAGAGGGGGCGTTTGCCCCCTTTCCTTTTGGCGAGGTGGCCATGCCCAACCCTGAGTGTCGGGTCTGATTCCCAGGGTCCCTTATCGCCTGCATCCAATTGCCAGGGCACTTTGCCAAGACGGTCGCAAGGCCTCAGAACTGCCTGCAATCTCGTGAGCTTCAGTTGCGTTCGCGCAATGCCAGGAGCGGCCTTTTCAGCTAAATTTTTATATCGTGCAGCAGGCCTGGCCGGCCAGCCGCAATGGCCGGTGATGGCGTTATCTTGGGAGAGGATTCAGTGAGCAACGAGCAGATCGACAAGAGCACGGCGGCGGAAGAACTTTATGCTGAAGCTGCCCAATGGCACGTCAACACGGGTGGTGAGACCATCCACGCCAAGCGCATGCCAGGAAAATGGCGCACGATCAAATGGGTGTCCGCCGCCCTCTGGATCCTGTTTTTCATTGGGCCCTATGTGCGTTGGGACGGGCGCCAAGCCATCCTCTGGGACATCCCCGCACGTCAATACCATATTTTCGGTGCCACCATCCTTCCTCAGGACTTCTGGATGCTGTCACTGTTGCTGCTCTTCTTCGCCATCCTGCTGGCGGTGGTGACGGCCCTGGCCGGGCGCGTCTGGTGCGGCTATTTCTGTTTCCAGACGGTCTGGACCGATGTCTTCACCTGGATCGAGGAAAAATTGGAGGGCCAGCCGGCAGCCCGCCGGAAGTTGGACAAGGCCCCCATGGACTTCTCTAAGTTTCGCATCAAGGTGGTCAAGCACTTAGTATGGGCCCTGATCGGCTTCGCAACCGGTTTTGCCTTCGTCAGTTGGTTTGTCGACGCCCCGACCCTCTGGGTCGAGTTCTTTACCGGCCAGTCCGGAATTGCCGCCTATGCCACCGTAGCCCTCTTTACCGTCGGGACCTATGTCCTGGCGGGCTGGTTGCGTGAACAGGCCTGTTTCTGGCTCTGCCCCTATGCCCGTATCCAGGGCGTCATGATCGACCGCACCACCGTCCTGCCGACCTACGACTTCCACCGGGGCGAACCCCGCGGTCGGGTCAAGAAGGGCCAGAAGGAGTCGGAGCGGAGCACTGGTGATTGCGTCGATTGCAATCAATGCGTTGCCGTCTGTCCCACGGGCATCGATATCCGCCAGGGCCAGCAGGAGGGCTGTATCACCTGCGCCCTGTGCCTGGATGCTTGCGATTCAGTGATGGAAAAGCTTGGCCGGCCCGTTGGCCTCATCCGTTACGCCTCCCTCGACGAACTGGAGGGTAAGCCTGTCAAACCGCTGCTGACTCGTCCTCGGGTATGGATCTATACCGCTATTCTCCTGGCTGCTATCTCCGGCATTCTTTATGGTTTGACCGCCCTGGATCCGATCGAGCTTAAGGTCCTGCATGAACGAGCGCCCCTCTTTGCCACCCTCTCCGATGGTTCCATCCAGAATAAGTACACCCTGAAGATCCTCAATAAACAGAATGATGATCTGGAGGTACGGATCAGTGCCTTTGGCCCCGAGGGCATGCAACTGATGGGCGCGGATGAGCCGGTGAAGGCCCGGAATGGCTTTGTCTCACCGGCCATCGTCTTCGTCAAGGTGCCCCGTAAGCACATGAAGGCTGAGCGGGAAGACATTGTCTTCCGCATCGAGGCCACCCGACCCGACGGCCAAGTCATTGCTACGGAACGGACCAGTATCTTTATCGGCCCCAAGCCGCGGCCCTGACGACGACCTTGACCGCGCCACCCGATGCCATCCGCTGACTGAAGGCCAGGCCGAGCTGTAAAGGCTGGCGCCAAGGCGTGGAACTTGAGGTTCTTTCCCCGCGGGGCCTGAGACGGATTCTCAGGCCCTGACCAAATGCTCCCTATTCTTCCGCGCCAAGCGGACCCACCGCGATTACAATACCGACCTGCTTCCTTTGCATCCCCTCTTGGAGCTGATGGTGCCATGACAGCCTCCCGTGCGCAGACCAGGCCTATCCCCGCCTGGAAGAGTCCTTGGGTGATCGGATGGGTTACCCTGGTCTTGGTCGTCCTGATCGTTAATCTCACGCTGGTCGTCCTGGGGATCTCCACTAACCCGGGCTTGGTGATCGAAAATTTCTACGACCGCGGCCAGAACTACGAAAAGAACTGGGCCAGCAAGCAGGCGCATGACCCGGGCTGGGTCATGCAGGCCGATGTTCCGCGTGATCTGGTGGTCGGCGAGCCTAAGGCCATTCGTTTCTTCCTCGTCGACAAGGCCGGGCGGCCGGCGGCCGTCGAGGAGGCCCACTTTTATGCCTACCGGCCCTCCGACTCCCAGCAGGATTTCGATTTGCCGATGATCGAGGAGGGGCCCGGCCATTATCGGGTGGATGTCAGCTTTCCCTTGGTTGGTGCCTGGGACACGCTCGTGGCCGTGCGCTACGGCGGTGAGGAATTCACCCATGGCCGCCGCGTCCAGGTGCCGGCCGTAGCCACCAGGCTGGCGGTTCCAGCGGTGAATGGAGAATTCTCCCCTGCCAGACAGTAACCGGGTCTTGGCTTCGGTCGAGGTCCGACCTGAGCCACCCTCGCGGGCGGATCACTGGCGGTGAGTGACCTGAAGGCTCCTGCTCCCCCCTCGCCCCCTTCCCCGCTGCGCTGCTTCCATTGCGGCCTGGAGGTTGCCCCTCAGGCCGAGGTTCGCGCCCTGATTCGTGGCCAGCCGCGGTCTTTTTGCTGCACCGGTTGTAAGTCGGTGTGCGAGGCGATCCATGCCGCGGGCTTGGAGGGCTTTTACCAACGCACGCCCGAGGGTGAACTCCTCGGCCCTCCCCCGGAGCTTCCCAAAGACCTGGCCCTTTACGACATCGACGAGGTTCAGGAAGAGTTCGTGGATTCCCTGGGCGAGGTCCGGGAGATCAACCTGCTGGTGGAGGGTATCCACTGCGCGGCCTGTGTCTGGCTGATCGAAAACAGTCTGAAGGCCATGCCCGGCGTGGCCGAGGCCCGGGTCAATCTCACGGGTCGGCGCCTGCGACTCCGCTGGGACAACGGTCGGCTCAAGCTATCCCAGGTCCTCAGGCGCCTGGGCGAAATCGGCTATGTCGCCATGCCCTTCGATCCCGAGGTGGCGGAGGGTTCCCTGCAACGGGCCAATCGCCGCCTGCTGTATCGCATGGCCGTCGCCGCCTTCGGCATGATGAACCTGATGTGGATCTCCATCGCCCTCTACGCGGGGGCGGATGAAGGCGAGTTCCGCGGCCTCTTTCACTGGATCGGCTGTGCCATCGCTACGCCGGTGCTGCTTTATTCGGGTTGGCCGTTTTACAAGGGCGCGGTCCTGGGAGTGCGGGCTCGCAGCCTGACCATGGATTTGCCTATCGCCATCGGTGTCACCATCACTTACCTTTATTCACTCTATGTGACGGTGACGGGCACCCAGGTCGGCGACGTTTATTGGGATACGGTGGTCAATTTTCTCTTTGTAATCCTGGTCGGGCGCTTCCTGGAATCCATCTCCAAGCGTCAGGCGGTGGCCTCCACCCAGCGATTACTCGACCTGCAGCCCAAGGTCGCGACCGTCCTGCGCCAGGGTGAGGAGGTGGTACTGCCCATGCGCGCCGTCAAGGGCGGCGAGACGGTCCTGGTACGCCCCGGGGAAAAGGTACCGGTGGATGGCCTCGTCCTGGAGGGGGAGAGTCAGGTCGACGAGTCCATGCTCACCGGTGAGTCTCGGCCCGTGCTCAAGGCCCAGGGGGAACGGGTGGCGGCCGGCACTCTCAACGGCCCCGGCGTCCTGCAAGTTCGGGTCGAGGGTCTGCTGCGTGACACGGCCCTGGGTCGCATCATCGCCCTGGTGGAGCAGGCCCAGGCTAGCAAGGCCCCCATCCAGTGCACCGCCGATCGGATCGTGCCCTGGTTTGTTGCCGCCACCCTGAGCCTAGGTCTTGTCACCTTCCTCTTCTGGGTGGGGACGGACCTGGAAGTGGCCCTGATGGCGGCCACTGCCGTGCTCATTATCACCTGTCCCTGTGCCTTCGGTATGGCCACCCCCATGGCGATCGCCGTTGCCTCGGGACTCGGTGCCCGTCATGGCATCCTGGTCAAGACGGGGGCGGTACTGGAGAGTTTGTCGAGCATCAATCACTTCGTCTTCGATAAGACTGGTACCCTCACGGAGGGCCGACCGGCAGTGACGGCCATCGCCACCGAAGGGGGCCTGTGGCCCGGTGGTGCTAACAGCGCCCCAGGAGTGGGAGGCTCTGAGAGGCTTGACAGCCGTGATCGTGAGGAACTGGAAGGGACTCAACAACTCCTGGCGCCCCAGGCTGATGCCTTGCCGGGTGAGATGAGCGGATATCTGGCCAGTCTGGCGGCCCTGGAGCGTTTTTCCGAGCATCCGATCGCTAGGGCGGTGCTGAATCTCTGTCAGGAACGGGATATCGCCTATCGCCACCTGGAGGTGGCGGAGGTGCGGACCCAACCGGGTCAGGGCATCCGGGGCCAGGTGGCGGGACGGCTGGTCGTCGCCGGTACCGCCGATTGGCTACGGAGCCAGGGTATGGCGGTCGATCTGCCGAGCCTGGTCGCGGCGGCTAACGCCTTCAGCGCCGGGGGCGCCACGCCCATCCATCTCGCCATCGAGGGTAGGCTGGTGCTGATCCTGGCCGTCCAGGATCGGTTGCGGCCCGACGCCGCCGACACGGTCGCCGGCCTCAAGGCCCAAGGCATCCGGGTGACGCTCTTGACGGGTGACCGCCAGGAGGTGGCGGAGCGTATCGCTCAGGCCTTGGGCGGGGTGGAGGTCATCGCCGAGGTTCTGCCCGAGGACAAGGATCGCGTCATCGCTGATCTCCAGGCCCAGGGTCAGCGCGTGGCCATGGTGGGTGACGGGGTCAACGATGCCCCGGCCCTGGTCCGTGCGGACGTCGGCATTGCCATGGGTAGTGGCACTGATGTCTCCATCGCCAGCGCCGACATCGTCCTCATGAAGGCCGAACTGGCCAAGGTACCCCAGGCCGCCGCCCTGTCCCGCCGCACCCTGCGCACCATCCGTCAGAACATCGGCATTTCCATTGTCTACAATCTCATCATGGTGCCCATGGCCATGGCTGCCCTGGTGACCCCCCTCGTGGCCGCCGTGTCCATGCCCCTCAGCTCCCTGGCCGTCATCGGCAATTCTGCCCGCATTCGCCAGCTTTTTCAGTCGCCCAGGCGCTAATCGCCATTGCAAGAGGGTTGTATCTGCACCATGGACGTCATTTATGGCTTGATACCTGGCATGATCCTGCTCGGTCTCGTCGCGGTCATCGTCCTCTTCTGGGCCGCACGTTCCGGCCAGTTCGACGATCTGGAGGGTGATGGCCAGCGCATCCTCATGGAGGAGGACACCGTGGATCCCCGGCGCTTTCCCGATGCGGAGGGGGCACCACCCGCCCCTGAGATTGGCCAGGACCCGGCGCCCAAGGCGCCGGCAAGGCAGCATGATGGCTGACAGGCAGGGGGAAGCTTGCGCCCCATCCGTTTTGATCGACTCTCATCAGATAGCTCGCAGGTGCCTCAAAGTCATTGATTCATGGTAGAGACAAGGGCCTCGCTTTAGCGAGTTTTGGTGCGCCTCCTGGAACTTATAGATGGTGAGACGGCTGATGCCTTTACCAGCCAAGCTAAATAGTGCCAAGCCTCTGATTACAAGGCCTTGCCCGTGACTCCCCGGCTATCTGGACCAAGGAGGTAGAGATAGGCCGGGGTGATGGTATCGGCGGCTGGCAGTTCATGAGGGTTCTCCCCGGGGTAGAGGCGGGTACGCAACCCAGTGCGGATGATGCCAGGGTCCAGGCTGTTGACGCGCATCCGGCCCTGGTCCTTGGTCTCCTCGGCCAGGGTCTGCATCAGGCCCTCGATCCCGAATTTGGCTGCGGCGAAGGCGCCCCAGTAAGCCAGGCCATGGCGGCCGACCCGGTCAGCGGTGAAGACGATGGACGCGTCTGGGGCATGGCGGAGCAAGGGCAGGCAGGCCTGGGTAAGGAGGAAGGGGGCGGTCAGGTTGATGCGCACCACCCGCTCCCACTCGCTGGCGTCATAGTCATCGATGCGGCTGAGGAAAGGGGCGAACGCGGCGCAGTGGGCAATGCCATCCAACCGACCGAATTCCCGGGCCAGGGTGGCGGCGACGGCCTGATAGTGGGTCTCGTCTGCACCCTCTAGGTCCAGGGGCAGGATGGCAGGCTCCGGGGCGCCACTGGCGACGATCTGGTCATAAAGGGGACCCAGCCGGGATTCCTCCAGGTCGGACAGAATGACCGTTGCGCCATGGGCGGCACTGGCCCGGCCGACTGCCGCCCCCAGGCTATCGGCGGTGCCGGTGACGAGGATGATGCGACCGGTCAGGAGATCGGGGTCAGGTTGATAGTGTTCCATGGCAATCTGGCAAGAGATGGATGAGGCGGTGTTGAGGATGGGATGGAGGACAGTCCCGGGTCAGGAGGACCCGGGTTTGGCCCAGGTCAGGGACCTGGTGGCGCCAGTGCTTGCCGACCCGTGGCTTTCCCGCCAGGCCAGCCAGAGCTTGCGCCAGGGGGTGAGGCTCAGCCGCAGCTCGGCAACCTGGAACGACAGGGCCTCCAGTTCGTCCAGCAGACTGGCGAGAATCCGAGCGCGCAGGCGCAGGCTGGCGGGCAGGCCGGCGAAGTGATGAGGCCTGGCCAGGAGGGCGCGGGCCTGCTGGGCGAGTTCCGGCAGCCATTCCGGCAAGCGGGCACGATGTTCGGCCAGGCGTAGCCTGTCCGGCGTCAGGCCTAGAGACCTCAGGCGGGTCAACGGGATGGGTGCCCGACCCTGGCGGGCGA
Source organism: Gammaproteobacteria bacterium (assembly GCA_009928645.1). Classification (GTDB taxonomy): domain Bacteria; phylum Pseudomonadota; class Gammaproteobacteria; order Chromatiales; family Chromatiaceae; genus M0108. Next base: position 21,083 of record SACH01000017.1, on the reverse strand, counting down.
GCCAGCCGCTGTCGCGAATGCGGTAGACCAGGGCACAGAAGGTGCCGAGGCACCGCGCCGCGACCAGATCCTCTGGGTCCTGAAGGCCGTGGACCCGGGCCAGGAGTTCGAAAAGACCGCCCAGATCGGCATCGCAAACGGCTTCCAATGCCCTGTCATCCGCCAGTTCACGGCAGAGGATCGCGCCCTCGATCTCGTTGACTAATTGTAACAGCGGGGCGATCGGTAGCCCGGACCGGGCTACCAGGGGCTGGAGGGCGCGATTCAAGGGGTGGCTGGGGACACCATCTACCAGGCGGTGGGCCTCGTCCCGCCACCATTGCAGCTTGAGCCTGGCCACCCCAGGATCTCTGACCTCCTCCAGGATGGCGCGAACCTGGTGGCGCCAGGCGGCCAGGCGGGCGAGGTCGTCGCGCAGTTCCGGGGGGGAAAAGCGGATGCTGTAATAAGTCGAGGAGCCCAGGGGGCTGGCGTCGTTGGGGTAGGCCCAGGGGTCGGGGCTTGGGGATTGGGGTACGGCCATGGGGGTTGAAGGACGGCCTCCCAACTCTACCTCAACCGTTCCCCGGGCGCCGACAGGCGGCCAGATAGTTGACATCGAGGTCCCGCGGATCGAGACGATACTGACCCAGCAGTGGATGGTAGGTCATGCCCATCAACTGGTTCAACTCCAGGCCGGCGGCGCGGAGCCAACGCCCCAACTCCGCCGGGCGAATGAAGCGGGCATAATCATGGGTTCCGGGCGGGAGCCAGCGCAGCAGGTATTCAGCGCCAATGATGGCCAGCAGATAGGACTTGGGGTTGCGGTTGAGGGTGGAGAAGAAGATCTGCCCCCCCGGTTTGACCAGGCGCGCGCAGGCGGCAATGATTGAACCTGGGTCGGGGACGTGTTCGAGCATCTCCATGCAGGTAACGAGGTCAAAGCTGGCGGGGGCCTCCATCGCCAGCGCCTCGGCGGAAATGCGTCGGTAGTGGACCTTGACACCCGTCTCCAGGGTGTGCAGTTCGGCGACCCGCAGTGGCATCTCCCCCAAGTCGATGCCCGTGACCTGGGCGCCGCGGGTGGCCATGCCCTCAGCGAGGATACCGCCGCCGCAGCCTACGTCCAGGACCTTCTTCCCCGCCAGCCCGGCAGCCTGATCGATGAAATCCAGGCGGACGGGGTTGAGCTCGTGCAAGGGTCTGAACTCACTATGGGGGTCCCACCAGCGGGCAGCCATGGCCTCGAATTTGCTGATCTCGGCCTGATCCACATTGTGGTCGGCATGGTACATGGTGTTGTTTCCGCCAGGGGTGCGAGGTGGTTCGGGTCTTGCCGCCGATGGGGCTATTTTAGAGGAAGGGCCGCGCTCACGGCATGAAAGGGGTGAAAGCGGACATGGGCCGGGAGAATTGGTGCATGTGGCCGCGCATGATACCCACACCACCGAGCATGGCATGGATCCGGGTATCGAGGATCAGCATGGCATCGCCGACCAGGCGCATGTTCTCCTCAATGCTCGTCATGTCCCCTGCCATGAGACGGGTATTTTCCCGGATCTGGGGCATAGTTCTGGCCATGGATTTCATCCGTTCGTTCATATGGTCCATGTGGGCCATGTGATTGTCGAAGGACTGCATGTTGGTGGTGATGTCCGCCATGTCGTTGTCCACGCCCACCAGATGATCATGGATGGCGTACATATCGGTGATGATCTCGTTGAAGTCCTGGTAGAGCAATCGGGCATGATAAACGTCAAAAGCAGCCCCGCCCAGGATCAGGAGTGAGGCAGTGATGAGCACGATATCCGTGATCCGGAAGTGGCGATGACGTTCGTCGAGGTGGAGCTGAGTGGCGCGACCTAGTCGCTGAATGACCTGAACAATGGCCTGCCGGGGATCCTCACGCTGTCTGATCATACTGGCATTTACCCTGGGGGAATCTAGGGAAAAGGAAAGATCTTGTTCATGTTGCGCATGGGCTTGGCCATCTGGCCCATCTCCGTGCTCATGATCTGCACCTCGTTGTTCATCAGATCCATGTTGAACGAGACATTGGCAATATGGTTGCGGACCGTGGCTAGGGTGGCATCGATGCCGTCGACGTTGGCACGCATCTGATTCATGTCCCCCAGGATATTACTCATCTCCACGTCCATGATGGCTGTCCGATAGTCGAACGTCTCCAAGAGAGCGACGCGCTTTTCGATGGAGTCCATGTGGCCGTTGATGGCCGTCATCTGGTGACTTACCGAGATGAAGTGTTCTTTCATGCCGTCGACGACGCCGGAAATACGTGAGACCTGGGAGGTCAGGGTAAAAAGCAGTAATGAGAGGGAAATGGAGATGGCGGCCAGGATGAAGGTGCCCGCCTGGATGGCGTAATTCAGCCGATTACCAAGGGTGCGGGTGAGCTCGATTTCGCTAAGGATGATGCCCTCGAAGGAACTGAGCGCCCGACGGTATTGTTGCTGGAGGATGGCATCGTCAACCGCACGGCTGGGTTTGTTATCGTCTTCCGTCATGGAGTCCTGCTCGTCTGGGTTCTGTTACGCTAGCCTGGGATGGTGGGTCCGGAGATGGTAAGCGGTGGAGGTCATGGGGTCCGTACAGGCCCAACCCGCCCAGGGGATGGTCCAGGCACCTCCCATGGTCGATCCGCCCTGAGCAGTGAGGCTGAATGCCGCGGAGGTGCTGAGCACAGGGCAGGCCCCTATTTAAGCAAATTCTAACTTTTATTCACTTCCGGCGTCGGTAAATTTTCTAGGCCGATCAATTCTATGATTTTGAAATTTATTGAGTTGGTACAGCCAAAGCGGTCTTGCGAGATCTATGGTTCATTGTTGTAGGGTGCGCCCACCATCGACGGCAATGACCTGGCCGGTGATGTAATCCGCCTCGCGCACCAGGAAGAGGACCGCCCGAGCGACGTCTCCCGGCGAACCCGGTCGCCCCAAAGCCGTCCGGCCCAGAAGTTCGGCCTTGCTTGAGGGCGTGGCTCCCTCACCTGCGGGCCAGAGGATGATACCGGGGGCAATGCCGTTGACCCGGATCTCCGGCCCCAGTTCCCGGGCCAGGGCCTTGACCATCATGGCATTGCCAGCTTTGGCGATGGAATAGACGGGGTGATCCTTGTGGGGCCGTTCGGCATGGATGTCGACCAGGTTGACGATACAACCTCGGGCCGTCCGTAGCAGGGGGGCGGCGGCTTGCGCGAGGAAAAAGGGCCCCTTGAGGTTAGAGGCGAGGAGGTCCTCCCACTGGGCTTCACTCACCTGGCCAAAGGGGGTGGGGTAGAAACTGGAGGCATTGTTGATGAGGATGTCGAGGCGGCCGCGGAAGGCCTGGATGCGGGCTATCAGGTCGGGGAAGGCCTGACAAGCGGTTAGGTCGGCTTCGAGGAGCAGGACCGAGCCCGGCCGGGTCTGTTCCAGTTCTCGCTGCAGGGCCTGGGCTCCAGCCGCCGAAAGGCGATAGTGGAGGGCGAGATCCGCCCCCGCGGCATGGAGGGTCCGGGCAATCTCGGCGCCGATGCGATGGGCGGCACCGGTGATCAAGGCCACCTTGCCGGTCAGGTCAGTGGGGGGGGTCTGGGGAAGGGAAGGGGACGTCTGGGCCAAGGGCGGGTCTGCCTGTATCATGGGTTTTCCTAAATTTTAGTCCCTTCCCCGTCACGACGATGCCGTTATCCGCCGCCTCGCTGATTTCCTCCGGCACCCGGCCGCCGGCAGGGGAGGACCTAACCGCCCTGGTCCATAGTCGTCAGTTGGCTGAGTTGATCCGTGCCGAGGCCGCGGCTTGTGGTGGTATTTTGCCTTTCGACCACTTCATGGAACTCGCCCTTTATGCCCCCGGGCTTGGCTACTATGTCGCCGGAGCCCGCAAATTTGGGGCGGGGGGGGATTTCATCACCGCCCCTGGCCTCTCGCCCCTCTTTGGAGGCTGCCTTGCCCGCCAGTGCCAGGAGGTGCTGAGGGCGCTGGGCGGGGGCGATATTCTGGAGTTAGGGGCCGGAAGTGGTGAATTGGCCGCGGATCTCCTCGATGGTCTCAGGGAGGCGGATTGCCTGCCGACGGGCTATCTGATCCTGGAACCGGGGGCGGAATTGCGCGAGCGCCAGCGGGAGTTGCTGGCCGCCCGCCACCCTGATCTGGTCGGGCGTATTCACTGGCTCGCGGGTCTGCCTCAGGGGTTTACTGGGGTCCTGGTGGCCAACGAGGTCATGGACGCCATGCCGGTCAGCCGGTTTCAGATCGACGCCAAAGGTGAGCCGGCCGAATTCTGGGTCCGCCCACCCGCTTCCGCGGAGGACCTGGGATGGGTGGAGGAACTGGCGCCACCGCGGGACCCGGCCCTTGGGTTGGCGGTGGCGGGCCTGCAGGCCCGCGGTCTGGCCCAGGAACCTGGCTATGTCTCCGAGATCAATCTCCGGCTTGGTCCCTGGGTGGGGGCTCTGGCTGGTTCTCTGCGTCGGGGGCTCATGCTCCTGATCGACTATGGCTATGAGGAGGCGGATTATTATCGGGCCGAGCGAAGCATGGGTACTCTCATATGTCATTATCGTCATCAAGCCCACGGTGATCCTTATGCCCACCTGGGTCTTCAGGACATCACGGCCCATGTGGATTTCTCGGCGGCGGCCAGGGCGGGTCAGGCGGCGGGTCTGGAAGTGGCCGGCTACACCACGCAGGCCCACTTCCTCCTGGCCCTGGGGTTGGATGACCTGCTGGCAGAGCGCCTGAACGGACCCGGGAGAGCGAGCGATGAGGGCCTGAAGCTGTTGCTTGGCGCCAAGCAGTTGGTGATGCCCGATGCCATGGGCGAGCGATTTCGGGTCTTGGGCCTGGCCAAGGGATTGACCCCGGACGGCGGCGAGCCCTGGCAAGGCTTCCGGCTACGCGATTTGCGCGGCCGCTTGTGAGTCAAGTTGAAAATGGTTGCCAGCCGACCCGGTGAAAAGAAAATGGCTTGGCGACGGGTAGCCGTCAGTCAGAGCGGCTGTGCCCCATAAACCTTGGGGGGACGCTGTGGCAATGTTCAACAGGGAGGGCAGTGCCCTCTGCTCTCATGCGTTAGCCCCGATCCTGAAGGCCAGCAGTTGGCCGTGAATGACGTTTTGTGGGGAGGGGTCAAGTTACCGCTCCTGGCCGCTGGCAAACAGGGCCTGGCTGGGGCGATCGCCACTAGCCAGGTTTTGACTGGCGTGAGCCAGCCGGCTCGCAACCAGTTCGCCATAGGCCTGCGCCCCATTGAAGCCGACCAGGGCGGGGGCCAGAGGCTCACCCTCGGGGCTCAGAAGGAGGAGGGTAGGGGTGGCGAAGATGTCATAACGCGCCAGGAAGAGACGGGTACGGATGCGCTCGCCATCGAAGTCGGTGATCTTGCCCCCGGTATCCCGTGAGATCTCCCGGGTGATCGCCCCTGCCGCTAGAGTACCGCTGGCGGCGGGGTTGTCGAGGAATTCCCGGTGAAGGCGCTCGCAGTAACCACAGTCTGGTCCCGTGACCAGGAGGGCGACAGGCTGTCCCCGTTCGCGAGCCTCGGCGCCGATCCTGGCCCAGTCGTGATCGCCTTCGGCTGCTACCATAGCGCCAGGGGCCACCAGGGCCAGAAGCAAGATAAGGGCGAGTCGGTACAGCATGATGGCAAGCGGCGACGGGGGCAATCTATCTGCCCTTCAGAATATATTTTTTTGGTTATATGAGCAAGCACTAATATTCTCGGGCGCTTTTCTGGACCTTGACTTGATCGGCCAGACAGGTGGGCTTGCTGCCGGGAGCGGTTTGCCGCCTGGCCTATGCCGGGTCGTAGCGGGGGCGGTGGGATGACGTTGACTGAGATCCTGGCCTATCTGGGGACCGGAATCCTCTCCGGGCTTCTGGCGGGGCTCCTGGGGGTCGGGGGTGGCGTAATCATCGTGCCAGCGCTGATCCTGGTCTTTGGGCATCTGGGTTTTGCGCCTGAATGGCTTGCCCATCTGGCAGTGGGTACCTCACTAGCCAGCATCATCGGTACCGGCTGGTCTTCCGCCCTGGCCCATCACCGGCGCGGTGCCGTGCAGTGGGACCTGTTCTGGCGGCTGATACCCGGCATCATCCTGGGGGCCTGGGCGGGTGCGGCCATTGCTGGCCTCCTGCCCCAGACCTGGCTGCAACGCCTCTTTGGCGGCTTTCTGGTCTATGTCGGGGTGCGGATGTTACGGCCCCGGGAGCAAATCCGGCGACAGGCAGGTCCCGATCGATGGGGAGTGGCCATGGCAGGGGGCGGTATCGGCGCCCTCTCGGCTATCGTCGGTATTGGTGGCGGTACCCTGACCGTGCCTTATCTGGTCAAGACGGGCCTGGATTTGCGCCAGGCGGTGGCGACCTCCAGCGCTTGCGGGGTGCCCATCGCCCTGGCCGGAACCCTGGGCTTCATGATCAGCGGTTGGGGCCGGGAAGGTTTGCCCGGGATGAGTGTGGGCTTTATCTACTGGCCAGCGGTGCTGGGTATCCTGATCACCAGTGTGCCCATGGCACCCTACGGCGCCCGTTTGGCCCACCGCCTGCCCGTGCCCCTCCTTAGCCGTTTCTTCGGCATTCTGCTGTTGCTGATGGCGGCCAGGTTGCTCTTGGGCTGATCCGGTGGGGGTTACTTCGAGTGTTTCTCGGTAACTTGAGGGGCCGCGGTCGATTCGGCAGGTTGTTCGAGCCACAGACGCCGGTAGAGAAAGAGGGAGCCGGACGGGTCCCGCATGGCGAGCCGTCCCTCGGATTCGGCGAATTCAAAGGGACGAATGTGCTCGTTACCGGGGTTGTACAGGGCCAGGCGGTCTCCCTGTAACTGGATGTAGCCATCGACATAATGACTGGCACCGGGATAGATCCGGAAACGGTTGCCCTGGACGATCAGCAGCTCCCCGTTCCGCCCCTCCCAGACACCATCCAGACGGGAGGGAGTACCCCAAGGCATGAAGCTCCCGGGGGCGTCAGGCATCTTCATGCCTTCGGTCATTTGCTGCAGGGCCGCACTACCTTTGTCAAGACCCTGGTCCATGAGACTCTTGGGATCGTTGACAAGAGGCATGCCGCCCGTCAGGGGGGTGGGCATCATGCCGGGCATGACGCCGGGGAGGGGGCTGGGCATGGACCCGGGCAGAGAGGGTCCCAGAAAGCCCATGGCCTCCATCATCTTGGCCATGGCCTCTGCCATGGCAGCGCGCGGCGCGGCGCTGACGTCCTCGGCGGTCGCAGGAACCATGCCTGCCAGCAGGGCGAGCAACGCCAGCAACGCCTGGGCAAGGCCAGAGGCTCGGGTCATCAGAAAGATCTCACGGCAGCTGGATGAAGGGTCAACACCGGTGGCTGACCTTGGTCGGGCCACTTTTGAACGAATCAGTCTAGCAAATGCCGGCGTCGGGCGTCGCCGTGGATGGTGGATATTACCCGGGGGGCAAGGGGCTCACGCGCTATGATGAAAGTTTTGTTATCTCAAGAGCGTGCCATGAATGCTATGAGTCCGGAATTGACTGTCCTCAGCGAGATGTTGCGCGCCGCCGCGGCCCGCGAGATTTTACCCCGCTTCCAGCATGTCGCAGCCCAGGCCAAGGCCGATGGCAGCCTGGTCACCGAGGCTGATCTGGGGGTTCAGGCCATCGTCCGTGCTGAGCTCGAACAGGCCTATCCCGGAGTCCCCCTTCTGGGGGAAGAAATGTCCGGCGAGGAGCAACAGGCCCTGCTGGCCAGTGCCGAGACGGCGATCTGGTGCCTGGATCCCCTGGATGGCACCAGCAATTACGCCGGCGGTTTCCCCTATTTCTGCATTTCCCTCGCCTTGCTGTGGGAAGGGCAGACGCGACTGGGCCTAGTGCTGGACCCCGTGCGGGACGAGTGCTTCGTCGCGGAGCGCGGGTCAGGTGCCTGGCTGAACGGCATGCCGTTAGCTTCGCCTTTTATTGGCGAGGATCTGGGGGATTGTCTGGCGATCGTGGACCTCAAGCGCTTGCCGGAGTCCCTCTTGGCGCGCCTGGGTGCCAGGGCCCCTTACCGCTCCCTGCGCAGTCTGGGCTCCGTCGCCCTAGAGTGGTGTTGGCTGGCGGCGGGCCGGGGCCGGCTATACCTGCACGGTGGCCAGCGGCTCTGGGACTATGCCGCGGGACGTCTCATCGCCAGCGAGACGGGGGTCCAGAGTCGGTTACTGGCGCCAGGGGGTGAGCCAGTGACCGCTGAACTGTCCTTAACCCCCCGCCTGGCGGTGGCCGCCGCTAATCCGGTCCTGCTGGCCCGCTGGAGCAGCTGGCTGGGGTTGGGGGCAGGTCCGCAGTCCCAGCCGTGAGGCGGGTGAAGTGTGTTACGCCCTGCCAACCAATTTTCGGTTCTTCCGACTTTCTCTCACCCGACCAAAAACCGGCATGCATCGGGCACACAGGGTGGCTTCCGGGCCGGGGCTTTGATTTGTCAGCTAGGGCCCATAATTCCAAGCCACTCCCAGTGAAAACCGCGCCGGGCCATCGGTACCGCCCCGCGGTCAGTCTGCAACCTCTACTGGACGCCACCATGAGCGATACGATCACCAATTATGATATGGAACTCGGCAGCGGCATCGCTGCCTTTGAGGCCAAGCATTTTGCCCGCGCCGCGGGGTTGCTGTCCCCCCTGGCCGAGGCCGGCGATCCCCAGGCCCAGTATCGCATGGCGATCATGGCCCAGAATGGTCTGGGGATGCATGAAAACCAGGGTCTGGCCTTTCGCTACATGAAGGCTGCCGCTGAGGCCGGCCTAGATATCGCCCAGCATGGTTTGGGGTTCATGTTCATGGAAGGCGAATGCACCGATAAGGACCCCGCCCTAGCGGTGCATTGGTTCCGCCAGGCTGCCGAGCAGGGGCTGGCCGGTTCCCAGACGACCTTGGCGATGATGTATGAAGAGGGACGGGGGATTGAGCGGGATCTAGAGGAGGCGCGCAAATGGTATCGGCGGGCGGGTTTCGACGAGATCGCCTGACGCATCAGCAAGGGTGGTGGGGGTACCCTTCCAAGAGCACCGGTCTAGTGTTTCGACGATCTCGCCTGATGCATCCGGAAGGGTGTGGTACCTTCGGTTTGGAGATGTCGGGGATCACCCCCGATCCTGATCCAGCCTGCAGTCGTCGGGCAATGGCTCGGCGCCTATCTGATCCTTCACGTTCCTCTTTGGACCTGCGGCTTCTCTGACCGTTATTCGATCATCTGATTGAAGCCATGGCCCGGTTGCACCATGGGTAGCACGTCCTCGGTCTTTTCGATCCAGATATCCACCAAGGTCGGGCCCGGCTGGGACAGGGCCGCGCTAATGCCTTCCCAGAGCTGAGCGGTATCGGTGAGACGTGAGGTCCGAATCCGGGGGTAGACCTGTTCCAGGCCCAGCAGGTCAGGAATCTGGCGGCGGCAGGCGGGGTCGGTCAGAGTGCAGTCAGGCTTGCATTCGGCACTACGGGCCAGGCAGGTCTCATAGTGATGCCCCTCGTCCATCATGTCTTCCCACTGACGCACCATACCGAGGAAGCTGTTGTTGAGGACGAACATCTTCACCGGAATGCGGTTGGCGGCGATGGTCCCCAACTCCTGGATGTTCATCTGGAAGCTACCGTCACCGTCGATGAGTACCAAGGGCTTGTCCGGGTTGGCGTACCAGGCGCCGATCGCGGCCGGGAGGCCAAAGCCCATGGTGCCCAGACCCCCTGAGCTGATCCACTGGCGGGGGCGGGAGAAGCGATAGTACTGGGCTGCCCACATCTGGTGCTGACCGACGCCGGTGACCAGGGTGGCATCCCCCGCGGTCAGGCTGGAGATCGCCTCGATGACCGCCTGGGGCTTGATATGCTCGGACTGGAGATAGGGTTTGGGCATCTGACTGCGCCAAGCGGCGACGTGCGTCAGCCATTCCGGGTGTCGGGCGCTGCGGCCGCTGGCCAGGCCGTAGTCCAGGAAGTCCTTCAGATCGGCGGTGAGTGACAGGTCGCTGCGGATGCGTTTGTCCAGTTCTGAGGGATCGATATCGATGTGGGCGATGCGCTTGCCCTTGGCGAAGTCCTTGACCGCCACCCGATCATCGAAGCGGCCCCCCAGGGTCAGGATCAGGTCCGCCTCACGTAGGGCATAATTGGCCGGTATTGACCCATGCATACCTGGCATCCCCAGGTAGTAGGGACGCTGAAAGGGGATGGCCCCCAAGGCGTTGAAGGTGGTGGTGACCGGGACCTCGAAACGTTCGGCGAAGCCCTGTAGGGACAGGGCCGCCTCGGCATGGATGATGCCGCCGCCGGCCTTGATGACCGGGCGCTGAGCCGTGGTCAGGGCCTCAAGGATGGCCTCCGCCCGGGTGGCATCGAAGGCCTGGGAGTCCCGATGGCGCGGGCGGGGACGGTTAGCACTGGCGGCCTGGGCCAGTTGGACGTCCTTGCAGATGTCCACCACCACGGGGCCGGGACGGCCACTCTGGGCCAGGGCAAAACCCTCCCGCAGCACCCATTCCAGGTCGCGGATATCCTTGACCAGGTAGTTGTGCTTGGAGATGTGCCGGGTGATGCCCAGGGTATCAACCTCCTGAAAGGCATCAGTACCGATGGCGAAGCTGGGCACCTGGCCGGTGACGAAGAGGGTGGGGATGGAGTCCTTGTAAGCATCGGCGATGGGGGTAACCAGGTTGGTGGCCCCAGGTCCCGAGGTGGCCAGGGCGACCCCGACCCGACCACTGGTGCGGGCATAGCCCTCGGCCGCGTGCCCCGCTCCCCCTTCCTGTCGGCAGAGAATAAAGCGGGGGGATGGTTCCCCCCGCCGCATGCGCTTGTTCAGTTCTACATGCAGGGGGATGACGGCGCCACCGGTATGGCCGAAGATATATTCCACGCCAAGATCGACGAGGGTATCGAAGAAGAGACTGGCACCGGTACGACGAGGGTTGGGCATGCTGGAAACCGCCAAGTGAAAACGACAGGGATATCCTGAAGCCCTTAGCCGGTTGGAATCAAGAGCAGATCCATAGACGATAAAGGAAGGGAGGTCCCTGGCGTTGGCGCTGGCAGGTCCCGCCGGTCCCGTAGGTCCCGCACGAGACCCGCCGCGCAGGGGCTGTCTTTCGCGTGAAAGTTACTGCAAAGCATCCAGTTTCAGGAGGGTCGCGCGCCTCCTCATGCCGGTTAGCAGTGATACGGCGTCAGGGACGGACTGTGTGGTCGTCAAGCGGCTTTTTTCGCCGGCTTATAGAAGATATGCCCACCGATGCGGGTGGTCTTTTTGTGGACCCGGGACCAGTGAGGCTTGACACGGGTGGCGTGGAAATAGAGGGCCCCATGGGTTGGGTCCTGATGTTGACCCTTCAGGGTCTTACGGGCGATTTCGAGGGCATCCTGCCAGGCATCGGAGTCTTTTTCCGGCTGGGCGTTTAGCCGCTGGCATACCCAAGAGAACTGGCAACTCTTTTGGTTGCGCTGCTTGACCACGCCACAGACGGAGGTGGGGAAGGCGGAAGATTTGACCCGATTCAGCGTCACGGCGGCTACCGCCTGCTTGCCAATATAGGGCTCCGCGCCGGCCTCATGATAGATGTTGAGCGCCAGGCACTGGAGTTCCGCATCAGGGCTCTTGGAGCCTTTGGATGGTTTGGGTTTGAGCGCGCGCTGTTTCTTGGTTTCGACCCGGTTGTTTTTGGGGAGTGGGCCGTCTCCCTCCCCTTTGGCCAGGTTTGGGCTGTTGTCCAGATCCTCGTCCTGGACAACGGGATTTGGGGAATCATGGGCCGGGTTGGCCGATACCGGGTTCATCGGGGCACTGGCCATCAGGCTGGCCGTAAGAATCAGGGTGCGGGCATCCAGGTTCATGACGTTGATCCTCTCTTGACAATTTATTACGTCAGGAGGTGGATATAATAAGGGTTTTCCCTATTCCTGGTCAAGGCGTAGGAATTGAGGTCTTAGATAATCCTTAATTATCAGCGTGATAAGTTACGATGGAATGGGTCGCAATAAGCGGCATAGAGGTGAAATTGGCGGTAATTGATGCGTGGATAAACACAATCGATCGGCTGTCCCGCAGTGGAGAAGCCGCCGAAGGATCCCCTCGGACACTGGGTGGTTCAGGAACGGGGTATTGTCGAGGCGTTTGAGGTGAGCCTGAAGACGCGCTCCAGCATGCGCGATAGCCCCCGTTCCTGGTAACGTGGGGTACTGGCCAGCAGGTCGAGGGACGCCAGCTCCTGGATGTGGAAATGAGCGCCATGCAGGTCATTGACCTCGGTGGGGGTGACGGCGAAGGGCGGGCCAGACCACTCCGTTTGCTCGTAATCGAGGGTCACCAGCAGGCCATTGACCTGCGCCTTCGCCGGCAGGAGGTCGTGCAGATGGCGAACGTAGGTCGGACGCATCGCGGGTGGCAGGGCGATCAGGGAGGCGCGGTCGAATAGTGCGGTTACGCCCGACACCAGGTGGGGACGAAGGTCGAAGAAGTCCCCACAGAGGATTTCCAGTTCGTCGACCCGGTAGCGGCGAAAGGGTGGCGCGGCGCTGATCTCGGGGCTCAGGCCGTTCTCGGCAAAAAAGGCCTCTACGCCAAGGGGGCTGATCTCGACCCCCAGGACGCGATAGCCCTCGCCCGCCAGCCATAGCATGTCCCTGCTCTTGCCGCACAGGGGCACGAGGACCCTGGCCCCGGCGGCAACGCCCAGGGCCGGCCAGTAGCTCTGAAGATGAGGGTTTATCTCATCCTGGTGCCATCCGGTCTCCCCCTTGAGCCAACGTTGGTGCCAGAAATCGGGATTCATGGTGCCTCATAACCTGTTCAATGAAACGCTTCAGTGCAAGGCCAGCCCCTCAGGGGTTGTCACCTCAGGCCGCTCAGGCTCTCAGCCGCGGCGGTCAGCGTTGCCTGGATGTCCGCTTGGCTATGCGCAGCAGAGACGAAACCGGCCTCAAAGGCCGAGGGGGCTAGATACTGGCCACGAGTGAGCATGGCATGGAAAAAGGCGCGGAAACGGGCCACGTCACAGGCAGTGGCGCCGGCATAGTCCTTGACCTGGTCCGCCTCGGTGAAGAAAAGGCCGAACATGCCCCCAACCTGATTGGTGGTCAGAGGGATGCCGGCGGCCCGGGCAGCGACTTTCATGCCTTCCGTCAACTGGAGGGTCTTGGCGCCCAGGTCATCATAAAAACCCGGAGCGGAGATCAACTCCAGGGTCTTGAGGCCGGCGGTCATGGCCACCGGGTTGCCCGAGAGGGTGCCGGCCTGATAGACCGGGCCCAGGGGGGAGATTTTCGCCATGACTTCGCGGCGACCGCCAAAGGCACCAACTGGCATGCCGCCGCCGATGATCTTGCCCAGGGTGGTGAGATCCGGGGTGACCCCGTACACGGCCTGGGCGCCGCCGAGGGCAACCCGGAATCCGGTCATGACCTCGTCAAAAATCAGTAACGCACCGTGGGCATTGCAAATCTCCCGCAGGCCCTCCAGGAAACCGGGGACCGGCGGGATGCAGTTCATGTTGCCCGCCACCGGCTCGACGATGATGCAGGCGATCTCCTCCCCCATGCGGGCGAAAAGGTCACGTACCGGGTCGAGGTCATTGTAGGCGAGGGTCAGGGTCAGTTCGGCCAGGGCGGCGGGGACGCCGGGGGAACTGGGCTCGCCCAGGGTGAGGGCGCCTGAGCCGGCCTTGACCAGTAGGGAGTCGGCGTGGCCATGATAGCCACCCTCGAATTTGACCAGCCGGTCGCGACCCGTGAAGCCACGTGCGAGGCGGATGGCGCTCATGGTGGCCTCGGTACCCGAACTGACCATGCGCACCAGATCCATGGAGGGCACCAGTTCGCAGACCTTGTCCGCCATGCGCGTCTCAAGTTCGGTGGGAGCACCAAAGGAGAGGCCGGACTGGATGCGCTCGCTCACGGCGGCGATGACCTCGGGGTGGGCATGGCCGAGGATCATGGGGCCCCAGGAACCGACATAGTCGATGTAGCGCTGGCCGTCGGCATCGAAAAGATAGGGGCCGTTGGCGCGCTCGAAAAAGACCGGATCCCCGCCGACGCTGCGGAAGGCGCGCACCGGGGAGTTGACGCCCCCAGGGATGTGGCGCTGAGCGGCGGTGAAGAGGTCATGGGATCGGGACATGGCGCAAATTCTCCTGGTCGGGGGACGAGGTCAGGGAGCGGGTCGAGGCGAGGGGCCCATCGCCGCTCAGGCAAAGAGGTTGTCGAAGGACCGGGCGGCGGCGCTCACGTCAGGGGCGGCGAAGATGCCGTTCACCACCGCGAGCACGTCAGCGCCGGCGACGATCAAGGAACCGGCATTCTCCGGGGTGATGCCGCCAATGGCAACCAGAGGGAGGTAGAGTTCGCGGCGGGCCTGGCGCAATAGGTCGAGATCCGCCTGGACGGCGGAGGGCTTGGTGCCGGAGGGGTAGAAACGACCGAAGGCCACATAATCGGCCCCCTTGGCCTGGGCCGCGTGGGCCAGGTCGAGGCGGTTGTAACAGGAAACGCCGATGAGGGCCTCAGGACCCAGCAGGGCGCGGGCCTCGGCCGGGTCCGGGTCGTCACGGCCGAGGTGGACGCCGTGGGCCCCACTGGCTGCGGCGAGGTATGGATCATCGTTGACGATGAAGCGGGCACCAGCAGTTTGGCAGAGGTCACGCAGTGCCCTGGCTAAGGTGAGGCGACGGCACGGGTCCTGGTGTTTGTCACGGTACTGAATCAGTCGGGCACCCCCCACCAAGGCCTTGGCCACCAGGTCTACCAGATCTTCCTGAGGTTCCTCCGGGGTGATGGCGTAGAGACCGCGCAAGGGGATCATGGCAGGACATCCCCGCGCTTAACGAATTCAGCGTGGTTTATCACAGGCCTGAGCCTCATGCCCTTCGCGGTGAGTCGCGGTTTTGGCGACATGGGTCGTCTCCGGGTCTGTACTGAGAGACTGCGTAACCCTGAGCTTGAGGGGGGGGCTCAAGGCGAAAAAGGCGGTTAGGCGTCCACTGATCCCGGCCGGTGCGTGTTGCCGCCTGGAGGCTGTGCCAGGTGTAATCCTGTGCCTCGGCAACGGCCGCTACCATGGGCTGACCCAGGGCAAGGCGGGCGGCGATGGCGCTAGCCAAGGTGCATCCCGAGCCGTGATAGCTGTGAGGCAGACGTGGCCAATGCCATTCATGGTGGCTACCGTCGTGACCGTAGAGATGATTGATGACCTCGGCAGTTTCGTCGTGGGTGCCGGTGATCAGAACCCAGCCGCAGCCACTCGCGAGAAGGCGCCGGGCACAGTCCGCGGGGACTTGGGCCCCGCTCAGCGCCTGGGCCTCAGGCAGATTCGGCGTTGCCAGCACGCAGCGGCCAAGGAGATGAGTGCGCATTTGGTAGAAGAGGGTGGCATCGACGACGGATTGTCCAGCCCCAGCGGCGAGCACGGGGTCCAAGACCAGGGGGATGTCCGGGTGCTCGTCGGCGAATTGGCAGAGCCAGCGGGCAAGGCGTGAATTGCCGATGAGACCCAGCTTGATGGCGCTAACCTGACTGTCCGCCAGGATGAGCTGGCACTGGGTCTCGATCTGCTCAAGGGGTTGAGGCCAGAGGCCACGGATGCCGGCAGTGTTCTGGGCGGTAAGACAGGAGATCACGGTTGCCGCCTGAATGCCGGCGGCGCGGGCGGCCTCGGTATCCGCCAGGATGCCGGCGCCGCCTGTTGGGTCGTGGCCTCCGATGCACAGGAGGATGGGAGATAGTTCTGAATCTGACATGTCCCAGGCCCTAGGCGATGTAAAACGTGGCATCTTATAACTTTTCGAGTATTAGTTTTCCTCTTTGGCGGCCGGCTAAGGGGGGTAGGTGTTCTTGGAGATGCCTTACCTCAGGCGAGGGAACATCTTCCGACCGATCATCCCCTGATCTGGAGAACGGCGGCCTGCTGGCATGGCTGTGGCTTCTTTGTTATTCTTGAGTCAATTCCTTGGCCTTTTTCGGAGATCATTCCATGTTGGCGGCCCTCACAGCTCAAGATCTGTCCCTGACCCTTCCTGCCCAAAGCAAGATGGGCGAGCTTTTTACACAAGTTGAGGAGACCATCCGGGGTGTTCGTGTTTTCGCGACCCCCGGGGGGTGCAGTGGCATCAGTTTTGGCATGACCTTTACCGATCGTATTAATGATAACGATGGCGTCCTGGATTGCCAGGACTTCAAGGTTATCGTCGACGACGGTACCTTGCCCTACCTGCGTGGAGTCGAGATCGATTTCGTCGATCGGGGCGATGGTGCCGCCACCTTCGTCTTCAATAATCTGCCTTCTACGGGCGGCGGGTGCGGCAGTTGTGGCTCCGGCGGGGGAGGCTGTGCCTGAGTCAGGTTTCATCCACGCCACGGATCATCGCGCCTGATTCCAGGCGCGTCCGGTACTCTCTAGTAATTTGGCGACCGTCCGATTGACCCTAATCGGCGTGGCCCAAAGACGAGCAACATATTTCCATGGCCCCGCAACACCATGATTAGAGTTGGTATCGTTGGCGGAACCGGATACACCGGAGCAGAACTCTTACGCCTGCTGGCGCGTCATCCCAGGGTATCACTAGCCGCCATCACCTCCCGTGGTGAGGCGGGGCTGGCCGTCGCTGATCTCTTCCCCCATCTGCGCGGCCGAGTAAATCTCGCTTTTACCGAACCTGACTTGGGGCGCCTGGGGGAGTGCGACCTGGTCTTCTTCGCGACCCCTAACGGTACGGCGATGAGGATGGCGCCGGATTTGCTCGCTCGAGGCGTCAAGCTGATCGACCTGGCGGCCGATTTTCGACTCAAGGACCCTACGATCTGGGAGCATTGGTACGAAATGCCCCATGCCTGTCCCGAACTCCTGGATGAGGCGGTTTACGGGTTGCCCGAGATTCAGCGTGAGGCGATCCGCGGTGCCCGCTTGATCGCTAATCCAGGTTGCTACCCCACGGCCGTGACCTTGGGTTTACTGCCGCTGCTCGAACAGGGCCTTGTTGACCCGGGTTGGCTGGTGGCGGATGTGAAGTCAGGCGTCAGTGGTGCCGGGCGCAAGGCCAGCGTCGGGATGCTCATGGCTGAGGTTGGCGAGAGCTTCAAGGCCTATGGGGTGGCTGGTCATCGCCATCAACCAGAAATCGTCCAGAACCTCGCTTCTGTCGGGGGGACCGATCTGCGTCTCACCTTCGTGCCGCACCTTCTGCCGATGATCCGTGGCATTGAGGCGACCTTGTACGCCCGACTTGGTGAGCCAGGTTACGACCTTCAGAACCTCTATCGGACCCGCTATTGCGGTGAGCCCTTTGTGGATGTCATGCCTGCCGGCACCTGCCCAGATACCCGGTCAGTCCGGGGCTCCAACAGCTGCCGGATCGCGGTCATGGAGCCGTTGGGGCAAGGGGTTGTCGTCGTACAGTCTGTCATTGATAACCTCGTCAAAGGTGCGGCCGGTCAGGCCGTACAGAATATGAACCTTATGTTTGCCTTTGAGGAGACCCAGGCCTTGGAGGACCTGGCCTTGCTGCCCTAAGGGTTAATGGCCATGGCCAAGACTTGGCAAGTACCATCTCCCCGGATCATCCTGCACCCGGTATGGGGCTGGACGAGCAGGCTGATACTGGGCGCCCTGCTGTTGGTTACGATCACCGGAGCCTTTCTTGCTGGCGTCCACGTGACCCGAGAGGAGGCCCAAAACCTCGCGGAGTTGGCGGCAACCCTGACGCGCGACAACCTCTTGCTGGAGGAGCAACTAGACGCGCTGCGGGCAGATAAGGCCGCCCTCGAACGTACCCAGCGGCTCGATCAGGATACGATGCTCGCTGCCCAGGAAGGGCTCAAGCAGGAACAGGAAATAAGGCAGGCTCTGGAAAAGGATTTGTCTGCACTCAAGCGGCTTATCCGCCAAGGAGGAGGGGGGATTCTGAGGATTCAGGATTTCATCCTGACTCCCACGGCGGAGGAGAGACTCTTCGCTTATAGCTTCACGGTCAGACAATTGATCCCAGATTATACGGAATCTCTGGCCAAGGTGACGATCAAGCTGATCGGCAGGCGTAACCATGCGCCCTTGGAACTGGCGGTAGACCCGCTTCCCGGCTCATCACCAGATGGTCTGAAGCTGAAATTCAAGCATTTTCAGCAGGTAGAGGGAAAGTTGAAAGTCCCGGTCGATGTTGAAGCTGAGGGCGTGCTGATCGAGATTGAACCCTTGAGCAAAATGCTTATCCCGACCAGTGAGTCCTTTCCGTGGCCGCTTCAGCCTGAGATCCGATCTGATTCCACCACAGAAATGGAAGCGGCTTCGGCAGGATAAGGATGGGCAAAAAGAAGAAATTCAGGTTCCCCCCTTATGACACGCTGATCGGTAAGGGGACACAGATCGAGGGTAATTTACGCTTCGTCGGGGGGCTCCACATCGATGGCCACATCCTTGGTAACGTCATTGCCGGGATTGCACCCACGGGTGAGGCTGCTGTTACCCTTTCCGCTACCGGCGTCATCCAGGGCAATCTGGAATCGCCCTACGTGGTGCTTGATGGACGGGTGGAAGGAGATGTCCATGCCAGCGAACGGGCCTTGCTGGCGGCCGGAGCACGAATTCTTGGTACTCTCTATTATGGTGCGCTGACGATTGACGCTGGGGCACAGGTCCAGGGAGGATTGGTCTGCCTGGACCAGAGCGTTAATGCTTCTGCCGATCCGCTAACTGCTGATGGATAAAAGGGCTTGGCCCCCTATCAACTCGGCCTTGAATATTGGCCGCAGCAAGCGCACTTCTCCAACTCCCTTTCACTCAAATCAGTGAGGCACTAATCCATGACCACTGCTATTCTCAATGAATCCCCTCTGATTTTCACCTCCGCTGCTGCCGCCAAGGTGGCAGATCTCATGGCCGAGGAAGGAAATCCAAGCCTGATGCTTCGCGTTTATATCCAAGGCGGGGGGTGCTCAGGTTTTCAGTATGGTTTCACCTTTGAGGAAATGCTCCAAGACGGCGATACCGAGGTAGTCACCGATGGAGTGAAACTGGTCGTCGACCCGATGAGCATGCAATACCTCATGGGGGCAGAGATCGATTACACCGAGGGCCTGCAGGGCGCACAATTTGTGATTCGTAACCCCAATGCGACCACTACTTGTGGCTGCGGCTCTTCCTTCTCAGCCTGACGACCTGATGCCACGACGGTTGTCCATCGCCAGTTACTCTGAAGGAAGGTGTTTACTTTGGGTCTGAATCCACGGGCCTAGGCGGAAGGGTTAAGGGGATAATATTCCTGTTCAGGTCTCGGTTCAGGACACCTTTGCCACCCCATAGCCCCTGGAGCCAGGCAGGAACATAAATCACTGCCAGGCCAAGCGCTAGGGCGGTGACAAAAGTCAAGGCTATCGGAAAGAGTAAATGGCGGTTACGCTTCCTGTGGCTGGGTTCGACTTGACGATACTTATAATCGTACATTACCGAGACGACGCTGATGTTGAAATTTCAGTAAAATCATAGGCGGTAGTCTAACCCTGAATCCCCTGCCCTGGAAACCACTTTATCCTTCTGCGGTTCCAGCCCCCTTAGATCACATCCTACTTGGCAGGTTGGGATTATCATTTCTTAACTTTTAGTGCGCCTGAGATCCTGTCCATGATTGCTGTTGACGATGCTCTGAGCATTTTGTCCCGGGGAACGGAAGAAATCCTGGTAGAGGAGGCCTTGCGAAAAAAACTGGCCGAGAGACGTCCTCTGCGGATCAAGACGGGTTTTGATCCCACTGCCCCTGATCTACATCTGGGGCACACGGTGCTGATCAACAAAATGCGTCAGTTCCAAGGGCTTGGGCATGAAATTCTTTTCCTCATCGGGGATTTCACCGGTATGATCGGTGACCCTACGGGAAAAAGCGCCACCCGTAAGCCCTTGAGTCGAGAAGAGGTCATGGATAATGCCCGCACCTACCAGGAGCAGGTCTTCTCCATGCTCAGCCCTGATCATACCCGGGTGGTGTTTAACTCCGCTTGGATGGGAGAAATGCAGGCGGCGGACCTGATTCAGTTGGCGGCCCGGCATACCGTGGCCCGCATGCTCGAACGGGACGATTTTTCCAAGCGATTCAAGTCTGGACAGCCGATCTCCATCCATGAATTTCTTTATCCTTTGGTCCAGGGCTATGATTCGGTAGCCCTGCGGGCCGACGTGGAGTTGGGTGGCACCGATCAGAAATTCAACCTGCTGGTTGGGCGACAACTTCAGGCGGCTTATGGACAGGAGCCTCAGGTGGTCATCACCATGCCCATCCTGGAGGGGCTGGACGGGGTGCAGAAGATGTCCAAATCCCTGGGGAACTATATCGGTATCACGGAGCCTCCCGATCAGATGTTTGGCAAGCTCATGTCCATCTCTGACGAACTCATGTGGCGGTATCTCGAACTGTTAAGCGATGTTCCTCTGGAAGAAATCGGCACGTGGCGCCGCTCTGTGGCTGAGGGTGTCAATCCTCGTGATATCAAGTTTCGTCTCGGGGAGGAGATGGTCGCGCGCTTTCATGGTCAGGCTGCTGCAACCCGTGCGAAAGGGCATTTCATTGCGCGATTCCAGCAAGGGGCTATCCCGGAGAATATCCCCGACATCAAGGTCGCTAGCTGGGCAGAGGGGCTGGTTATTACCAACCTCCTCAAGGAGGCCGGGCTGGTAAAAAGCACGTCGGAGGCGATGCGCTTGATTGACCAGGGTGGGGTGCGCCTGGACGGACAGCAGGTCGAAGACAAGGGCCTGCGAATTGGGCTCGGGGCTAGCTGCCTGGTGCAGGTCGGCAAGCGTCGTTTTGCCCGCGTCACACTGGTATCCGAAGTCTGAGGAAGCTGCACGCGGTTCTCTCCAAGGCTTTGGGCGGGATAACAGCCATTAGTAACAGGTATGGCACCAATCATCCCTTGCCCTTCAGCATTGAGCTGAATCTTTGTTTTTGTTACATATACCGCCCAACGTACCGAATCAGAAATCAGACTAAGGCCTTTATATCACGTCTCACGGCTGCCAGACTCAAGCCCAGCCCTATGCGCGAGCGGTCTGGTTTTTGTGTTTGACAGGCGGAAGGAACCCGGTAGAATAGTCGTTTCTGGTCGGGCAGGGATCTGCGGTAGGCCGG
>SACH01000382.1 GCA_009928645.1 Gammaproteobacteria bacterium | reverse complement strand
TATCGAATTCATCAAGAAAAATCTGGGTAACTGGCTGGCCGAGCAATCGCTGGGCAAGCCCCCGGTGGTTTACGAGATCGAACTGCGCGAGCGGATGGTTCGGGTCGAGGAAGAACTGAAGCACCAGCGGGAATTGATGCGCCAAGGCTTTGAGATGATGGAAAGGCGCTTTGAGCAGGTGGAAAAGCGCTTCGAGCAGATCGACAAGCGTTTCGAGCAGGTTGAGAAACGTTTCGAGCAGATTGACAAGCGTTTCGAACAGGTTGAGAAACGTTTCGAGCAGATCGACAAGCGCTTCGAGCAGGTGGACAGGCGCTTCGACGAAATGCTCCGGCGCCATGATCGGCACTTTCTCTGGCTGGTTGGCTTCATCGCCACCAGCGCCGGTCTGGTGATTGCCGCGAGTCGGTTATTGTAACCGGCCATCCCGAAGACAACCGCCTCAGCCGCGACCATTGCGCCCGCCTGGCGGACGAGGTCCGCAACGTCGCCAGGCCCTGGCCCAGAGATGCCCGGCCACTACAATCCCCGCCGGAACGACAAGCAGGGCACGCCATGAAGACGGATCACCCCATTTATCTCTTCCTCTCCGCTGGACCGGAGGCCTTTCGGGTGCTCACCGGCGGCCATGAACTGGCGGGCCCCTATCGCTTTTGCTCCCTGACCCTCAAAGGGCTGGAGCGGCGTCTTGATGGCCTCTTTGAACCCGAAGGGCACTCAGGCCCGGTCTACGTGGTCGAATTCCAAGGTCAGCGCGCGGACAAGGCTTGGTACAATCTCCTGACCAAGATCGGCCTCTATGGCGAGGATCATCCCCAGCGCGACGTCATCGGCGTCGGCATCTTTCTGCGCGAGGCGGATGTCCCCACCTATCCCCGGTGGGCGAATGATCCTACGGCACCCTTACTCAATGTCGTCCTGCGCCGGGTCCTGCCTGACTGGCTGGCGCGGGAGCCGGACAATCCTTACGTGGCGGTGTTCGCCCCGCTGCTGATTGATGATGACGCTGACCTGCGCGCCCGCGCCCCGGTCCTGTGGCGGACCGTGCGGGAGGCACCGTTGGCGGAGGATGTCCGCGACATCCTCACGCAGGTGTTGGAATTCTGGTTTTTCGAACGATTTCGCGGCCTGACCGCGAAGGAGGTATGGGCCATGTTGAACCTGGTCACCCCGATTCAGGAGACCAAGGCGTATCAATCGATTTTTGCCGAGGGCAGGGACGTGGGCAGGGTTCAGGGCAGGGACGAGGGCAGGGTAGAGGGCAGGGTAGAGGGCAGGGTAGAGGGCAGGGTAGAGGGCAAAGCCGAGACGCTCAAGCACCTGCTCAGACGGCGTTTCGAAACCATGCCCGCTTGGGCGGAACAGCGCATCGATGCCGCCTCAATCGCCCAACTGGACGCCTGGCTCGACGGCATTTTCGATGCGTCCAGCGTGGAAGCCTTGATCGGCACTGAGGGGCACTGATCCCTGCCAGCTTGCACGACCCGGTAGCCACGACGGTTCTCGTCCATGCTGGCCGCCAGGCGGCGCGGGGATGCTACGCCAGGCATCCTCTGGCAACCCCAGCCGCTGGGCCACCTCCCGCGCCTGGGCCTCGCCAAACGTCTGCCGGTTGAGGTTCACCCTCGCCGCCTCCGCCCCCACGAAATGCGCCTTGCCGACGCCACCCCTCACGTCGCCAGGAATGGAAACTCCGGAGCATCCGGCCATGAGCAGGGCTTGGCGGATAACGGCGTCTCGCCGGTTGGTGCCATAATGGCCTCATCCAGGCTCATTAGATTAGGGTAGCGACCGATGGCACTGGCTCAGGAAGATATCGAATTCATCAAGAAAAATCTGGGTAACTGGCTGGCCGAGCAATCGCTGGGCAAGCCCCAGGTGGTTTACGAGATCGAACTGCGCGAGCGGATGGTACGGGTCGAGGAAGAGCTGAAGCACCAGCGGGAACTGATGCGCCAGGGCTTTGAGATGATGGAAAGGCGCTTTGAGCAGGTGGAAAAGCGCTTTGAGCAGATCGATAAGCGTTTCGAACAGGTTGAGAAACGCTTCGAGCTGGTGGACAAGCGCTTTGACGAAATGCTCCGGCGCCATGATCGGCACTTTCTCTGGCTGGTTGGCTTCATCGCCACCAGCGCCGGTTTGGTGATTGCCGCGAGTCGGCTCCTGTAAACAGCCATGCCCGCCATCCCCCAACGCGACCGCGACCTGTTCGAGAACCTCTTCGTCCTGGAACTGGCCAACAACCACTGGGGCCGCGTTGAGCGCGGGCTCAAGATCATCCGCGACCACGCCACCATCGTCCGCTACAACAACGTCCGGGCGGCGATCAAGCTCCAGTTCCGCGACGTGGACGCCTTCATCCACCCCGAGTATCGCGGCAACACCGAACTGCGCTACGTCAAA
>SACH01000381.1 GCA_009928645.1 Gammaproteobacteria bacterium | reverse complement strand
CAGTTCCCACTCACCGGGGACGATGACCTTGCCATCGATCTCGGGGGCATCGGCATAGGTCCGGGCGATCACCCTCCCCTCCCGCACCTCATCCACCAGCACGATCTGGCGCTGGCCGACGCGGGCCGCGAGCTTGTCGCGGCTGATCTCGGCCTGGACCGCCATGAAGCGCGCCAGGCGCTCCTCGCGTAATGCCTCGGGCACCGGGTCCGGCAGGGCATTGGCGGCGGCGCCCGCGACCGGCGAATAGGCAAAGGCACCGACCCGGTCCAGGCGGGCCTGGTGGAGGAAATCGAGCAGGGTCTGAAAGTCGGCCTCGGTCTCGCCAGGAAAGCCGACGATGAAGGTGCTGCGCACCGCCAGGTCCGGGCAGAGGGCGCGCCACCGGGCCAGCCGCTCCAGCACCGCCTCCGCCGCGGCGGGGCGGCGCATGGCCTTGAGGATCACCGGGCTGGCGTGTTGCAGGGGCATGTCCAGATAGGGCAGGATCAGCCCCTCGGCCATGAGGGGGATGAGCCGGTCCACCTGGGGATAGGGATAGACGTAATGCAGGCGAATCCAGGCCTGGTGCTCCCCCAGCCGCCGGGCTAGGGTCTCGATATCGGTGCGCAGGGGTTGGCCTCGCCAGATATCGGTGCGATAGCGCAGGTCGAGGCCATAGGCGCTGGTATCCTGGGCGATGACCAGGATTTCCCGCACGCCGGCCTCCACCAGGCGCGCTGCCTCGTCAAGGACCTCACCGATGGGGCGGCTGACCAGGTCACCGCGCAGGCTGGGGATGATGCAAAAGGTACAGCGATGGTTGCAGCCTTCCGAGATCTTTAGATAGGCGTAATGGCGGGGCGTCAGCCTAACCCCCTGAGGCGGCACCAGGCTGGTGAAGGGGTCGTGAGGGGCCGGCACCTGGGCATGGACCGCGGCCATCACCTCGGCAAATGCCTGCGGGCCAGTGACGGCCAGGACCTTGGGGTGCGCCTGCCAGACCAGGTCCGCGCGCGCGCCCAGGCAGCCAGTCACCATCACCCGGCCATTCTCCGCCAGGGCCTCGCCAATGGCCTCCAGGGACTCGGCCACCGCCGCGTCGATGAAGCCGCAGGTATTGACGATCACCAGGTCCGCCCCGGCATAGCTGGGGGAGAGGGCGTAGCCCTCCGCCCGCAATTGGGTGAGGATCCGTTCCGAATCGACGGTCGCCTTGGGACAGCCCAGGCTGACGAAACCGATCGCCGGGGCACGGCTGGGGGTGAGCGTGGTCAAGCATTACTCCAGGGATCAGGGCGGCGGCCGGGGCCGGACCGGGCTTGAGATGACGGTGGGGCCAAGGCTTTAAGCGACGGCTATGTAAGGGCTTTTGGCGCTGGCCTGGGCCGGGGCCTGGGCCGGTGCCTGGGTCTGGGCACGGAAGGATTTCCCGGCCACGATGATAAAGGGGATAGTAAGGCCATGATCGGCGATCGTACAAACTTCCATCCCTCCCGCGGGCGGCTATCCCCCTGGTAGGCGGGCGGGTGACCGGTTTATAGCAATATCTTATTGAATTTAATTAGTATACCTTACCCCCGCATGACCACGAATTCCCGCATCATCCAGTCCGGTTCACACATCCGGATGCACCTCGCCATCCAGCTCAGTGATGGTACCGAGGCCCTGTCCACCTTTGCCGAGGAGCCCCTGGACTTCACCCTGGGCGACGGCACCCTGACCCCCGGTACCGAGGCCTTGCTCCTCGGCCAGGGGGCCGGTGTGCCCCAAGAGCGCCTGGTCAGCGGGAATGACCTGTTCGAGGTCTGGCAGGAGGCGAAACTCCACTGGCTAACCGCCGCTGACTTCCCGCAGGGCGTCCCGGCCGTTGGGAGCCTGGTGGCCTTCGCTGGCCCGGCGGGGGAGGAGATCGCGGCAATCGTCAAGGAAATTCAGGGCCCACGGCTTCTGATAGATTTCAATCACCCCCTGTCTGGACGGCTTCTGCGGTTGCGTTACCACATCCTAGAGGTCATCGGTCCCGACCCGGGGCGGGGCGGTGACGTGGGGCTCTGACCTAACGCTCTGACCTGGGGCTATTACGTGGGGCTATGGGCCTTGATCATCGATTGGTCCACCGCCCCTGAGCCGCCGTAGCTGCCGCCCATGGCAGCTTATCCACCCTGGGCGAAAGGATGATCGAGGCCGAGGCATGACCGGTGGCTTATATTTTGGACAATGATCGGGGGCGCTTGCCACCGGTTGGCAAACGGCCTTGCCCCCCGTTATCCTGACGGCCATGAACATTCTCCTTGCCAACCCCCGCGGCTTTTGTGCCGGCGTCGATCGCGCCATCGAAATCGTCGAGCGGGTCCTGGACCTCTTCCCCCCACCCATCTATGTCCGCCACGAGGTGGTCCATAACCGCTTCGTGGTCGAGGGGCTCCGG
>SACH01000076.1 GCA_009928645.1 Gammaproteobacteria bacterium | reverse complement strand
TATCGTCGGGGTGGTGCTGGCCGCCATCCTCTTCTTCGTGCTGGATTCCTACACCGCCATCGGCTTCGTCATTGGCGCGGTCTTGTCCGGGGCGGCCGGCTACATCGGCATGAACATCTCGGTCCGCTCCAATGTCCGTACCGCCCAGGCGGCCAATAATGGTTTGAACGCTGCCTTGCAGGTGGCCTTCCGCGGTGGCGCCATCACCGGTCTGCTCGTGGTCGGCCTGGGTCTGCTCGGGGTGGCAGGCTACTTCGTCATTCTGTCCGCCCAGGGCGTCCCCCAGGACAAGATCCTTCATGCCCTGGTGGGTTTGGGCTTCGGCGGCTCGTTGATATCCATCTTCGCCCGACTCGGCGGCGGTATCTTCACCAAGGGCGCCGATGTCGGTGCCGATCTGGTGGGCAAGGTTGAGGCCGGCATCCCCGAGGATGATCCCCGCAACCCGGCGGTCATCGCTGACAACGTGGGCGATAACGTCGGCGACTGCGCGGGCATGGCCGCCGACTTGTTCGAGACTTATGCCGTGACCGTGGTTGCCACCATGCTGCTCGGCTCCCTCCTGGTGGGCGCGGGCTCTTCCGCCGTGGTCTATCCCCTGGCCCTGGGTGGCGTCGCCATCATCGCCTCCATCGTCGGCACCTTCTTCGTCGAGACGAAAGAGGGCGATACCAAGATCATGATCGCCCTCTACAAGGGCCTGGGCGTTGCAGGTGCCATCGCCTTGGCGCTCTTTATTCCGGTCACCTGGCTGGTCAATCCCGCTGGGAGTAACGCCGAATTCTCTAATATGGCTATCTATGGCGCGGCGGTCATCGGCATCATCCTGACGGCCCTCATGGTCATCATCACGGAGTATTACACCGCCACCGAGTACGGGCCGGTGCGTCACATCGCCGAGGCCTCCCAGACCGGCCATGCCACCAACATCATCGCCGGCCTGGGCGTGTCCATGAAGTCTACCGCCGCTCCCGTGCTGGCGGTCTGCGCCAGTATCTGGGCCGCCTATGAACTGGCCGGTCTCTATGGCATCGCCATCGCCGCCACCTCCATGCTCTCCATGACCGGCATCATCGTCGCCCTGGATGCCTACGGCCCCATCACCGACAACGCCGGCGGTATCGCCGAGATGGCCGAGCTGGACGAGAAGATCCGCAACATCACCGATCCCCTGGATGCCGTCGGCAACACCACCAAGGCCGTGACCAAGGGTTACGCCATCGGCTCCGCCGGTCTGGCCGCCCTGGTGCTCTTCGCCGATTACACCCATGCCCTGTCCGCGGCCGGTAACACCAACCTCAACTTCAGTCTCGACAATCACATGGTCATCATCGGCCTGCTGATCGGCGGCCTGGTGCCCTACCTCTTCGGGGCCATGGCCATGGAGGCGGTGGGTCGTGCCGCGGGCGGGATCGTCAACGAGGTGCGCCGCCAGTTCCGTGAGATGCCGGGCATCATGAACTACACCCAGAAGCCCGATTACTCCAAGGCGGTGGACATGCTCACCAAATCCGCCATCCGCGAGATGATCATTCCCTCCCTGTTGCCGGTGCTGGTCCCGGTGGTGGTGGGTCTGACCCTGGGTAAGGAGGCCCTGGGCGGGCTGCTCATCGGTACCATCGTCACCGGTCTGTTCGTGGCCATCTCCATGACCACCGGTGGTGGCGCCTGGGACAACGCCAAGAAGTACATCGAGGACGGCAACCTGGGCGGCAAGGGTTCCGAGGCCCACAAGGCGGCCGTGACCGGTGACACCGTCGGCGACCCCTACAAGGATACCGCCGGTCCCGCGGTTAACCCGCTCATCAAGATCATCAACATCGTCGCCCTGTTGATCGTGCCGGTGCTCTGATGATGGTGAACTGACCCCGGACTTCGCTCCGGCAAGGGGCGGCGCGGGTGTTCTCCCGATGCCGCCGGCCCTGTCCCCCGCCGGGTTTGCGCCCGGCGCGGTGATGGGGGAGAATCTACGAGGCCGGCGCGGGCGCGTCGGCCTCTTTTTTTCTGTTGTTGTAGGCGCCCTGGCGACGCCCGCGGAGAACCTTCATGAATCTGGATAGAGTCAGCTCGGGCGATAGCGTCCCCAACGAGATCAACGTAATCATTGAAATTCCGTCCCACTCAGACCCGGTCAAGTATGAACTGGACAAGAAGACCGGCGCTATGTTCGTGGATCGCTTCATGAATACGGCCATGCACTACCCCTGTAACTATGGCTATGTGCCCCACACCCTTTCCAACGATGGCGATCCGGTGGACGTGATGGTCCTCACTTCCTATCCCCTGATCCCCGGCTCGGTGATCAAATGCCGCCCGGTGGGGGTGTTGAAGATGACCGACGAGTCTGGCGACGACGCCAAGGTGCTGGCCGTGCCCACCGACAAGCTGTCCCGTCAGTACCGCTCCATCCAGGATTTTCGTGATCTGCCCGAGGTCATGCTCGATCAGATTTCCCACTTCTTTCAGCATTACAAGGACCTGGACGAAGGTAAATGGGTGCGCATTGCCGGTTGGGGCGGCGCCGACGAGGCCAAGGCCGAGATCATGGCCAGCGTGAAGATGTACGAGGACGCGCCCGAAAAGCCCAATTTCTGATCCTTCTCCCGGCTTCCGGTCCCCGGCTTGAGAAACCGTCCATCCATTGGTTCCCGAACTGAGCGACTCCTCCCTGCGGGGGCAAATCGGAAACTGCAGATGGACGCTTTTTAAGGGCCCACTTATCGCCTTTACCCCCTCATGAAAGTTTGCCTCCTGTCCGACAGTCACGACCACATTCCGCTCCTGGATGCCGCGGTGGCGGAGGCCAAGACCCTGGGGGCGGAGGTGGTGCTGCATTGCGGCGATGTCGTGGCGCCCAGCACCTTGCGCTGCCTGGAAAAGTACGGACTGCCCGTGCATGTTATCCATGGCAATAACACCGGGGACATGTTCACCCTCGGCCGGCTGGCCGCGGACCCCAGCAGCGTCATCCAGTATCACGGCATGGACGCCGGCATCGAACTGGGCGGACGGCGGATCTTCATGGTCCACTACCCGCACTATGCCAACGCCATGGCGGCTACCGGCGATTGGGATCTGGTTTGCTGTGGCCATAGTCACCTACCCAAGCAGCAATGGGTGCCCACTATCCGCGGCGGGCAGACCCTGTTGCTGAATCCTGGCACGGTGGGCGGGGTCGGCCAGGCCCCGGCGACCTGGTTTCTGGTCGATCTGGCCTCCCTGGCCTGCGAGGCCCATGAACTCGACAAGGCCCGGGAAGTTCGGGCCCAGATCCCGCGGGCAGCCTGATGTGGGGTCTCGGCGAGAGCGCTGCCCCTGATGCCAGTGGACCCTGCCTGTGCTGGGCCATCCCGAGGTGCAACGTCAGGCTCCGTGTCTGGCGGGAATCCCCGGAGGAGCCGCGGTGACTGAGGTGGCGCGGAGGCTGACCCACTTTACCGCGTCAGGCGAGGCCCAGATGGTGGATGTGGGAGGCAAGGCGGTTAGCCGTCGTTTCGCGGTCGCCGAGGGCTGGGTCCGCATGCAGCCAGCCACCCTGGACCTGATTCTGGCAGGCGGTCATCGCAAGGGGGATGTACTGGGCATCGCCCGGGTGGCCGGTATCATGGGGGCCAAACGTACCGCTGACCTCATTCCCCTCTGCCACCCCCTGGCCCTGACCCATATCCGTCTCGAGCTGGAGCCCGAGGCCGCCGACTCCCGGGTGATCTGCCGGGCCCGGGTCGAGACCCAGGGCCAGACCGGGGTGGAGATGGAGGCCCTGTGCGCGGTGCAGGTGGCCCTTCTGACTATCTACGACATGTGCAAGGCGGTGGATCGGGGCATGAGTATCGAAGGCGTGCGCCTGGTGGAGAAGGCCGGTGGCAAATCGGGACCCTGGCGTCGCGCGGATTGCGTCGCCAACGACCAGGCAGGTCCGGACCCGGCCCGACTGGCGCCTGCGACGCCCTCGGCCCCATGAATCCCCGTTACCGGCAGACCTATTTTCTGCGCGCCGCGGCGCGCCTGGACCAGGCCCCTCCCGACGAGGGGCGCGAGGTGGCCTTTGCCGGTCGCTCCAATGCCGGCAAGTCCAGCGCCATCAACCTGATCTGTGATCAACGCCAGTTGGCCCGTACTAGCAAGACCCCGGGGCGCACCCAGCAGATCGTCTTCTTCGCGGCGGGGACTGAGGACCGGCGGCTGGTCGATCTGCCGGGCTACGGCTATGCCCGGGTCGCCGAGGCGGTGAAGTTCCAATGGCAGGACCTGATGGCCGCTTACCTCCATCGCCGCCGGTCGCTGGTGGGGCTGGTGATCGTGATGGATATCCGCCATCCCCTCACGGATTTCGATCAGCGCATGCTGGAGTGGAGTCGTGAGGCCCAGCGCTCCGTGCTCCTGCTGCTGACCAAGCAAGATAAGCTCAAGCGCGGCGCGGCCCTGGCGCAACTGGCGCAGGTGCGGCGGGCGGTAGCGGGGGAGGGCGAACGTATCCGCGTCGAAGGCTTCTCCGCCCTGGATCGTCAGGGCGTCGAGCCCGTCCATGCCTTGCTGGACGCCTGGCTGGACCCGGTGGACTGAGCGATGCCTCCCGAACCGCAAGGGCGGTTCAGAATTCGCCCTTGGCCGCCCCTCGCATGATCTCCTGAATGGTCTGGCTGACCCGCTGGGCGGACTCCTTCATCTCGGCCGGCAGGGCCTTGCCACCGTGAATCATCAGTTCCAGGTTGAGGGAATAGAGCCAGAGGCGTCCTGTCTTGTCCTCCACCAGAGCGATCCGGCAGGGCATGAAGCCACTGTATTGATCCCGGTACTCCAGCATGATCTTGCCGACCTTGGCGTCACAAAAGGACAGGAAGTTGACGTAGCGGTAGTCTTCCCCGGTGATGGCCTTGATTTGCTTGTAGAAAGGCGATTCGCCGACGAAGAGGAAATTGCGGGTGGTGGCGAG
This sequence comes from Gammaproteobacteria bacterium, assembly GCA_009928645.1. GTDB lineage: Bacteria > Pseudomonadota > Gammaproteobacteria > Chromatiales > Chromatiaceae > M0108. The sequence goes on along the minus strand of SACH01000076.1, from coordinate 7,517 downwards.
ACTCTTGAGGGACTCGATCACCTCCTCCGGGGTCAGGCCCTCGTCGACCTCCACGGCCCACATCATGGCGACGCCGGGATCGCCCGTCTCCAGCAGACGCTGGGCCAGTTCACCATAGACGCGCGGGAATTCGCTATCGAACTCCGCCAGGATCGGGGCCAGACGGACATAGGCATAGCCAGCGGCGATGAGGCTGGCTAGCCCGATGAGGGCCAGCAGGTTGCGAATGATCTTCATGGGTGAACGCTCCCCCTTGTGGTGTCCCTAGTTTTCGTTATGTTGGGCGCCAGGCGCACGGGCCCCCTCAGGGGCCAGGCGCGCACCCGGCGTGAAGCCCGGGTTGCGGACTACCAGCGGTTATAGCCGCTGTTGGGCATCATCATGGGTGTCGGCATCTGGCCCGGGTTGGCACCTGACCAGGGACGGGGTTGATCGTAGCCGCCAGGGCCGGGACCCCCATAGCCAGGTCCGCCATAGCCGGGATTGGCGTAACCGGGTCCCGCACCATAACCGGGTCCACCACCGTATCCGGGCCCACTGAAGTCAGGACCGCCATAGCCGGGCGCGACCGGCGGATAGTTGCGGGGGGCCGGAACGCCAAAATTCCCACCATAAGGCAGGTTGGGCATCATGTCCCGGCCCATCTCCGGCATGGGGGGCATGGCCGGCATTTCGGGGGGCTGGGGGATCTGACCGAAGATGGCTTCAGCCGCCTCACGTTCCTCAGCGGACATCTGGTCGATGACCTGGCGGTAGCTCTCCCAGCGGGCCTTCATGGCCTCGCGGCGCTGCTCGGCCTCCTTCCAGGGCGGGGTCTCGGGCAGAGTCACACCTTTGGCGGCGGCGCGTTCACGCATCTCGACCCAGTGCTGATCACGCAGGGCGGCACGTTCCTCGGGGCTGGTGGCCTGGCGCATCTGTTCCAGATGGGCGCGATGCTCCTCGGCGGAGAGTAGGTTCCAGGGGCCCTGCTCGGGCATGTCCACCCCGCGCTGGGCGGCCCGCTCGCGCATGGCCTGCCAGGCCTGTTCACGCCGTGCCTGCCAATCCTGACCCTGGGGACCGCCCATACCCTCCATGCCGCTCATCCCGCCCATGCCCGCTTGGTCGGGCCAGGCGGGCATTTCCGGCATGGCCGGCATCTCCGGCGGGGTGAAACCGGCCTCTTCCCACGGCGGGGTCTCGGGCAGGGTCAGGCCGGCGGCCTCGGCGCGCTTGCGCAGTTCCTCGTAGCGTTGCTTGCGCTTGGCCAGCATCTCGGCCTGACGCTCCTCCATGCGCTTCATGGCGGCCTCGGCATGGGCGGCATGGGCCGCGCGAGCCTTCTCGGCCGGGCTGGGTGCCGCCGATGGGGCCTCGGCTACAGGTGCCTCGGCAGCGGGAGCAGGGGCGGCAGGGACCGCCGGGGCCTGAGTCTCGACTGGGGCCGCGGGGGCCTGTGGTGCCGCGGTAGCTACCGGCGTGATCGCGGGTACCTGGGGTGCGGTGGGGGCGGAGGAATCCGCGACCAACGGTGCGGGCGGGGGCGGGATGGCGGGCGCCTGAGCCGCCGGCGCGGCCTGGGTCTGTGCCAGGGCAGCCTGGCTCAGGGCCAGGCTCAAGGCCGCCGCCGAGGCGAAAAGCTGGTATGAACTCTTGTCAAGCATGGGATTACTCCTACTCGATGGCGATGATTATGTCTTGCTAATGCTTGGCACCCAACCGATCCAGGGGGATGGGCAGAGGGTCCACTGCATTCTAGTATCGGTTGCGCGGCTTGTCGTCCTCTGCCTTGTCCCATGCCACCGGCCCCACCCTTTTCGGTCCGAAACCAGCAGGCTCCGGGTATACAATCCTCCCCAGTGGCATTGACGGGGGTCCTGGCCCGACGGGCCGGGACCGCAACCAACTCTCAGCCAGGAGATGGGGATGCGGATCGGCGATTTGATGATGCAAAGCGGCGTGCAGTTCGGCACTAGCGGGGCCCGGGGTCGGGTGGTGGACATGACCGACCGGGTCTGTTACGCCTACACCCTGGGTTTCCTGAGCTACTGCGTGGAGATCGGCGTGCTTCACCCGGGAGGCGAAGTGGCCCTGGCGGGAGATTATCGCCCCAGCACTGGCCGTATCCTTCAGGCCTGCGCCCAAGCGGTGGCGGACAGCAGTTATCGGCCGCGTTACCTCGGCCGGATCCCCAGCCCGGCGCTGGCCGCGTTCGGTTTCGGCCAGGGCCTGCCGAGTCTCATGGTCACCGGCAGCCATATCCCCGACGACCGCAATGGCATCAAGTTCAACTTGCCCGGTGGCGAGATCCTCAAGGCCGACGAGGCCGGGATCCGTGCCCATCGGGTCGATCTGCCCACGACCCTCTTCTCCCCGGAAGGGGACCTGGCGCCCGGCGTGATCCAGCCCCTGCCGCCGGAAGACCCTGCGGGTTACCGGGCCTATGTGGCCCGCTATCTGGACTTCTTTCCCGCCGGCTGTCTGGAGGGGCTGACGATCGGTCTCTACGAGCACTCCGGCGTGGCGCGGGAGGCTCTCCATGAGGTACTGACCGGACTGGGGGCTCGGGTCGAGCGGCTCGGCCGGTCAGAGGTCTTCATTCCCGTGGACACCGAGGCTATCCGCCCCGAGGATGTGCGCCTTGGTCAGGAATGGGCGGCGACCGGGCGCTATCAGGCCCTCGTTTCCGCCGACGGCGATGGTGACCGCCCCTTGATCGGCGACGAACACGGCCACTGGCTGCGCGGCGATATCACCGGCATCCTCTGCGCCCGCTACCTGGGTGCCGCGGGGGTGGCGACGCCGGTGAGTTGCAACACCGCCCTGGAAAAGACGGGCTGGTTCCCGGCCGTGCGCCGTACCCGGATCGGTTCGCCCTATGTCATCGAGGGTATGTCGGCGCTCACGGCCGCGGGGCTGACCCCGGTGGTCGGCTATGAGGCCAATGGCGGCTTCCTGACCGCCACCGATCTGGTCCGCGACGGGCGTCGTCTGCCGGCCCTGCCGACCCGGGATGCCGTCCTGGTGCCGGTCGCACTGCTCCTGGCGGCCCGGGATCAGGGCCTGAGCCTTTCCGCCCTGGCGTCAAGCCTGCCGCCCCGCTTCACCGCCAGCGACCGGCTCAAGGACTTTCCCTCGGAACTCAGCCAGGCCCGTCTGCACCCCCTCACCGCCGGGGCTGGTGCCCGGGACCTGGCGGCGGCCGAGGAACTGTTTGGTGCCTGCTTCGGCCCCGTGGTAGCCATCGACACCACCGACGGGGTGCGCCTGACCTTCGCCAATGGTGAGATCGCACACTTGCGCCCCTCGGGCAATGCCCCGGAGTTGCGGGCCTATACCGAGGCAGACAGTCTGGAGCGGGCCTGGGAGATGAATCGCCAGTGCCTGGAGATCATGGCGGGCTGGCAGGGTTGAGGGTCCCCTGGATGATCTGGATAGGTGGAGGGCGTTCCCGGGTCAGGTAGTACCCTGGTGGGGGACGCCGTGAGTGCCTCCCTGTAGGCTTGGCGACCGCTTCCTGGCGGTCGGCATCCCCGCCAGGTACCACCCGACCCTCCCTTCAGGTCCGGAATACGCAGCTGCGGCTGGCATGGCATGGAATATCAGAAGGCAGCCATGAATGCGGTCACAAATTCCGCATAGGCCTCCTCGGGGAGCTGGTTGATGCCCGCCGCGGCCGGGCGACCGCCGCCGGTGGGGAAGCGCCGGCAGAGCTCGTCCGCCCCCTGCCGCCGGGTCAGGGGGGCGCGCAGGCTGACGACGAAACCACCGGTGGGGAGCCGGGTGAGCAGGGCATGGGCCTGGTCCGGGGCCGCCCGCGCCAGTTCGTTGGCCAGGACGCCCCCGGCGCGGCGCGCCCAGGGCTCCGCCGGCAGGATGTGCAGGCGATGCCCTGGCTGGTCGAGCGTCGCCTCCACGGCCCGGGCCTTGGCCATGTCGGCGTTGAAGCCGTCCCGCAACTGGTGGAAGGCCGCATCCTGGTCGATGAAGTCCAGGGGGTCGGCGTAAGGTTGGAGGCGACGGAAGAGGGCGTCCGGGGGGAAGTGCAGATCCGCCACCTCGGCGCCATAACCGTTGTAGTTGAGATATATGCCCAGGTCGCGCAGGGCGGCGAGCTGGACCTCGGTCAGGCCCAGGGGCTGGGCAGCCCGCCGTGCCGCTTCGTCGAAGTTGTCGCCGAAGGTGCCGACCACCGCCCAGGCGCGGAACTGACCGCCCAGGTAATCATCCACCAGCAGGCTGGTACCCCGGTCCGCGGTGGTGTCGATGTGGGCCTCCAGCCCGGGGTGGCGGGGGATCTCGCCGTGAAAATGGTGATCGAAATACCGCACCCGGGCCCCTGCCGCCAGGATCCGCTCCAGGGCGTGGCGATTCTTGTCCAGGGCCAGGTCGAGGACGGTGACCTGGTCCCCGGCCTTGGCCTCCACCCGGGCCAGCAGGCCGATGTCCCGTTTGACGCCGGTCACCAGGACCGCATCCTCTGCGTCCGCCAGGTGCAGTTGCTGGAGGGCGCAGAGGCCGTCGGCGTCGCCGTTGAAGACATAAAAGCGGGTCATCACAGTTCCTCGGGCTGGGCAAGAGGCTCAAGGGCAGGGAGTCTAGAAGGCCGGCAGTGGGCCGGCAAGGGTGATGGGCGAGCCGATCCGCGCCTTGGCTACCCGGGGCGGTTTGCCACTTGTCCTGGTACTCGTTAAACTTTCGCTCCCTGTACACAGGGTTGCCATCCGGGTCGAGTCTCGACGTGGCACTTTCCCGACGGCCCATCGAGCTTTAGACCGCGGCGGAGCGGTCCACCCCGTCACCCCCAATCCGAACGTGAAGTGCTTGCCCCCCCACCCTCAATGGCCGCTGTTTCCGTGCCCCTGATGCTGCCAACCAACGCCCGACTCCCAACGGTGGCGGCCCAGGCGCGACTGAACCTGCTGGACCTCGATCTTCAGGGCTATGAGCGCCTGGTAACGGAACTGGGCCATAAGCCCTTCCATGGCCGCAACCTCTTCAAATGGATTCACAAGCATGGCGTCACGGAGTTCAGCGCCATGACCGACCTGTCCCTCAAGCTCAGGTCCCAACTCCAGGACGCCGCCGAGATCCGCACACCCCACCTGGCGGAAGACTGGCCTTCCGCCGACGGTACCCGCAAGTGGGTCCTGGAACTGGCCGATGGCCAGCGGGTGGAGAGCGTCTACATCCCGGTACTCAGCCCCCAGGAACGGCGTCATACCCTGTGTGTCTCCTCCCAGGTGGGCTGCGCCCTGGATTGCGCCTTCTGCGCCACGGCCCGCCAGGGTTTTAACCGCAACCTGACCCCGGGGGAGATCATCGGTCAGGTCTGGCATGCCACCCGCTGGCTGGGCGAGGCGCCCTCCAATATCGTCATGATGGGCATGGGCGAGCCCCTGGCCAATTTCGACAACCTGGTCAAGGCCCTGGCCATCATGCAGGATGACCTGGCCTACATGGTCGCCAAGCAGCGCCTGACGGTGAGCACCTCCGGTATCGTGCCGAACATCTACCGCCTGGCGGAGGTCAGCGAGGTCTCCTTAGCCGTCTCTCTCCACGCCCCCAATGATGCCCTGCGCGATGACCTGGTGCCCATCAATCGCAAGTACCCCCTGGAGACCCTGATCCCGGCCTGCCGCGCCTACATTGGCGACAACCCCCGCCGGCGGGTGACCTGGGAGTACGTCATGCTCGATGGCATCAACGACAGCCTGACCCACGCCCGGCAACTGATCCGGCTGCTGGAGGGGACCCGCTCCAAGGTCAACCTCATCCCCTTTAATCCCTTCCCGGGCAGCGATTTCCGCACCTCGTCCCAGGAGCGGATCGAGGCCTTCCGTGAGCGCCTGATCCGTTCTGGCATCTTCACCACCACGCGCAAGACCCGGGGCGATGAAATCGCCGCCGCCTGTGGCCAGTTGGTGGGGCGGGTGCGCGACCGGGCCGGGCGTACCCCGGCCTTCGCGGGCTGGCCCCAGCCGGTCGTCACCGCGTGACGCGGCCCGGCCGCCGGACTGGCCCCTGGTCCGCCCTCATCGCCAGCCTGCTGCTGGTCGCCTGCGCTGGCGATAAGGGCGTCCGGTCGGATAACCCACAGGACCGGCCCGGCGACCTCTATGTCCAGATCGCCGCCGAGTATTACCGCCTGGGGGAGATCGAGCCGGCGCTGAACAATGCCCAGAAGGCCCTGGCGGCAGACCCGGATCATGCCCAGGCCCACACCGTCATCGCCACCATCTATCAGCAACTGCGGCAATACGACGAGGCGGAGCGGCATTTCCGTATCGCCCTGGGCCTGACCCCCAATGACCCCTATCTCCTCATGGCCTGGGGTAATTTTCTCTGTGACCGGAATGATTACACCGGGGCGGCGGCCCAGTACCAGCAAGCGCTGAGCAATCCCCTCTTCAATGCCCCCTGGGTGGCCGAGACCCGCGCCGGGATCTGCGCGCGCCGCGCCGGCCAGGCCGCCACGGCCGAGCAGGCCCTGCGCCGTGCCCTCTCCGCCAATCCGGGCTATGTCCCCGCCCTGCTGGAGATGGCGGAACTGGAGTATGCCCAAGACCGCCAGCGCTCCGCCAAGGGCTATCTCGAGCGCTACCTCGCCGCCGGGGGCCGTGGTGCCAGGCCCCTGTTGTTGGGGGTGCGCATCGAGCGCGCCCTGGGTTCCCGCCCGGGGGCCGCGCGCTACGAGAAACTCCTGCGCCAGAATTATCCGGATGCCCCGGAAATCCAGTCCCTCTGAGAGCCAAGATGACTGATGCCTTCGATCCCGGCCGCGACGCGGTGGCGACCCTTGCGCCGGGGGCGGCTGCCGCCGCCGATCCCTCCCGTGGCCCAGGCCAGCGCCTGCGCCAGGCCCGCCTGCGCCGTGGCCTGGAATTGCGCCAGGTTGCCCGAGAAATGCGCCTGACCGTGGAGCGGGTCCAGGCCATCGAGGAGGACGACTACGCGGCCTTGCCCGACCCCGTCTTCGTCATCGGCTACCTCAAGACCTATGCCCGCCTGATGGATCTGAACCCGGAGGCCCTGGTCGCGGCTTATCGGACCCTCCAGGCCCGGTCTCCCGTCCCGCCCAAGCTCAAATCCGCGGCCATCCTGCCCCGCGTCAAGCCATCCCCGGAGGTGGTCAGCGCTAAGCCGGCGGCGACCCCCCTGCCGGGTGGGCGCACCCGTGGCTTCGGCCGCTTTGGCCAGGGCTCCTCCAACCCGGGCTCACCCCCTTCAGGGGTCGTCCCTAGCCAGGAACGGGAACGGTCCGTGGTCCGTCCTGAGGACCAGGCCAAAGCCAAGGACCAGGCCCAGGATCAGACCAAGGACAAGGATCAGACCAAGGGCCAGACCCGGCATCAGGACGTTGCCTGGGCGACCCTGGCCGCAGCGCTACTCGTGCTGCTGCTGGTACTGGCCTGGTGGACGCAACGACCAGAGACGACCCCGGCACCGCTCGCGGGCGGTCGGGAACCCGTCGCGGAGCACCTGACTCAGCCCCGGCCCCCCCGCGAAGCGGCGCTCTCACGGGAGTTGCCGGT
>SACH01000380.1 GCA_009928645.1 Gammaproteobacteria bacterium | reverse complement strand
ACCCGGCGCTGGAGGGTCTCGGCCGTGACCTCGGTGGAGAAGCGGAAGTTGAACTGGGCGGTGAGGGTGCCGGGGATGACGTTCTCGGCGCCGGTACCGGTATTGAGATTGGCGATCTGGAAGGTGGTCGGGGGAAAGAAGGCGTTACCCTGGTCCCACTCCTCGTCGACCAGCTCCACCAGGGAGGGGGCGAGGACGTGCAGGGGATTGACGGCGCGATGGGGATAGGCCACATGGCCTTGCCGGCCCTTGACGGTGAGGAAGCCGTTCAGGCTGCCGCGGCGGCCGTTCTTGATCGTGTCCCCCAAGCGATCCTGGCTGGAGGGCTCCCCCACCAGGCACCAGTCGATCTTTTCCCCCCGGGCCTCCAGGGTCTCCACCACCCGCACCGTGCCGTCCACCGAGGGCCCCTCCTCGTCGCTGGTGATGAGGAAGGCGATGGAGCCTGGGTGGTCGGGGTGGTCGCGGACGAAGGCCTCGGCGGCGGTGACCATGGCCGCGATCTCCCCCTTCATGTCGCACGCCCCGCGGCCGTAAAGCTTGCCGTCTCGCACTGCCGGGGTGAAGGGGTCCGAGTCCCAGTGGTCCCGGGGCCCGGGGGGCACCACGTCGGTGTGGCCCGCGAAGCAGAAGAGGGGCCGGTCCGTGCCGCGCCGGGCCCACAGATTGCGCACCTCGCCGAAGGGCAGGTGCTCGAGGCGAAAGCCGCTCGCCGCCAGGCGCTGGGCGAGGAGGTCCTGGCACCCGCCGTCCTCGGGGGTGACGGAGGGACGGCGGATCAGTTCGGCGGCCAGGTCCAGGGTTGGAGTCATGGTGAGGGAAATCCACCCAGGCGATGCCTGGAAAAGCGATCTAACGAAAGGTGAAGCCGAGGAGGAAGGCAATTCCGCGCTGGAACAAGAGGAGGTTGCGGAGGAAGGGGAAGCCGCCCGCGAAAACCGCGCCAACGCCCAGGTACTGGCTTAAGCACAAAAGGCCAGGTTTAGGCGCCAAAGATCTCCGCGTAGGACTCCGGTGAGAAACCCAAATGCCGGGCCGCGCCGGTGTCGAGCAGGGGCCGGCGGATGAGGCTGGGGTTGGCTAGCATGACTGCTATCGCCCCCTCCGCGTCCAGCCTCTCCCGCACCTCAGCCGGTAGCTTGCGCCAAGTCGTCCCCTGGCGGTTGATCAACCGCTCCCAGCCCAGTTCGGCGACCCAGGCGCGAAGCAGGGCCTCGTCCAGACCCTGTTTCTTGTAATCGTGGAACTCATAGGCGATGCCGTGCTCAGCGAGCCAGTGGCGGGCCTTCTTCATGGTGTCGCAGTTGGGAATGCCGTACAGGCGGATCATGGCATCGGTAACCTCCCTCCCCCCTGGTGGGGGAGGGCTGGGGAGAGGGGGTGAAAGGTCAGCGGAATCCCATAGATGGGCCGTTACAAAGTAAGGCTTAGATATCCCGCAGCAGTTCGTTGATGCCGACCTTGCCCCGGGTGCGCTCGTCCACCTGTTTGATAATGACAGCGCAATAGAGGCTGTGGCTGCCATCCTTGGCCGGCAGGTTGCCCGGCACGACTACGGCCCCGGCGGGGACCCGACCATAGAGGGTCTCCCCGGTCTCGCGGTTATAGATCTTGGTGCTGGCGCCGATGTAGACGCCCATGGAAATGACCGCCCCCTCCTCGACGATGACCCCCTCGACGACCTCGGAGCGGGCGCCGATGAAGCAGTTATCCTCGATGATGGTCGGCGCGGCCTGGACCGGCTCCAGCACGCCGCCGATGCCGACGCCGCCGGAGAGATGGACGTTCTTACCAATCTGGGCGCAGGAACCGACGGTGGCCCAGGTATCGACCATGGTGCCGCTATCGACATAAGCGCCGATGTTAACGTAGGAGGGCATGAGGACGCAGCCGGGCGCGATGTAGGCCCCGCGCCGGGCGGTGGCGGGGGGCACCACCCGCACCCCGCCATCACGGAAGTCGCGGCTGTTGTAGTCCTGGTACTTGGAGGGGACCTTGTCGTAGTAGTTGGTGAAGCCCCCCTTCATGAAGCTGTTGTCCTCGATGCGGAAGGACAGCAGCACCGCCTTCTTGATCCAGTCGTTTACCACCCAGGCGCCATCGCGCTTCTCCGCCACCCGGATCTCACCCCGGTCGAGGCGCTCGATGGTGTCCAGCACGGCATCGCGGACCAGGGTCTCGACGCTACGGGGGGTGATCTCGGCGCGGCGCTCGAAGGCGGCTTCGATGATGGGGCGGTTGTCGCTCATGGGCTACTCCAGAAGTCGAGGAAAGAAAATGTTAGGAACAATGCCCGGGGCATTGCGGATTTTCGCCGGGTCCGGACGGGTAGATTGAGAACTGGGTAGCAAGGCCGGTCGTGACCATTCAGACCCCCTCTCCCCGACCCTCCTCCACCAGGGGGGAGGGAG
>SACH01000379.1 GCA_009928645.1 Gammaproteobacteria bacterium | reverse complement strand
TCCTGCTGCTGGGGTGCGCGGATGCCAGCCAGGATGGGGCGTCGCCGCCGGTGTGCTCCAACCGCAGCCTGCAGGGAACCTATCTGTACCAAATCATCGGTCGGGATGCCGTGCCGGAGGGCCAAGTCACGGCCGGTCCCTATGCGGAGGCCGGCATGGACCTGTACGACGGCAACGGCCAGGTCACCACCACCTACTCCAGTTCGCGGGAACAAGGCACCCAACTCATTGGCCATTACGACATCCAGGCGGATTGTTCAGGACAAATCGTCTATCCGGGCGAGGACGGCCCCTTGAGACGCTACCAGGTCTATGTCGATCCCGCCGGCAGCCGGTTGGCCTTTATCGATATCACCGACACCAGCCGTGGTTACCTGCTGGGCGGGGAAAAGCTTCGGGTTGCCGCCCAAACCGCCCCCTTGGCCAACTGCTCCACCCAGACCTTGTCGGGTACCTTCACCTATAGCGTGGAGGGCGCGGTCACCACGGAGCAGGGCTTGAAGCTGTTTCGGGAGGCGGGGATGGAGTCCTACGATGGCGCCGGGAACATCGCCAATCGCTACACCGACAATCAGGGCGTGACCGCGACCATCACGGGCCAGTATGACATCCGGCCCAATTGTCAGGGCACGGCGACCTATGCCAGCGGCGGCCGCTATGAGCTTTACGTCGACCCCCTGGGGCAGTGGTTCACGTTCATCGACCTGACGGCCGGAGCGCAACGTGGGGGGAAGAATCATCTGATTTCCCGCCAGCGGCTCGTGCAGGGGGCCCCCGTTAGCCTGCCCGCTCTTGATGTAGCTTCTCCCGCTCATTAGCGGCGCATGGGGACCCGTAAGCCCGATAGACACGGCGCGACGCTCGCCTGCTTTGGCGTCTTCCGGTTGTCGCGCTGATCCAGCATCAGGTTGCGCGCGGGGTTGATGATGGTCGGGCCGCCGGTCGAGCCATAAGCGGCCGGCGGCTGGCCGTCGGGCCTGAACAACATCAGGGGGTGACCTGCTGCTGCCGAGGTTGGCCGAGGGCAAAAGCCATCCCCCTCAGGCGGGGCCTCCCTCCAAAAGCGTAGTCACCACCTCCAGCAGGGCCTTGGACAGGCCCGGCCGGTCGCGCAAGCCTTCCAAGACCCGCTGGCAATGGGCCTGGCGCCCGGCGTCATAGCGCCGCCAGGAATCGAAGGCCCGGGCCAGGTAGGCAGAGGAACTGCTGTTGATGCCGTCGATGACGGCAATTTGCTCGCCCAGAAAGTCATAGCCACCGCCGTCCGCCGCATGGAAGCGCACCAGGTTGTCGCCGAAGGTGTGCAGCACGCTCAGCGCCCGGTTGGGATTGGCATAGTCGAAATCGGGGTGCCGGGTCAGCTCCGCGACGCGGGTCAGGGTGTCCGGCAAGCGACTTTTGGCCTGAACGGCGAACCACTTATCGATGACCAGCGCCTCCGACCGCCACTGATCGTAGAAGGCGGCGAGGGCCGCCTCCCGTTGTGGCCCCGCGTGATCGGTGAGGACGGCAAGGGCGGCATATTGGTCGGTCATATTGTCCGCGTCCTGGAATTGGGACCAGGCCGCGGCGCGGGCTGGCTCCGTCTCCAGTTCCGCCAGGTAGGCCAGGCAGCGGTTGCGCAGGGCCCGGCGGCCCATCTCCGGCGGATCGAAGCGGTAAGGCCCCTGGGGCGCGAGTTGCTCATAGGTCGCCCACCAATCGGCTTGCAGCCGCGCGGCGAGCGCCTGGCTGAAGCCGGTCCAGGCAAAATGCAGGGCCTCGGGGTCCACCACCCCAATGATCGCCTGGGTCAGGCTGGCCTCGTCGGGCAAGGTCAGGCATTCGGCGATCAGGGCGGCGCCGCGCGTCTCCCGCTGCGCCAGGAGTTGCCCGACAACCGCGAAGTAATCCTCCGGCCAGAGGGGTTCGTTGCCGGCAGCGATGGCCGCGGTGGCCGCCAGCAGGATCGCGGTCACCCGCCGCTGGCCGGCCTCCCAGGCCGCGAAGGGGTCGCTCTCCCTGTTGAGCAGCAGCACCAACTGCTCGGAGCTGTAGGGGAAGTCGAGGCTGACCGGGGCCGAAAAGCCCCGCAGCAGTGAGGGGATGGGCTGGGCCTTCAAGCCCTCGAAGCTGAAACGCTGCCGGCTCTCCCGCAGCAGCAGGGTCTGGTCGCTGCCGGGCAGTGCCGCGCCATCCGCCCCGAAGAGGGCCATGCGAAGCGGGATCAGACAGGGCGGGCCCGCCGGGACCAGGGGGTTGGCCTGGGTGATGGTCAGGGTGTAGCGGCCCGCCTGGGGGTCGAAGGCCTCGCTGACCGTCACCCGGGGCGTCCCCGCCTGGTCATACCAGGGCATGAAGGGCGCGAAATCGAACCCCGAGACCTCGCCCATGGCGGCGACGAAATCCTCGCAGGTCACCGCCTGGCCGTCGTGG
>SACH01000378.1 GCA_009928645.1 Gammaproteobacteria bacterium | reverse complement strand
ATATGTATCGGGGGGGGCTTTCCATGAACGGCCAAGAGCGGGCGGAACAGAACCTCGTGACCTTCCAGTCCTGGGCGGCCAGCCAAGACGAGGGCACCTTCCGGGATATGGTTGTGCGCGGTCAGCTGTCGCGCACGGAGATTGCCAAGGTCTGTGGCTTCGCCAAATCCGTCCTGATTCAGAATCCGCGCGTCAGGGCCGCCCTGAAGGCGCTCGAGGATGAGCTGCGCACCACGGGTGTCCTCCCGCCGAGGGCCGCGGAGGGCGGCGGGGACCAACCCGTGTCGCCTCCAACCCCCCATGCCTCCGCCGACCAGATCCGACTCAAGCGCCTGGAGGCCGAAAACGCCGCGCTACGGGCGGAACTTGCGGACCTTCGGGAACGACTCCAGAGTTACCGGGTGATGGAAGACGTGCTCAGCGCGACCGGGCGACTGCCCCGATGAGCGGCGCAAGCCTCAACCTGCGCGTGGCCACCGTGCGTGTCCCCAACCGCTACGCCACGGGCGGCGCCATCTTCACCGGCGTCGAACTCGACACCGAGGGGCAGCGCCGCGATGCTTCGGTTCACTATGTGGTCCTGGCCCCGAGCGGGCTGCTGCTGACTGAAGTTCAGCCCGGCCAGCTCTGGCGCATCGAGGGCCAGCCCGAGCCCAACACCATCGTCGTCAACGGCTTCCAACTCACCGAACTGACGATCAAGCCCACCGCGATGGAGCTGCTGCGCCCCTCAGGTGAGCACATCATCCGACTCCTCGCCGACAGCCTGGACTTCCAGGGCATCGGCCTGGTCAAGGCGCGCAGGTTGTGGGATCGCTTCGGCGATGACCTCTACGGCATTCTCGACGCGGGCAACCGGGCCGCCCTCAGCGCGGTCTTGCCGGAAACCCTGGCGGATACGCTCATCGCCGCGTGGCAGCGCTGGGGCAACACCTTCTCCCTGCAATGGCTGCAGACCAAAGGCTTCCCCGTTGCGCTGGGCCGTAAGCTCCTAGACTTCTATGGCCAGGACTTGGCAGCGAAGATCGAGGAAGACCCCTACCGGCTCATTAGCTTCGCCGGTCCCTGGGGCAAAACCGACGCCCTCGCCCAAGAAACCTTCGGCCTGGCGCCCGACGATCCCCGCCGCACGGCCGGCGCGATGGAAGAAGTCCTCTATCAGGGCTTCGATCGCGGGCACACCTATCTTCCCGAAACCGACTTCAAGCACAGCCTGCGCCTCCTGCTGGGCACGCCCAAGGACGTAGTTCTGACACGGGCGCTGGACAAGGCACGCGCCCTGGGACGCTTCGTCCAGCTGGGTGACCGGATCCACGCCCCCGGCCCCCTGATCATGGAACAGACCATCGCCGAGGCCATCGCCGCGCGGCTTGCGCCCGCGCCCCTGTTGGCACCCATCACCCTGGACCAAGTCATCGCCGAGTACCAGCAGACCGCCGGGATCATCATCAACCCCGAGCAGGATGCCGCCCTGCGCTTGGCCAATACCTCCCCCCTCGCCATCATCACTGGGGGCGCCGGCACCGGCAAGACCACCGTCCTGCGGGGGCTGATCCAGATCGCCCAGGTCGCGAGGATCGCGGTCTTCCCCATGGCCCTGTCCGGCCGAGCCGCGAAGCGCATCCGCGAAGCCACCGGCCATCCGGCACAGACCATCGCCGGCTTCCTGCAGACTTTTGGCACCAGGCCTTCGCCCCAGCGCGCCATCGTGATCATCGACGAGGCCTCTATGTTGGACTTGCCGTCGGCCTATCGGGTGGTGCGGCGCCTGCCTGAGGGCTACCGCCTGGTGCTGGTGGGCGATCCCCACCAGCTACCTCCGGTTGGTCCCGGACTGGTCTTGCACGAGTTGGCGCATCATGACGGCCTGCCCCGCGTCGAGCTGTCCCAAGTCAAGCGTTATGGCGGGGCCATCGCCGAGGCTGCGGCGGCCATCCGCCAAGGTGTGTGGCCCGAACTCCCGGAAGATCATCACGCGCCCGTCGCCTTCGTGTCGTGCGCCCCTGAAAACCTCCATGACATCGTGCTCAGGCTCTACGATGCGGATCGGGCCGGCACCCAGCTCCTGAGCCCCACCCGCAACGCCGCCCAAGGGGGGGTCAACCGCCTGAATCCATTGTGCTGCGGTCGCGTCAACGCGGGGGCGCCAGGGCTGAGGCTGTGGAGCCTGGACCAGGATCAGGCCTACGACACGGGGCTCCATGTCGGCGATCCGGTCATCTGCACCCGCAACGACTGGGACCTGGACCTGCAAAACGGTTCCCTCGGCATCTTGGAGTCGGTCGAGCCCCCGAGCCGTGATCCGGCGCCCGATCGGGTGGTGGCCCACGTCCGCTGGGATGACGGGCGCCTGCTGGCGCTGACGGCCGACTTTCAGCCCCACCTCGAGCTGGCCTATGCCATCGCTATCGACCAGGGCA
>SACH01000075.1 GCA_009928645.1 Gammaproteobacteria bacterium | reverse complement strand
CCCCCCTCACCCCCGCCGACACTGCCGGTGTTATGCAATCATCCCCAGCAACCTGAGCCCATCATAAAACAGGATGACTGCCAGGAGGCCCAGCATAGCGCCAAGGAGTCGCATAGCATAGAAATAGATCCTCCCGCTCATGAAAGCAGCCGACTTGGCAACCATCACCGCGAGGATAACCTTGGAACCAACCAGCAGCAGATAAAAACCAAGTATGAAGCTGAACAAGGCGGCGGTACTCTGCCTGAGAGCCTGCGTCATAAGGGGCGCACCGATGCTGAACCAGAAAAGGTAGGGATGAGGATTGAGCAGGTTCGCCAGGATACCCTTGATCAAAGAATTGGCCGCTGTTGTCTCCCGGTCTGGCACTTCCTCCTCGACCCTCAGGCAGTCAAAGGCCATGATCAGCAGAACGATCCCGCCGACGAGCGAGATCCCTCCCAACAGCCACTCGTAATCTGCCAGACGCGACAGGATAAGCAGGGTCAGAAGAATGATCGGCAGGTCAGTGATAATGGGCGTAATGGCAACCCGGATTCCCGCCCTAACCCCGTAACGCAAGGTCTCGGCAATCACCAGAGTCAGCAGGGGGCCGGGTGAAATGCCGGCTGACAAGCCTAGGACCAAACCAATAAGCAGGAATTCCATTAGCATATTTCAGCATTCATAAGCTTATACCCAGAGTGATTTGGTTCGTTCTCAGTCATGGCTGGGTCGAGTAGCGTCGCCATCCCGCCTTTATCGCCCGCAGGTCTGCGCGCAACAGGGTCAGATCCTCCCGGTCATACATGCCCTTACCGTAATGTAATCGGGCATAGAGCTGAGTGAAGGAGGCAATGCGCGCCGCCAAGTCCGGCGCCACGGCTACCAGACGCTGGCCATAGTCACTGGGTCCCTCGCTGATTTGGCGTGGCCAACCAGCCCTGGCCATCAGGGTGCAAAAGCGACGATAGAGCCGTTCAAGAGGATCGCATGCCTTGCTCCCCGGCTCCCGGCGCAGCAGGAGCATCAGGAGACCCAGCACCCCGCCAGCGCCCATGACCATGAGGACCGCGAGGCCGTATTCCCGCAACCAGCCCAGCCCCAGACGCTCAAGGAGTGCATGCTGACGGGAGCGGTCGAGGCCCAGGACCCAGCGGTACCAGTTTTCGTCCAGGGCATCACCGAAAAGGCGCAGGCCATGGAGGACCTGGCCCCAGGCACCAACCTCACCAATCCGCAATCGCAAGGGGCGACCACTGGCCAGGGTAGCCAGGTCGGGACTGATCTCAATGCGCTCCGGGGCCACGGCGGCAGTGGGGTCCACCCGGGTCCAGCCCCGCCCTGACAGCCAGACCTCGACCCAAGCGTGGGCGTCGGACTGGCGGACGATAAGATGGTCCCCCAAGGGATTACGCTCGCCCCCCAGGTATCCCATCACGATCCGTGCCGGAAGACCAGCAAGGCGCATCAGCAGGGTAAAGCTGCTGGCATAGTGCTCACAGAACCCCCGGCGGGTCTCGAAGAGAAACTCATCTGCGGCGTTGTTGCCCAACCGCGGGGGCTGCAGGGTGTAATAGAAGGGTTCCGCATTGAAGTAAGCCAGTCCAGCCTGAATCAGATCTTCCGGCTCAACGGCCTGTGCTTGCCAGATGCCGACCAATTCGCGCATGCGCTCACTGATATTGTCCGGCAATGCCAAACCTGCGGACTGCTGGGCGGCGGGCAGATCGCCGGTCGCGGGGGTAGCGGCAGAGATCACCCGGTAACGGCGCGTCTCCATGATGGGCTTCGCGGCCAGGAGTTGAAAGTCATGGGTGAGGGTGGCATCCCGCTCAGGGGTGGCGACGGGCCAATCGAGGGCAAAAAGCCAATGCTGCCGACTAGCCTCAAGGGTTACCTGGTAGGCGATGGTCTGAGCAGCGGGCCCGGCTCTCACCGTCGCCGGAGTCAAGGCGCCAAACTGGTCAGGTCGACCGCCGGTCCAGCGCCGGCCATCGGTATTCCAGGCCACGGGGCCTCGCCAGTAAAGCCCCTCCGCCGCCGGGATGGACCCGTCGAAGCGGACCCGAAAGGCAAGCGACCCATCCAACACCAGATCACTTACCGAGCCTGGTTCAAGCCAATCGTTGATACCGGAGCGTGTCACCTCCGTGACGGGAATAAAGGACCAAAGCGGGGCATCGAGGCGGGGAAAGAGCACAAAGAGCAGCACGGCCAGGGGCAGGGATTGCATGGTGAGCCGCAGGACCAACCCGATGGGGCCCTTGACTGGGCTGAGGAAGGCCCGCATCCCGGATGCGTCTAGGCCCCTGCCCTGGCCAGGTATGACCGAAGGTAACGGGGCCGGCAGACCATCCGCGCGAGCCAGGTCCGCCAGCAGGGCCAGGTTCAGAAACAGCAGGAGGCCCAGAAACAGCGCCGTGCCCGGCGACTGGTCAAAGAAAAAATGGCTGATCAGCCAGAAGGAAAAAAGCATGGCGGCCAATCGCAGATCCCGGCGGTTGCGGCCTTCAAGTAACTTGAGCGCCAGGAGGAGCGTGAGCAGGGCTGAACCGCCTTCCTGACCAACCAGGGTGCCATAACTGTGAAAGACCAAGGCCGGTGCGGCCAGTGAGAGTGGGAAAAGGATCAGGCGGCCAGGCACGAACCTGGGCTGGAAGACCGTCAGGACACGGTACAGTAGGAGGAGATAAAAAAAGCCGGCCACGGGCAGCGGGAGATCGGGGGCCAGATTCAACCCAGCCATGGCATAGAGCAGGCTGCTGGCCAGGACTTGCCCAGGACGGAGTTGAGCCGCCGCCGGAACCGGTCGGACAGCAGCCGTCAT
The DNA here is from genome assembly GCA_009928645.1 of Gammaproteobacteria bacterium. Taxonomy (GTDB): domain Bacteria; phylum Pseudomonadota; class Gammaproteobacteria; order Chromatiales; family Chromatiaceae; genus M0108. Next base: position 9,698 of record SACH01000075.1, on the reverse strand, counting down.
GACCTTCCCCGGGCCCCAGACGCCAAGAGGGAAGTGAAAGAAGATGGCTGAACTCCCTGCACGACCATGGCCGGGAGGGGGGGAGTCAGGGCCCAACCGCCACTCATAGCCGATCCTCCGGCTGGGCGGAGAGGGCACCCTGGCCAAAGCGCGCCAGGACGGCGAGACAGCGGTGCATCTGCGTTTCGCCATGGCCAGGGGCGATCGCGCGTCCCGGGATTCGCAAAGCAAATGCCTGCTCCGTCAGCGCCGCATCCACGACCTGGCGCGCCAGCCAAGTCAGGCGGGTCTCGGTATCCGCCGGGGGCAGCAGGTCCCAGTCCAGCCACAGGCGATCGGGGAGGTCACGTCCGAATTGCTTTACCTGGAGACCCCGACCGCGCCCATAAGCCTTCCAGTCCAACTGCCGCGGAGAATCACCGGGGCGATAGCGGCGCAATCCGACGAAATCCTCGGCCCCAGGGTCCTGGACACCCCGACCATCCACAAGACCCCCGGCCGCTGGCACGGGGTCCGGCGCCCTGTCGGCGGGTCGGGGATAGACCAGGACCGATGCCGCCGTTTCCAGATAGCACCAGCAGCGAAACAGACCCAAGGGGTAGTAGGTCTCCAGCGTCACCCGGCCGAGGGCGTGGAGACCCCGTCGCCGCGTCGGCAAGCCCAGGGACGTCCTGGCATCGTGCCCGGGTTCCAGGTCCAGCGGTACCACCTGGTCACCAACGCATAGCCGCAGATCCGGCCGCCGCTTTCGGGTCTCGGCCACCACCTGGAGGTCGAAGACCGCCCGGTTACCGGCAAAGACCGGTCGTCCCGCCCGCGCCGAAAGGGTCAGACCCAGCAGATTGAACCAGGCATGATGCATGGAGACCACGACCACTGCCGTGGTGAGGAAGGTGAACAACAGCCCCAGATTATTCTGATAATTCAGCGAACCCAGCAGCATCAGGAGCAGGATGCCAGCGAATACCAGCCCAGCCCTGGTCGGCAGGATATAGATGGCCCGAGGCAGTACCCGGGCCTGGCCGTCCGGCGTCAAGGGGCAGACGCGAGCGAAGCGGGCAACCAGCCGGTCAAGCTTGGCCCCGAGGCGGAAAGGTGATGGGAGGGTCAATCCCATAGGAGACGAGGGTCAGTTACTGGTTGCGAGACGGTCACTCATCGCACCGGCACCTGATCGAGGATCAGGGCCACGGCATCGCGCTGGGAAAAGGCGTCCGCCTCCGTCGCACCACTGAACTCAAGCCGGTGGCTGATACAAGGTCCCAGGACCCCCTGGACATCCTCGGGATAGACGGCGTCACGTCCCCCCAGCAGTGACCAGGCCCGCGCCGCCCGCAACAGCGCCAGACCGGCCCGGGGTGACAAGCCCTGCTGGTAGTGGGGCGAACGCCGGGTGAAGGCGATGATGTCATAGCAATAGTCGATGATGGGCGGGGAGGCATAAATCTGGCTGACGGCCTGCTGCAGGGCCCGAATCTCCGCCTTGGCCAAGGCTGGCGTCATGCGTGCCAACATCTCCCGGCGGTCCTCCCCCGCCAGCAGGGCCTTTTCAGCGGCCTCCGCCGGATAGCCGATTTTCAGGCGCATCAGAAAGCGATCGAGTTGCGATTCCGGCAAGGGAAAGGTCCCGATCTGGAAGCTTGGGTTCTGGGTAGCGATGACGAAGAAGGGCTCGGGCAAGGGATGGGTCTCGCCCTCCACCGTTACCTGGCGCTCCTCCATGGCCTCGAGGAGGGCGCTCTGGGCCTTAGGGGTGGCACGATTGATCTCATCCGCCAGGACCAACTCGGCGAAGAGGGGGCCGGGGTGGAAGCGAAACCGTTCCGTGGCCCGCTCGTAGATGGACGAGCCAATAATGTCAGCCGGCAACAGATCACTCGTGAACTGAATGCGCGCATATTCCAGGCCTAACAACCGCGCCAGGAGGTGAGCGAGGGTCGTCTTACCAACTCCAGGGAGGTCCTCGATCAGCAGATGCCCCCGCGCCAGCAGGCAGGCGACGGCGAGGCGTAATTCCCGCTCCTTGCCGAGGATGATCTCACTGGCCGTCTGCAACGCGGCATCCAGTTGACCTGCTAGGGCCTTATCCATAGCGAGCCCTTAACAGCGCTCGCCGGTCCGCGTGAATTGGAAATATCAGCTTCATCGCCCCCCCGCAGAAGAGACGTCGTGACAGACCCGTCATCGTTCGGGTGGCAGCGCTGAAAGGGCAAAACGCCGCCGCTGCTGCCAAGGAACGGCTACTATATTCTTTTTGCGAACTGATCGCCCCCAACCCGTCCGAACTCCGGGGCCCCGCACCGCTCCCAGACCCTGACTAGCCACCAGCAGCCACTGTTCCTAATTGCCGCCATGAACAACCATCGGTATCTTCTCTGCCATGGCCACTGAGTCCGGTTACGATGTCATCGTCGTCGGCGGCGGCCACGCCGGAACCGAGGCGGCGATAGCGGCAGCTCGCATGGGCGTCCGGACCCTACTGCTGACGCACAACATCGAAACCATCGGCCAGATGAGCTGCAATCCCGCCATTGGCGGGATCGGCAAAGGTCATCTGGTCAAGGAGATCGACGCCCTGGGTGGCCTCATGGCACGGGCGACGGACCAGGCGGGTATCCAGTTCCGCATCCTCAACGCCAGTAAGGGGGCGGCGGTGCGGGCGACGCGTGCCCAGGCGGACCGGCAACTCTATAAGACGGCGGTACGGTGGGCGGTGGAGAACACCGCCAATCTGGACATCTTCCAAGAGGCGGTGGACGACCTGGTGATCGCGGGCGGGCGGGTCACCGGGGTCATCACCCAACTTGGTCAGCGCCTGTCAGCGCCCTGTGTCGTGCTTACGGTGGGGACCTTCCTCGGCGGACGGATTCACGTCGGCCTGGCGAGCCACGAGGGGGGACGCTTTGGCGACCTTCCCGCCAACACCCTGGCGCGGCGGCTGCGCGACCTGCCGTTCCGGGTCTCCCGACTCAAGACCGGTACCCCGCCACGCCTGGACGGCCGCACCATCGACTACCGGGTCCTGGAGGCCCAGCCCGGTGACGCACCCGTGCCGGTGTTCTCCTTCTTTGGTCGCCCCGAAGACCACCCCACCCAGGTCAACTGCTATATCGCTCACACCAGCGAGGAGACCCACGCCATCATCCGCGGTGGCCTGTCCCGCTCCCCCCTCTTCACGGGCCTCATCGAGGGCATCGGTCCGCGGTATTGTCCCTCCATTGAGGACAAGGTGGTGCGCTTCGCCGACAAGCCCAGCCACCAGATCTTCCTCGAACCGGAAGGCCTGACCACCCACGAGATCTATCCCAACGGCATCTCCACCAGTCTGCCCTTCGATGTCCAGGAACGCCTGGTCCGCAGCATCCACGGCCTGGAGCGAGCGCGAATCTCCAGACCTGGGTATGCCATCGAGTATGATTTTTTCGACCCGCGTGATCTGGACCCCTCCCTGGAATCCCTGCATATCGGCAACCTCTTCCTCGCCGGCCAGATCAATGGCACCACCGGCTACGAGGAGGCGGCCGCCCAGGGCCTGCTGGCCGGCGCCAACGCCGCCCGGCGGGTTCGGGACCAGGAACCCTGGCGGCCCCGCCGGGACCAGGCCTACCTGGGCGTGTTGGTGGACGACCTGACCACCCGGGGTACCCTGGAACCCTACCGCATGTTCACCAGCCGCGCGGAATACCGGCTGCTGCTGCGCGAGGACAATGCGGACCTCCGACTGACAGAGACCGGCCGCCGCCTGGGTCTGGTCAGGGAGCAACAGTGGCGGCGTTTCGTGGAGAAGCGCGAGGCCATCGAACGGGAACGTCAGCGGCTACGTGAAACCTGGCTGAGACCCGGGGCCCTGGACCCCGATCAGGCCCGGGCGATTCTCGGCGATGAGTTGCGCCGTGATGCCCGCGCCCTGGATCTGCTGGCACGACCCCGGGTCGGCTATGGTGAACTGATGGCACTCTCCGGTCTCGGCCCGGGCGTCAGCGATCCCCAAGTCGCCGAGCAGTTGGCCATTCAGGCCAAGTACGCCGGCTACATCGACCGCCAGCTTCAGGAAATCGAGCGCCACCGGGCGCAGGAGGAGACGGCCCTGCCCGGGGATTTCCCCTTTGCCGAGGTTCGCGGCCTCTCCGCCGAGGTGCGGGAAAAGCTCCTCCGGGTCCGTCCCGCCACCCTGGGCCAGGCAGCGCGCATCCCCGGCATCACCCCGGCGGCTATCTCCTTATTACTCATCCATCTGCGACGGCGCTTAGCATGATAGGCGAGAACAGGGTACCCCACGGGTCTGGCGGGACTTGGGCTGCGTTCGCGACGGTAAACGCGCCCCATCAGGCTCGAAGATCCACCACCCGCGTCATGCCCCCGTGCGATCTGCCAGCAATGGCACGGGATGGGAGGCGATGACCACCGCCGCTCCCACCCCCCGTATCCGGCTGGATGAGGGCCTCAGTGACATGGGACTGGAACTGTCGGAAGAGCAGCGACAACGCCTCATCCGCTTCCTCAGCCTGCTGATGCGCTGGAACCGTACCTACAATTTGACCGCGGTGCGCGATCCCCTGGAAGCGGTTACCCGTCATCTCCTTGACAGTCTGGCGGTGCTGCCCTATCTGGCGGGGTCTCCGGTCCTGGACCTGGGCACGGGCCCTGGGCTACCGGGAATCCCCCTGGCCATCGCCCAGCCGTCAGCCCACTTCGTCCTCCTCGATAGCAACGGCAAGAAAATCCGCTTTGTCCGCCAAGCGGCCTTGGAACTGGAACTGGCAGGAATCGAAGCCATCCAGGCCCGGATGGAGTCGTATCGGCCCCCGCGAAAATTCGCTACCATTGTCAGCCGGGCCGTCACCGAACTGGAGACCCTTTGGCAGGTGGCGGAACCACTGCTCGCCAGCCCAGGGCGTCTTCTGATCATGAAAGGACGACGCCCTGAGGCCGAATTAGCCGCGCTGTCTGCCCCTGATCCCCGTTGCCGACGCCTGAGCGTCCCCGGCCTCGAGGCCGACCGTCACCTCATCGAGATCCGCCGCGACTGACCACCCCGACATGGCCCGCATCATCGCTATCGCCAATCAGAAAGGCGGGGTAGGCAAGACCACCACCGCCGTCAACCTGGCCGCGTCGCTGGCCTCGATGAAACGCCAGGTCCTGCTGCTGGACCTGGACCCTCAGGGTAATGCCACCATGGGTTGCGGCGTAGATAAGCGCAACCTCGCCCGCTCCGCCTGTGACCTGATGCTCGGCGATCTGGGTCTGGCCGACTGCAGGGTACGGGTCGCCGAGCCCGCGCCAGGCTTCGACCTCCTGCCGGCCAACGGCGACCTGACCGCCGCCGAGGTGGGCCTCATGCAGTCTGCCCAGCGGGAGCGGCGCCTGCGTGAAGTCCTGGCCGGCCTGGGCCCAACCTACGAATTCATTATCATCGACTGCCCGCCGTCCCTGAACATGCTGACGGTCAACGCCCTGGTGGCGGCCCAGGGGGTGCTGATCCCCATCCAGTGCGAATATTACGCCCTGGAGGGGCTCTCGGCGCTGCTCGACACCATCGCCCAAATCCGCGCCAGCCGCAACCCCGGTCTGGCCATCGAAGGCATCCTGCGCACCATGCACGACCCGCGCAACAATTTGGCCAATCAGGTCTCGACCCAACTCGTCACCCACTTCAATACCGAGGTCTATCGCACCATCATCCCGCGCAACGTGCGCCTGGCGGAGGCTCCCAGCCATGGTCAGCCGGTCCTGCTCTACGACAAGGCCTCGCGCGGTTCAGTTGCCTACCTGGCCCTGGCCAGCGAAGTGATCCGCCGTCAGCAGAAACGCCAGGCGGCGCCAGCCTGAGCCTGAAGCCCCTCTCATGGCGTCCCTACAACCCCACCCTGCCCCTCCAGATGAGGATCGACCCGTCATGAATACGCGGAAGAAAGGGCTCGGTCGCGGCCTGGATGCCCTGCTCGGTGGCTTAGGCGGCTCAGGCGCGACCAACATGGAACCAGGCGATCTCGCAGCCAGCGCTGGCTCGGCGCCCAGTGAGACGGAGGGCCGCCTGACCAGCCTGCCACTAGACCTAATCGAACGTGGGCGCTACCAACCCCGCAGGGACTTCGACCCTGACGCACTACGCGAGTTGGCGGACTCCATCGCCGCCCAAGGCATCATCCAGCCCGTCGTAGTGCGGGCCCTGACCGCTGGTCGCTACGAACTGCTCGCCGGGGAACGTCGCTGGCGCGCTGCCCAGCAGGCGGGTCTGACTGAGATCCCGGTGGTGATCCGGGAGGTTGACGAGCAGGGGGCCATGGCCATCGCCCTCATCGAGAACATCCAGCGCGCCGACCTCAATCCTCTGGAGGAGGCGACCGCCCTGCAACGGTTGCTGGGGGAGTTCGGCCTGACGCATGCCCAGATCGCCGAGGCCATCGGCAAATCCCGGGCCACAGTCACCAATCTCTTGCGCCTGCTCGAACTCAACGACGATGTCAAGCGCGCCCTGGAACGAGGCCAGTTGGAGATGGGCCATGCCCGCGCCCTCCTGGGGCTCAAGGGTCCCAGGCAGAGCATCGCCGCTGACCAAGTCACCAGCCGCGGCCTCTCGGTGCGGGAGACAGAGCGCCTGGTGCGCCAGCTTCAGCAGGAGGATGAGGAACGTGCCCATCCGGGCCTGCGACCAGCGACGACGGTCGACCCGGACGTCCGGCGTCTCCAGGACGACCTCGGTGAACGTCTGGGAGCCCAGGTCACCATCCAGCCGGGGACCCGGGGTGGTGGTCGTCTGGTGATCGCTTACCACAGCCTGGACGAGCTTGACGGTATTTTGGCCCACATCAAGTAAATCGCGTTTAACCCTTGCGGACCCAGCTTCCCGCTTTCAGGAGGGCGCACCAGACCATGACTATCTACTTAAACATTGATCGACCGATAAAGCGCCCTTATAATGCTCCCGGTTCGAAGTTAGCTGGGCATGAGTCTGCGTCCCGGTCACCTCGGGCATGAAGCGAACGGACGAGCACCAGACCCGGGTCCCGCGGCGACTATTACTGGTTCAGCTCATCCTGACCCTGACTCTTGCTGCCGGTGCGTTGGCCTTTTCCCCAGCGATCGCCCTATCTATCCTGATCGGTGGCGGCGCCTGTACCCTGGCAACGACCCTGTTTGCGGCATCGGTGTTCGGTCCCTACGAGGCGCGGCGTCCCCAGGCCCTGGTGGGCAGGATCATTGGGGCGGAGATCGGCAAACTGATCCTGGTGATCGGCATTTTTGTTTTCGCCTTCGCCAGGGTGAACGACCTCAACGTACCGGCAATGCTGGCTGCCTATTTCGCCGTACAGGTGCTGCCGGCGATAATCGCGCCCTGTTGGGGCGCTGGCTCGAAACCTTGAAGAGAGACCGTCGATGGCTGCCGAAGCTTTGACCGCACAAGGGTATATCAACCACCATCTGACCAATCTCACCCTCGGGGTCCTCCCGGACCGGGGATTGACCTTTGCCCATAGCGCCGATGAGGCGTCGGCGATGGGCTTCTGGGCCATCCACGTAGATACCATGTTCTTCGCCATCGGCCTGGGCGCCCTGATGATGTGGTTCTTCAAGAAGGTCGCCGACAACGTCACTGCCGGCGTCCCGGGACCAATGCAAAACTTCGCCGAGTGGATCATCGACTTCGTCGAGGAGAACGTCCGCGGCTCCTTCAGCGGCGTCAACCCCCTCATCGCGCCCCTGGCCCTGACCATCTTCGTCTGGGTCTTCCTGATGAACCTGATGGATCTATTCCCGGTAGACCTGGTCCCCTGGCTGGCAAGTCTCATTGGTATTCATTTCCTCAAGATCGTGCCGACCACGGACCCGAACGCAACCTTCGGTATGTCCATCACGGTCTTCATCCTGATCCTCTACTACAGCATCAAGATCAAGGGCATTGGCGGCTTCATCGGTGAGCTGGCCCTCCAGCCCTTCGGTAAATGGGGTATCCCCGCCAATCTGGTGCTGGAAGGAATCAACCTGATTTCCAAACCGATCTCGCTTGCCCTGCGTCTCTTTGGCAACCTTTATGCGGGAGAGATGATCTTTATCCTCATCGCGCTCATGTACGGTCACAATATCGTCCTGAGTATCAGCGGTGGCGCCCTGCAATTGGCCTGGGCCATCTTCCATATCATTATCATCCTACTGCAGGCCTTCATCTTCATGGTACTGACCATCGTCTACCTCGACATGGCCCACCAGGAACATCATTGATTGCATAGCGCGTCAAGTCGGCCTCCCCTTTCACCCCAGTCCCACTCAACCTCAAGAGGGAAAACAATGGAACTCTCGCAAGCCCTGGTCTACGTCGCAGCCGCTCTCATGCTCAGCCTGGGCGCCATTGGCGCGGCAATTGGTATCGGTATCCTCGGTGGTCGCTTCCTGGAAGGCTCCGCACGCCAGCCAGAACTCATCCCTGTGCTCCGCACTCAGTTCTTCATTGTGATGGGTCTGACGGACGCCCTGCCGGTCATCTCGGTCGCCATGGGCCTCTATTTGATGTTTGCCGTCTAAATGGGGATCCGGCCCCACGCCGGTCCCGCATTTCTCGTCCATCACGAGGCAAAGGCATGAATATCAATTTGACCCTGTTCCTCCAGATGATCTCCTTCGCGGTGTTCGTCTGGTTCTGTATGAAGTTTGTCTGGCCGCCGATCGTCACCGCCCTGGCGGAGCGCAAGACCAAGATCGCCGAGGGCCTGGCCGCCGCGGAACGTGGTCACCAGGAGCAGCAGCTTGGACAGCAGCGCGCCAAGGAACTCATGGTGGAGGCCAAAAAGCACGCCGCCGAGATCGTCAATCAGGCTCAAAAACGCGCTGCCGAGATCGTTGAAGAGGCCAAAGATTCCGCGCGGGCCGAGGGTGAACGACTGGTCACCGCCGCCAAGGCGGAGATCGACCAGGAGACCAATCGCGCCCGGGAGGCCCTGCGGGAGAAGGTGGCCGAGCTAGCGCTGGCCGCCGCGACCAAAATCCTCAATAAGGAAATCGACGCCAGCGCCCACAAGGCCCTGGTTGACACCTTCGCCAAGCAGATCTAGGACGCGACCATGGCCGGAGAAATCACCACCATCGCCCGCCCCTACGCGGAGGCCGCCTTCGCCCGCGCCAAGGACACTGGTCAGGTCGCGGCCTGGTCCGAGGCTCTCACCCTGTTGGGCGCCCTGACCAGCGACCCGGCCATGGCAGCCCAGATCTCCAACCCGGAGATACCCCGGGACCTGCCACGGGACATGCTGCTTGACCTGGGGGGTGATGCGCTCCCCGCGGAGGCGCGCAACCTGGTCAGGCTCCTGGCGGAAAACAAGCGCCTGTCGGTGCTACCGGAGATTGCCAAGGTCTTCGCGGAACTCGAGACAGTGCACAAAGGGGTGCGCCAGGTCCATATCCGCAGTGCCTACGCCCTGGATGCCCAACAGCAAAAGTTACTGGCGGAAGCGCTCAAGGCAAAATTAAAGGCGGAAGTGGAGATCACGGTCGAGAAAGACCCCTCCCTGATTGGTGGAGTGGAGATCCGCACCGACGACCTGGTCATCGACGGCTCCGTTCTGGGGAAACTCCAAAGGCTGGCCAGCGAATTGCACATTTAACGGGAAACCGACATGCAACTGAACCCATCAGAAATCAGCGATCTCATCAAACAGAAGATCGAGCAATTCGACCTCCGGACCGAGGCCCGCACGGAAGGC
>SACH01000377.1 GCA_009928645.1 Gammaproteobacteria bacterium | reverse complement strand
TGGGAAACACCCGCGGTCCCTGTCCATGCTCCTTAATGCTAGCGGGACATCCCTGCGCGCGGGAAACACCGGTACCCCGTGAAAAGCTCGGTCCAGCCCTGCGCGCATGGGAAACACTAGAATTGATAAGAGGAATTTTCGCTTAACCTCGGTCCATCCCTGCGCGCATGGGCAACACCTCTTCTTGCACGATGACATCCAGAGGGACATCCCTGCGCGTGGGCAACACTGGCAGTGACGCACCTCGTCCCCCAAACACAGCGGTCCAGCCCTGCGCGCATGGGAAACACTGTCAAAATAGCTCTTTTTGCAGCGGGAACACCGGGCCATCCCTGCGCGCAAGGGAAACACATCGGCGCGGATGGCGCTGGCGGGGCGTGGGCCGGGCCATCCCTGCGCGCAAGGGAAACACAGCACGCGGGGCGAGTCCTCCTGGAAGGGCGGCGGGACATCCCTGCGCGCGGGAAACACCTCGTCCTCCGCACCTCGCCGAACGGGCCATCCCTGCGCGCATGGGATTGTTTTCTCACGGGAGGGGCCACTGAGGTCCATCCCTGCGCATGGGAAACACCAACGGGCAGATCAGCAGTGGCGGTCCATCCCTGTGCGCATGGGAAACACTCTGCATCGCCGGCGTTCTCCACGGCGGTCCATCCCTGCGCGCATGGGCTACACGCCCTCCTGCACGCTGGCGGTTTCGTCGCCCTCGGGCCATCCCTGCGCGCATGGGCTACACTCTACCCTCTATCTATCTGGATAGAATTATATTTTCCTGGTGTCGGCGTGGCCACCGTCCGGCATTCCCGCCACGCCGTTCCCACTCGAATTGTTAAAGAACCGCTCCCACCGTCCCGGCGCCGGCCGGGCCGTCACCCGGGCGCGCGGGTCGCAACCCGGCCTGCGCGCCGCGCTTTAACCGGGCGCCAGACTCAGCATGCCGCACCCCAGCATTTTCGCCGGCCCGACGCCTTTGGCGAGCAACCGGGTCAACTGCTCCGGATCGCGGACGGTCAGTGCCCCCGTGAAGCGCACGGTGTGGACCGTGCCCACCTGCTGGCGGGTGGTGCGAAACCGCAGGGTTCGCTGGTCCCGGATCAGGACATCCTCCAGTTGCGCCGCGCCGGCGAGCCGTGATTCAAGCCAGGCGCGTTGCTCCTCCTCCTGATAGTGGCCGATCCGCACCAGGTGGCGGCGGGTCGGTCCGGCGCCGGGCGGCTCCGCCTTAGGGACGCGACGTTGCAGCGTCGGATTGACGGTGACCTGGAACTGCAACCGCTGGCCGGACCCCTGCGGGGGCTGGAGCGGCCGGGTGGCGAGCACCCGCACCTGGGCATGGTCTACCGCGGCGCCGGCCTGTGGTTCCCGGTTGGATTGCACCAGGACCTGGGTCGCGCCCGGCTCCTGCCCTTCGACGCGAAACAGATACGGTCGCGGCGTGCCGGCCGGCGCGGGGAACAGGGTCCAGAGCAGTTGATGCCATTCATACGGCTGGAGCGGCCGCGCCCGCTCGATCAGCACCTTGCTGAGATAAAGCTTCATGCCAGTCCCTCCCGTTCGGCCCGGATATAGACCCAGCGCGTGCCAAACGAGCGGTTGCGTCCGGGCAGGATGACGTCGCGCACCCGCAGCTGGCTATGATGACCCTCCGGGTCTTCGCTGTAGATCACCCCGGTGTGGGGGGGCACCTGCGCCAAGGCCGCGGCCAGCGATTCCGCCATGACCTCCCCTTCCAGCAGCGGTCGGCCCAAGGGGCAGGACCGGCGGCCCAGATAGGGGGTATGGCGCGGATAGTTCACGGCCGCGACGACCTCCTCGTGACGAAAGCGCCCGTCCGGGAGGAACGCCAGGGCCGCGGTGAAGCTGGCATCGCACAGATATTCCCGGCGCGTGACCAGCGGATAGGGGCTCAGCTGGCCGTCCGCCCGGCGCACCGGGGACACGGTGTGAAAATCGGTGATGGTCGAAGCCTCATAGGGGCGGCGGGGATCCTGATCGGCGCGCACCGCCAGGCGGAATGATGCATCCAGGGCGCAGAGTTCCGCCCGCTGTTGCCCGTCGAGGCCAAGACAGGCGCCCAGCAGCCCGACCAGACCGGAACGGGTGGGGAAGGGGTGCACCGGCCGATAGGTTTCCAGGGTATGCTCACCCCAGGCCTGCATCGGCCCGACCAGCTTAAGAAGCAGGAAACGGGTCATGGCCGTCCTCACTGACCGTCCCGGACGATCCACTGTTCGAGATCCTCGAGGCTGGGCAGCACCGTCCGCCCCGCCAGCGGCACGGAAGAGCAGACAGCCATCGGGTCGTGCAGGCTGTATAACCGCTGCATGGTGTCCCAATAGGCGAGCAGCCGTTCGGCGGAGGGCGGCAGAAAGCCCCCCTTGGCCTTGACCGGGTTCTCGAAGGCGTTACCCAGGGACAGGGGTTTGTGACTGA
>SACH01000016.1 GCA_009928645.1 Gammaproteobacteria bacterium | reverse complement strand
CGTGAGCCGGCCCAGCGCCGTCATCAGCGAGGCGACGATATAGGGAATCACCGCCACCTGCAGCAGCATGATGAAGGCATCGCCCACGCGCTTGAGGGCGTGCGCCATCTCGCCGAAGAAGATACCGGCGGCGATCCCGAGGATGAGGCCGATCAGGACCCGCTCGGCCAGCCCGCGGCGAGGTGGCCGGCGCCGGACCTGGTCAAGGCCGGTTTCGGGTATCGGGGTCGGTGCCGTACGTTCCATCTTCGATTCCGTGAACATTCAACGAGGTTGGTTCTCATCAGGACAAGATTGCCTGACGAAGCCGCGAGCGCCCCCCCGCAACAGGGTACGGGGTGAGTTCCCCATAGCCAAACAGCTTCCCCGACCGTGCAGTAATGCGTGCTTAAGGTTTGTCTGTCAGGCTGAAGGTTGACGCATTTCTCCCCAAAATGGGTGAAGATGCGCCCATCTTAGGTCCAACCGCAACGAATTTCTGGAGGCATTATGAGTGGTAAAGGTTTGCTTGATCAGCTTTTCAAGTCCGGACAGGACCTGCTCAACCCCCAGCGGCCCGGTGACCAGCGGCCCGGAGAGCAGAGCCCGGGGGGCTTGATGGACTCCCTGGGCGGGCTGCTCAATCAGAAGGCCGGCGGTGCCGGCGTCCTGGACAACCTGGCGGGGATGTTCAAGGACAAGGAGGGGAATTCCCAACTGGGCAGCTTCCTCGCGGGGGCCGGGGGCGGGGCCTTGGCGGGCAGTGCCCTGAGCCTGCTGCTGGGCAACAAGCACAGCCGGGAACTGGTCGGCAATGTTCTGACCTACGGCGGCCTGGCGGCCGTGGGGGCGATCGCCTACAAGGCCTACGGCAACTGGCAGGCGCGGCAAGGGGCGGGGGCACCCCTGGTCGAGCCCCAAACCCTCGACCGCCTGGCCCCCGCGCTGGCGGAGGAACGCAGCCGGGCCCTTCTCCTGGCCATGGTCACCGCCGCCAAGGCCGATGGTCATATCGATCAACGCGAGCGTAACTTGTTGACCCAATCGATCAGTAATCTGGGTGGTGGCGCCGCCTTCGAGCAGTGGCTTGCCGGCGAGCTCGATAAGCCCCTGGACCCGGGCGCCGTGGCACGGACGGCCACCAGTCCGGAAATGGCGGCGGAGCTGTATATCGCCAGCGTGCTGGTCGTCGATGAAGAACACTTCCTGGAACGTGCCTACCTGGACGAACTGGCGCGGCAATTAGGGCTGGCGCCTGGGCTCAAGACCGAGTTGGAGCAGCAGGTCAGGCTGGAATTGGCCCAGGGGAGGCAGTTGACCGTAAGATGAGGGTCGGGGGGGCGATATGAGCAACGCAGTTGGACAGGGAGACCGGCAGCTCTCGGGCTGGCAGTTCTGGATCGACCGGGGCGGGACCTTTACCGACATCGTCGCCCGTCGGCCCGATGGCCGGCTGCTAACCCATAAGCTGCTGTCGGACAATCCTGAGCGCTATGACGATGCCGCCCTGCACGGTATCCGTCACCTGCTGGGCCAGGGGGTGGATGTGCCCATTCCGCCGGGCACCATCGCGGCGGTGAAGATGGGCACCACGGTCGCCACCAACGCCCTCCTGGAGCGCCGCGGCGACCGGACCCTCTTGCTCATCACCCGGGGGTTCCGGGATGCCCTGCGCATCGGCCATCAGAATCGCCCCCAACTCTTCGCCCGGCGGATCATCCTGCCGGAGCTGCTCTACGAGCGGGTCACCGCGGTGCCCGAGCGAGTCTCGGCCGCGGGAGAGGTCCTGGTGCCCCTGGATGGCGCCGCCACCCGTGCCGCCCTGGTAGCGGCCTTCGCGACCGGCATCCGCGCCGTGGCCATCGTCTTTCTTCACGGCTACCGCTATCCCGACCACGAGGCCCAGGCGGCGGCCCTGGCCCGGGAGATCGGCTTCACCCAGGTCTCCGTCTCTCACCAGGTCAGCCCCCTGCCCAAGCTGGTGGGGCGCGGCGATACCACGGTGGTGGACGCCTACCTCTCGCCCATCCTGCGCCGCTATGTCGATCAGGTAGCCAGTCAGTTGGCCGGCGAACCGGACCAGGGCTGGGGCGGCGGTACGGTACCAAAAGCCGGCGACGAAGCATCGCCCACAACCCGCCTCTTGTTCATGCAATCCCACGGTGGACTGGCCGACGCCCGGCACTTCCAGGGCAAGGACAGCATCCTCTCCGGCCCCGCCGGGGGGCTGGTGGGCGCCGCCCGCACCGCCGCCGCGGCCGGGTTCGAGCGCATCATCACCTTCGACATGGGTGGCACCTCCACCGATGTCGCCCACTATGCTGGCGACTTTGAGCGGGCCTTCGACACCCAGGTCGCTGGCGTGCGGCTGCGGGCGCCCATGCTGCACATCCACACCGTGGCGGCGGGGGGTGGCTCCATCTGCCGTTTCGACGGCACCCGGCTGCGGGTTGGTCCCGCCTCCGCCGGGGCCAATCCCGGGCCGGCCTGCTACCGGCGCGGCGGGCCCCTGACCCTCACCGATTGCAACCTGCTCCTGGGGCGGATTCAGCCGGACTGTTTCCCCCAAGTCTTTGGTCCCGACCAGCGCCAGCCCCTGGACCGGGAGATCGTCCGCCAGCGTTTCGCCGTCCTGGCCGCGGAGGTCGAGGCGGCCATCGGTCAGGGCCTGACCCCCACGGCCCTGGCTGAAGGCTTCCTGCGCATCGCCGTGGAGAACATGGCCAACGCCATCAAGCACATCTCCACCCAGCGCGGCTACGACGTCACCACCTACACCCTGTGCTGCTTCGGTGGCGCCGGCGGCCAACATGCCTGCGCCGTGGCCGATGCCCTGGGGATGCCGGCTATCCTCATCCACCCCCTGGCGGGCATGCTGTCCGCCTATGGCATGGGCCTGGCGGAGACACGGCTGCTCAAGGAGCAGGCCCTGGAGAGGACACTGACCCCGGAGCTGATCCCGGCTCTGGTCGCCGCATGGACGGAGCTGGAGGCCGCCGGGCGCGCCGAGATGATGGCGCAAGGGCTGCCCTCGGACCGCCTGCGCGCCCAGATTGCCCTGCGCCTGCGCTACGCCGGCAGCGACACGGCCCTGAGCATCCCCGTCCCCGAATGGAAGGCGCCAGCCTCTGCAAGTCCGGATCTGGCGGCCATTAGCGGCCGATTTGCTGCCGCCCATCGCCAGCGCTTCGGTTTCGTCATGGCGGACAAGGCGCTGGTGGTGGAGGCGGTTACCGTGGAGGTCATTGGCGAGGATTTCGTCGCCGAGACCAAGAGCGGTGGGTGGGCCGGGCTTGCCGCCCTCCCCTCCCCTGGAGCGGATTCACCTGTTCGGGCCAATACCTCCGACGCCCTCTCCATGGCCAATAACCTCAGCAAGGTGCCCTCCATCCCCTCTGCCCCTGTCTCCGCGAACCCCACCAGAGCCAATCCCGCCAGCGCCAGCCCGAACCCTGCCAGTGCCGACTTCACCAGCGGTCCCCAGAAACCAGCCAGCGCCAACCCTACCCTCGCCCCCCTGCCCCTGCACCTGGGGGGCCGGGATCATGCCGCCCCCCTCTTCCAGCGTGCCGCCCTGAGGCCCGGGGAGATAATCCGCGGACCGGCCATCGTCAGCGAGGACGGGGCCACCACCCTCATCGAGCCCGGCTGGCAGGCCGAGGTGCGACCCGGCGGCGAACTGGTCCTGACTCGTCATGAGCCGCGCCCGGCACGGGTCGCCCTCGGCACCGACGTCGATCCCATCCTGTTGGAGGTCTTCAACAACCTGTTCATGGCCATCGCCGAACAGATGGGGGTGACCCTGGCCAACACTGCCCACTCGGTGAACATCAAGGAACGTCTGGACTTCTCCTGCGCCCTCTTCGACCGGGAGGGCCAACTCATCGCCAACGCCCCGCACATCCCCGTCCACTTAGGTTCCATGGGCGAGGCAGTGCGGGCCCTGATCCAGAGCTGTGGCGACCAGTTCCAGCCCGGGGATGTCTACGCCAGCAACGCCCCTTACAGCGGCGGTACCCACCTGCCGGACGTGACCGTCATCATCCCGGTCTTCGCCGAGACCCCGGCTACGACAGCGGTGGCGGTGACTGAGGCGGCGCACTCATGGGCGGTACCTCTGGGCCATGAGGACTCCTCGGGCCATGAGAACCCCCGGGGCGATCAGAACCCTCCGGTCCATCAAGCCCCCCAGGGCCTTCAGGAACACCTTGGTCCCAGAGCCCCCGAAGTGCTGTTCTACGTCGCCTCCCGCGGTCACCACGCCGACATCGGCGGCATCACCCCCGGCTCCATGCCGCCGGACAGCGTCACCATCGTCCAGGAGGGGGTGCTGCTCGACAACGTTCTCCTGGTGCGCGGCGGCCGTTTCCTTGAGGTGGAGTTGCTCGCCTTGCTGACCGGCGGCCCCTGGCCGGTACGCAACCCGCGGCAGAACCTAGCCGACCTTCAGGCCCAGATCGCCGCCAACGAAAAGGGCGCCCAGGAACTGCAACGCATGGTCGCCCATTATGGCCTGGCGGTGGTCGCGGCCTACATGGGGCATGTCCAGGACAACGCCGCCGAACAGGTCCGTCGCGCCCTGGACCGCCTCCAGGATGGTCACTTCGCCGTGGAGATGGACAACGGTGCCCTCATCCAGGTCGCCATCCGCCTGGACCGGGCACACCGCACCGCCCGCATCGACTTCACCGGGACCTCACCCCAACAGGCCAGCAATTTCAACGCCCCCCGCGCCATCACCCTGGCGGCGGTGCTCTACGTTTTCCGCACCCTGGTGGACGACGACATCCCCCTCAACGCCGGCTGCCTGCGCCCTCTGGAGATCGTCATCCCGCCGGGCAGCCTCCTCGACCCCTGCCCCCCGGCGGCGGTGGTCGCCGGCAACGTCGAGACCTCCCAATGCCTGGTCGATACCCTCTATGGCGCCCTCGGCATCCTGGCCGCCTCCCAGGGCACCATGAACAACCTGACCTTCGGCAACGAGCGGCATCAGTACTACGAGACCATCTGCGGCGGCGCCGGGGCGGGTCCGGGTTTCGACGGGGCCTCCGCGGTGCACACCCACATGACCAACTCCCGCCTCACCGACCCCGAGATTCTGGAGTGGCGCTTCCCGGTGCGGGTGGAGGAGTTCAGCATCCGCCGGGGCAGCGGCGGCACCGGTCGCTGGCATGGTGGTGACGGCGTCATCCGCCGGCTGCGCTTCCTGGAACCGATGACCGCTGCCATCCTCTCCGGCCGTCGTCGCATCCCGCCCTTCGGGCTGCAAGGCGGCGGTGCGGGCCAGGTGGGTCACAACGCCGTGCTCCGGGCAGACGGCCGGATAGAGGAATTGGCCGCCACCGCCGGGACCACCATGCAGACCGGGGACGCCATCCTGATCGAGACGCCGGGCGGTGGGGGTTTTGGGGCCGATGACAGTTCACCTGACCCGCTCAGGGTCGTGGGCGTCTGATACTGGTTGCGGCTGCCAACCGGACCCCTGGCACCGGCAGTTTGAGGCCTGACCGCCACCGCTAACCCGCGGGGGCGGGGAAAACCGACCTGGGGCCGGGCCAGGCGGTCATTACGGCTGGCTACCGGCCAGGGCCAGGGGCCTGATCAGGAGCCGGTGAGTCAGCCAGGCCCCGCCGCCGCAGCAGGCCATCACCAGAGCCAGGGGCTGGCCGGTGCCGTCGTGAAGCAGGCCGACCAGGGACCCCGCCAGGGTGGCGAGGAGGAAGCCCAGGGAGCCATTGAGGGCGGAGGCGGTACCGGCCATCTGGCCATGGGTGGCCAGGGCGCAGGCCGTGGCATTGGGCCCGATCCAACCCAGGCTGCCGATGAAGAGCAAAAAGCCGAGGCTGAAGCCGACCAGGCTATCCTGGTCACCGAGGACCATGGCCAGCAATCCCAGCCCCGCCAGGGGTGGCAACCAGAGGGCGCGGCGCAGGAGGGTGGAGGGGGTCAGCCGCCGCAGGAGCCAGGCATTGACCTGGCTGGCCGCGATCAGGGCCAGGGCGTTGGCGCCGAAAAACCAGCCAAAGTGCTCCGGCGCCACCCCATAGAACTGGATGAGCAGGAAGGGCGAGCCGGCGATGTAGGCGAACATGCCCGCCCGGGCCAGGCCGGCGCTGATCACATAGCCGACAAAGGCGCGCTGGCGGAGCAGATAGGCGTAATTGCCCGCCACCCGCCGCAACCGCAGGGGCGGCTCGTGGCGGGTGTCGTGGGTCTCCGGCAAGCCCCGGGCGATGGCCAGGAGGCAGAGGGCGCCAAAGCCGGCCAGGACGAGAAAGAGGGCGCGCCAGTCCCAGAAGGTCAGAAGCCAGCCGCCCAGCAGCGGCGCCAGAATGGGCGCCAGACCCATGACCAGGATCAGCAGGGAGAAAACCCGGGCCGCCTCGCGCACCCCCATGCGGTCGCGGACCATGGCGCTGGTCACCACCATGCCGACGCACCCCCCCAGGCCCTGCAGGAACCGGCCGATGATCAGCACCGTCAGGCTGTCCGCCAGGGCGCAGCCGAGGGAGGCGAGGGTGAAGAGGGCGTAACCGAAATAGAGAGGCGGCTTACGGCCAAAGCGGTCGCTGAGGGGGCCATACGCCAGTTGTCCCAGGGTCAGGCCGATGAAGAAGGCCGACAGGGTGAACTCCAGGGTCCCTGGCGCCACCTCCAAGGCCCGCTCCACCAGCGGGAAGCTGGGCAGGTACATGTCGATGGACAGGGGCGCGATGGCGGTCAGCATCCCCAGGAGGAGGATCCAGACCCCCAGTCGCCGGCCGCTGAGCCGGGACGGTGTGGCGGGGGATGGTGAGGAGGCGGTAGAGGGCGGGGAGACGGACATGGCGGGATATTAGCCCAAGCCGGAGGCTCCCGCCCGACCCCTTTCCTCCTCTCCGGTCCTCCCCCACAATAGGCGATTCAGGTTCCGGCCGATTTGAACCTCCCCATTGGACCTCGGCCGGGTCCATCCCCATCTATGCTGCCAGCACTTCAGCGTCCGGCCTGGGTATCGCGACCAAAACGACCCCTGAAGTACAACCGAATCCGCTTCGCCTGGCGCGCACGTCCTGAACCTTTTGCCCGATCCTCCCCACCCGGAATGAAAATCTACAACCTCTTCCCCCTGTTGGCGGGGACCTTCCCCCATTGGACGCCCCATCTGGAGCGCGCCGCGGCCATGGGCTTCGACTGGGTCTTCGTCAACCCCATCCAGCCGCCGGGCCAATCGGGCAGCCTCTATTCCATCCGCGACTATTTCGGCGTCAACCCTGCCCTGCTGTCACCGGGATCGCGCAAGCGGCCGGAGACCCAGGTCAGGGAGATGGTCAAGGTGGCGGAGAAACTGGGGTTGCGGCTGATGATCGACCTGGTCATCAACCACTGCGCGGTGGATTCCCCCCTGACCCAGCAGCACCCGGACTGGTTTCGGCGTGAGGGGGGCCGCATCGCTCACCCCTTCTGCGTGGAGGAGGACGGCACCCGGGTGGTCTGGGAGGACCTGGCCCAGTTCGACCATCGCCATGCCGCGGATGCCCAGGGCCTGCAGGAATATGCCGGCAAGGTGGTCGAGCACCTGATCGGCCTGGGTTTCACCGGCTTCCGCTGCGACGCCGCCTATCAGATCCCCAGCGACTTCTGGCGGCGCCTGATCCAGGACGTCAAGCGGCGGCATCCTGGCACCCTGTTCGTCGCCGAGACCCTGGGCTGTTCCCCGGATCAGACCCGGCAAACGGCCGCCGCCGGCTTCGACGCCATTTTCAACAGCGCTAAGTGGTGGGACTTCTCCAGCCCCTGGCTGCTGGAGCAATATGAACTGACGCGGCAGATCGCCCCCTCTATCGGCTTCCCCGAGAGCCACGACACCGAGCGCCTCTACGCGGAATCCGGCCACAACGTCAACGCCCTCAAACAGCGCTATCTCTTCACCGCCCTCTTCTCCACCGGGGTCATGCTGCCCATGGGCTACGAGTATGGCTTCCAGCGCCGCCTGCACGTGGTCAAGACCCGCCCCGAGGACTGGGAGACCCCGGCGGTGGACCTGACCGCCTTCATCGCCACCGTCAACCGCATCAAGGCCAGCTACCCGGTCTTTGGCGAGGATGGCCTGCTGCAGCGCCTGGAGTCCCCCAACCCGGCCATCCTGCTGCTATGGCAGGCTTCCACCCAAGGCCAGGGCCAGGCGCTGCTGGTATTGAACAAGGACCCCTGGCAGCGGCAGCACTTCCATTGCGACGATCTCTATCGCCTGGTGCAGGCCCCGCCACCCCTCCTCGACGTCTCCCCGGAGTGGGCCATGGACCACCTGCCCACCCCCTTCGATTTCGAACTGGACCCCGGCATGGCGCGCGTGCTCGTCACCCGCCCCAGCCCCATTGCGGAGAAACCCTAGCGATGCCCTCCCCTTTCCTACCCCGCTTCGTCGATCTCCCGGGGGAAATCCCGGCCTTCCCCCTGGCGGGGGCCATCGTCATGCCGGGCATTCAACTGCCCCTCAACATCTTCGAGCCGCGCTACCTGAACATGGTCCAGGATGCGCTGGGCAGCGACCACCTGGTCGGCATGATCCAACCGCTGACCGGCCAGGAGGACCTGGAGGTCCCCGTCCTGCACAAGGTCGGCTGTGCCGGCCGCATCACCTCCTACAGCGAGACCAATGACGGCCGCATCGTCATCGTCCTCACCGGGGTCTGCCGCTTCGAACTCCTGGGGGAACTGGAGGAGCGGCATGGCTATCGCCAGGTCCGCGCCGGTTGGGATCGCTTCGCCCAGGACTTCCTGAGCGAACAGGAGGGGATTGTCAATCGCGATCGCTTTCTGGCCTCCCTGCGTAATTATGTCCGCCCCCGCGGGGTCGAGATCCCCTGGGACGACCTCAAGACCATGGCGGACCTGGACCTGGTGAACCTCCTCACCGCCCACCTGCCCCTGGCCCCCGAGGACAAGCAGGCCCTGATCGAGACCAACACCCTGCGGGACCGCGCCGAACTGATGCGCGGCCTGATGGACATGGCCTCGGCCTCTAGCGTCGAAGGGGTGGAGCAGCGTCACTGAGCACGTCGGGACCGAAGACGATCTGGCCCACCCGGCCATCGTCCAGATAGAGCCCGCCGATGCCATCCCGCCCGTCGCGATCCCGCACCACCTGGGCCCAGCCACGGGCGCCGTCGCTGCACCTGACCTGGTAGATCGCCTGGGCATCGCCGGCGAAGGCATCGTAGCCCCCCCGGCAGGACAGGTTGGTCGAGCTGACCCGGAAACCGGCGGCGAAGGGCTGGGACCAGTAACGGCCCTGGAGGGTGTTACCCGCCATCACCACGGCGAAGGGGCCGGCGGTGGCGGTGCCCGGCGGCGGATCGTCCTCCCCCTTGGCCTGGCGGTACCGGGCCCAGACACGATTGACACAGGTGGCGTAGGCGGCGGGCTCCACGCCACGGCACAGGAGGGCGCCATACTCCTCCGCCGTCACCGGCGAATAGACGGCACCCCAGCGTTCCGGTTCCTCGATCGTCCCGAAGCCGGCGAAGATGCCACACAGGCCCACGGGTTCGTTGGCGGTTCCGGCGAAGCGGTTGAATTCCGTGGCCGGCTGACGGCTACAGCAGCCGCCGAGGCCAAGGCCAATGGCGATGACCAGCGCCGGGAGCAGGGCCTGGCCGGTCCGGATACCAGTCCGGGTCCGGGTCTGGGTCGGGTGCCAGGTCCGGGTCCAGGTTGGGTGCCAGGTCATGAGCCCGGTCAGGGTCCGGATAGAGGTACGGGACCAGATCAAGGTCCGGGTCAAGGTACGGGGCCAGATCAAGGTCCGGATCTGGTTCCAGATCGCCAACTAGAGCTCCGCCCACATCCGCATCAGGTTGGCGTAGGACCGGTCCACATAGCCAGTGGTCGCGGTCCCCGGGGCCTCCTTGAGCAGGGCCTCCCGGGCCAGATTGAGCTCATAGAGCAGTTCGCGGCGTGCGGCGTCACGGACATAGCTCTGGATCCAGGTCAGGGCCACCAGGCGCTCGCCACGGGTGACCGGGGCCACCTGGTGCAGACTAGCGGAGGGATAGACCACCGCATCCCCAGCCGGGAGCTTGACCTTCTGGTCCCCGAAGGGGGTGCGCACCACCAACTCACCGCCATCGTAACTGTCCGGCGGATTGAGGAAGATGGTCATGGAGACATCGCTACGGAAGCGCGGCCCGGTGGTGCCCATGATGGGGTCGTCCACATGGTCGCCGTAGGTCATGCCCGGCTCGTAGCGGGCGATGATGGGGTCGGCGACCCGGTGCGGCAGGGCGCCGAAGCGGAAAGTGGCGTTATGGCCCAGGCTGGCCATGATGACGCGGATCAGGCGCCGCATGCGCTGTTCATCCACCGCCAGTTCCAGGTTGTGCTTGACCCGGGCAGCGGCGAAGCCGGCGGTCAGGCGACCATCGACGAAAGCGGCCCCCTCCAGGATCTCGTGGATCTTGTCCACTTGGGCGGAATTGAGCAGGCCGGGAAGAGTGAGGAGCATGGTCGCGATCCCCCGTGGATGGTTGGATAAAGCCTTGTCTGGCGCTTGGCGCGATGCGCTTGTCGATCTTGGCGGGTGGCAATGATGGCCCCGGGCGATGGCACGTCCGGATTTCGCGCCCGACCACTGCCCTGGGCGGGCCACTGCCGGGATTTTGCTAGAATGCCCCATCCCGTCCACGCGCGAAAGAGGTAACGCCATGCTGCTCAAGGCCATCATCGATGATCAGGAACTCAGCCTCGAGGTCCCGGAACAACTCCTGCAGCAGGGCCAGGCCTTTTTCGCCAAGCTGGACGCGGACATGGACCAGGGCTGGCAGATGAGCCGCGAGTGGGTCGCCCGGCCCAACCAGATCGAGCGCTGCCAGATCGTCGCCGACAAGCTGTTGACCGCCCTGGAGAAGGAAAACGACCGGCTGGGCATGCTCATGGCTGGCTACCTCCTGAGCCGCCTGCCTGGGATCGAGGCCGTGACCCTCGACACCCAGGGTGAGATGCAGAACACCCTCTTCACCCTCGCCGAAGCTCCCGGTGCGACATCCCCGGGCCCAGCCGTCAGCGACCCGACCGCCAGCCCACCCTCATCCCGGGGTAACGAGTACGCGCCATCCCCGGCTGAAGCCCCCTTCCTTCCCACCCCGGCACCCCTCGGTCTGGACAAATTCCAGGCCCTGGAACAGGCCGGCAATGACGTCACCCCGGTCTTCAAGGTCGGCAAGGGTTATCGCTTCTCGGTCTACGATCACAGCAGTGGCCAATGGCGGGATGCCCCCCTGGTCGCCAAAGAGGCCGACGCTGAGCGCCTGCGCCAGTCCGCATTCAAAGCCCGCTACGAGTCTCTGCAGCAACCGCCGGGTTGATAGCCATGCCAGGGCGTCCCTGGGCGACTGCGAAGCAATAGCCCGGCCGGGCAAGGCGTCAACATGGGGATCGGCTTAAGGAACGTCCGCCTGCCTTTGCCAGGTGCGATGCTCACCGCGACAGGTAAGTCACCCGGCAAGTCTGGAGAGGTGAAAACCCCACGCTGAGCACTAGGCAAAACGGGTTGTCGACACTACCTTAGGGCCATGGCCTCCCGGGCGGAGGCTGAAATACCCACTTGTCCCAACTGCTGATTGTGAGGATCAATTGATGATGAATTGGAAAGAACACCTCGACAAGGCCGTGGCCGCCGTCAAGGAGGCCGCCACCAGTGAGAAGGCCCAGGAACTCGCCGCCAAGGCCAAGGCCACGGCAGCGGTGGTGGTGGATAAGGTGAAGAGCGGCGCCGTCGATGCCGCCGATGCCCTCGTGGAGGCCAATCGCGATCCCGCCGCGCTACGGATGCAATTCCTCAACGCCGATCTCAGCATCCTTTCCCCTGCCGAGGGCATTTCCATCAGCCGTCCCGATGCCGGAACCCTGGTGGTCGCTGATGGTCAGGGCAACGGTCTGGTGATCAATGCCGCCGCCGATCCGGCCTACGTCGCCGAGATGATCGGCACGGTCGTGCGGCTGAATGGCGACACCTTCGATCTCGGCACCGAGGACGGCGTCAACGTCGTCGTCACCAAGTTCTGACCCCCTGGTCAGCGCTAGGTAATACCTAAAGCCTCACGCCCTCCCGGCAAACCAGCATCGCACAAAAAAAGGGGCCTGATGGCCCCTTTCCGTGGTTAAGCCGTCAGGCCAGGGCGATCAGCCCTGGTCCAACGCCTTCATGCTCAGGCGGATACGTCCCTGCTTGTCCACCTCCAGGACCTTGACGCGGACCACATCCCCCTCGGCCAGCTTGTCGCTGACGTTCTGGACGCGCTCGTCGCTGATCTGGGAGATATGCACCAGGCCATCGCGGCCGGGGAGGATGGTGACGAAGGCGCCGAAGTCCATGAGCCGCGCCACCCGACCCTCGTAGATCGCGCCCACCTCGACATCGGCGGTGATGAGGGCAATGCGCCGCTTGGCCTCCTCGCCAGCGCTC
This sequence comes from Gammaproteobacteria bacterium, assembly GCA_009928645.1. GTDB lineage: Bacteria > Pseudomonadota > Gammaproteobacteria > Chromatiales > Chromatiaceae > M0108. The sequence goes on along the minus strand of SACH01000016.1, from coordinate 39,186 downwards.
TTGACCACCGAGAAGATCTTCACCAGGCCGTTGTCGTTGATGTCGATGGTGGCCCCGGTCTCCTCGGTGATGGCGCGGATGACGGAACCGCCCTTGCCGATGACGTCACGGATCTTCTCCGGGTGGATCTTGAACTCAATGATGCGCGGGGCGTGCTCGGACATCTCGGCACGGTGGGCGCCGATGACCTTGTTCATCTCGCCGAGGATGTGCAGCCGTCCCTCCTTGGCCTGGGCCAGGGCCTGGGCCATGATCTCCCGGGTGATGCCCTCGATCTTGATATCCATCTGCAGGGCATTGATGCCGCTGGCGGTGCCCGCGACCTTGAAGTCCATGTCGCCCAGGTGATCCTCATCGCCCATGATGTCGGTGAGGACGGCGAAGCGGTCATCCTCCTTGATGAGACCCATGGCCACGCCGGCCACAGCACCCTTGATGGGCACGCCGGCATCCATCAGCGATAGGCTGGTGCCGCACACACTGGCCATGGAACTGGAGCCGTTGGACTCGGTGATCTCGGAGACGACGCGCACCGAGTAGGGAAACTCATCGATGCTGGGCATGCAAGCGAGGATGCCGCGCTTGGCCAGGCGACCATGGCCGATCTCGCGACGCTTGGGGCTGCCAATGCGGCCAATCTCGCCGACGCAGAAGGGCGGGAAGTTGTAGTGGAGCATGAAGGGTTCGCGGCGTTCCCCTTCCAAGGCGTCGATGATCTGCGAATCGCGCTCAGTGCCCAGGGTGGTGACCACCAGCGCCTGGGTCTCGCCGCGGGTGAAGAGGGCCGAGCCGTGGGTGCGCGGCAGGACGCCGGTGCGGATGGTGATGGGGCGGACGGTGCGGGTATCGCGGCCGTCGATGCGCGGCTCGCCGGCCAGGATACGGCCACGGACGATCTGGCTCTCCAGCTTTTCGATGGCGCCATAAACCTGGGGTTGGGTCCAGGTGGTGCCTTCGCCGCTCAGCTCGGCGTAGAGCTCGGTGCGAATGGCGTCCAGGGCCTCGTAGCGGGCCATCTTTTCCTTGATAAGGTAGGCCGCGCCCAGGCGCTCGGCGGCAATGGCCTCGACGGCGGCGGCCAGGGCCGGGTTGGTCTCGGCGGGGGTCCAGACCAGGGGCTTCTTGTTGACCTCGGCGGCCAGTTCGCGAATGGCCTGAATGACCACCTGCATCTGTTCATGGCCGAAGAGCACGGCGCCCAGCATGACCTCCTCGGATAGGCCCCGCGCCTCGGACTCGACCATCAGCACCGCGTGCTCGGTACCGGCGACGATCAGGTCCAGATCACTGTCGGGCCCCAGGCCGACGACGGCGGGGTTGAGGAGATATTCGCCATTCTTATAGCCCACCCGCGCAGCGGCGATGGGGCCATTGAAGGGCGCGCCGGAGATGGCCAGGGCCGCCGAGGCGCCGATCATCGCCGGCACCTCCGGGTTGACGGCGGGATTGAGGGACTTGACCGTGGCGATGATCTGCACCTCGCGGCCAAAGCCATCGGCAAACAGGGGGCGGATGGGCCGGTCGATGAGGCGCGAGGTCAGGATCTCATTCTCGCTCGGCCGCCCCTCGCGGCGGAAAAAACCCCCGGGGATTCGGCCCGCGGCGTAGGTCTTCTCCTGGTAATCCACCGTCAGGGGCAGGAAGTCCTTGATCTCGGTTGCGCGTTTGTCGATGACCACGGTGACCAGGATCACGGTGTCATCGACATTGATCAGCACGGCGCCATCGGCCTGGCGGGCGATCTCGCCCGTCTCCAGGGTCACGGTCTGGGCGCCGAATTGGAAGGTCTTTTTGATGGGAGTCACTGGGGGTTCCTCGGGGCTGGTGCAGGCCGGGACGCAAGGCCCGGATGGAGCGGCCTGACGGCGCCGGCGCAAAGCTGGCCAACGCCAAACGGGTTGCCGCCGGGCGGCACCCGGAGGGCTGGCCCCCGGTGGCGCGCCGAGCAAGAAGATGGACAGCACCCCGCGCCAGCGCGGGGCGAGTTAGAGACGGTAGGTCCGGCGCCGGCGGACCCGGCGTCGGAACGGAGCCCTGACAAACGGATCAGCGGCGCAGACCCAGGCGGCCGATCAGCACGCGATAGCGGTCCAGGTCCTTACCCTTGAGGTAGTCCAGCAGTTTGCGGCGGGAATTCACCATCCGCACCAGTCCGCGGCGGGAGTGGTGATCGCCTTTGTGCTGGGCGAAGTGACCGCTGAGGTCGAGGATGCGGGCGGTCAGCAGGGCCACCTGGACCTCGGGGGAACCCGTGTCACCGGGGGCCCGCTGGTAATCCTGAATGACCTTGGCCTTGTCGGCTACGCTCATTGCCATGTTGTCTGCCTCCTGTAAAAGGAATGACGAAAAGGCCCGGGGCGGTCGTTGCCGCCGACCCTCCGACAATGAGTTCAGGGGGCCAGGCCGTTAAAAAGCGGCGGGCACCAGCCCGCCAGCCGCTGAAAGTATACCGCGCCACTATAACAGGCGCTTGGGCTGTACCTTGCCGTCATCGAGGATGCAGCCGACGCCTAGGAAGTGGCGTGACGGATCATAGAGCCGCACCAGCCCTGCGGTGGGGGCCTGGGGCACCAGCACCGCCTGGCCCTGGCGCAGATAGAAGGCGGCATCGGCGGTCAGGCGCACCGCGGGCCAATGTTCCAGGGCGCTCTCCAGCGGCAGCAGGAGGCTATCCAAGACCGGTAAGGGGTCCTCGTGGGCGGCGATGAGCTCCTCGACCTCATCCAGGGTCACAAAGCGTCGCTCGGGTTCGACATAAGGCCCTACCCCGGTGCGGCGCAGACCGATAACATGTCCCCCGCAACCCAGTTCGGCGCCGAGGTCCTCGGCCAGGGTCCGCACATAGGTGCCCTTGGAACAGTGGACATCCAGTTCCAGCTCCGGCAAGGCCAGGTCGATCAGCTCCAGGCGGTGGATGGTCACCGTCCGCGGCTGGCGCTCCACCTCGATACCCTGGCGCGCCAGCTTGTAGAGTCGCTCCCCCTGGTGCTTGACCGCCGAATACATCGGCGGTAGCTGTTCGATGGGGCCCAGGAAGTGGCCCATGACCGCGCGCAATCGGGCCTCGTCGATCCCCTCCACCGGGCGCGTCACCAGGACCTCGCCCTCGGCATCCGCCGTAGTGGTGGTGATTCCCAGACGAATACGCACCCGATAGCGCTTATCGGCATCGAGGAGATAGGTGGAAAACTTAGTCGCGCCCCCCAGACAGACCGGCAGGAGACCGGTCGCCAGGGGATCCAGACTGCCGGTATGCCCCGCCTTGTTGGCCTGATAGAGGCGTTTGACCCGCTGCAGGGCCTCGTTTGAGGTCAGGTGCCGCGGTTTATCGAGTAGCAGGATGCCATCGATATCGCGGCCATGCTTGCGCCGACGCCCCATGGATCGTTAGTCCTTCAATTAACGGAAAACGGAAAAGAAGTTCTGGTGAGACGGCCAGCCCTGAGGTCAGCCGCCCCCAGCGCCGTCAATCGGGGCGGAACTTCGCCCCCCGATCCCCCGCTCGTCTCGGCTCGGCTCCGAGTCACCCCCCGCGGGGTTCCCGACCGCCGGTGTCATGGCCGCGACCGGACCCGCGCCCTCGGCCGCATCGGCCGTTGCGCCACCCCCCTGACCGGAGGCCAGGGCCTCGTCGATGAGCTGCGTGAGGTGCTCGCCCCGGGAAATCGACTCGTCATGTTCAAAGTGCAGTTGCGGGATGGTGCGCAACCGCAACCGCCGTGCCAGTTGGGCACGGAGGAAACCGGCGAGCTTGCCGTTGAGCAGCCTGGCCTGTTCCTGGCTGCCCTCGTCCAGGGGGAAGCAGGTGAAATAGACCTTGGCCCAGGACAGATCACGGTTGACGCGGACCTCCTGGAGCGTCACCCGCTGCAGGCGTGGATCACGTACCTCGTCACGCAGGATCGCGACCAATTCGCGCCGCAGTTCCGCGCCAATGCGTTCGGTACGTTCGAACTCCTTCATGGCTCGCCCCGGTACCTCGCCGCCGTCACGCCAGCCGCCCCGGCCATGACCTAGAGCTCACGCTTGCGCACGGTACGTTCGAAGACCTCGATATGGTCGCCGACCCGCACGTCGTTGTAGTTCTTGACGCCGATACCGCACTCCATACCGGCCTTGACCTCGCCAGCATCCTCCTTGAAGCGGCGCAGGGACTCCAGGGCGCCCTCGTAGATGACCACGTTGTCGCGCAGCACGCGGATGGGGTTGTTGCGCTTGACCACACCCTCCTGCACCATGCAGCCGGCGATGGCGCCGAACTTGGAGGAGCGGAAGACATCGCGCACCTCGGCCAGGCCAATGATGGTCTCGGTCACCTCCGGGCTCAGCAGACCGGACAGGGCCTTCTTCACGTCGTCCAGCAACTCGTAGATGATGCTGTAGTAGCGCAGATCGAGCCCCTTGTCCTCCACCACCCGGCGGGCGGCGGCGTCGGCGCGGACATTGAAGCCGAGCAGGATGGCATTGGAGGTCACCGCCAGGTTGGCGTCGGACTCGGTGATGCCGCCTACCCCGACGGCGACGATCACCACCTTGACCTCGTCCGTCGACAGCTTGTTGAGGCTGTCGCGCAGGGCCTCCATGCTGCCCTGGACATCGGCCTTGAGGACGATGTTGACCGTCTTGGCCTCGCCCTCCTTGAGCTGGGAGAAAAGCTGATCGAGGCTGGCGACCTTCTGGTCCTCGAAACGCGAGGCCCGCTCGCGACCGGCGCGCAGGGCGGCGACCTCGCGGGCACGGCGCTCATCGGCCACCACCACCACCTCGTCGCCGGCGTTCGGGGTACCCGATAGCCCCAGGACCTGGACCGGAATCGAAGGTCCGGCCTCTTTGACCGGTCGACCGGTCTCGTCGAACATGGCCCGCACCCGGCCAAACTCGGTGCCGGTGACGATCATGTCGCCCTGATGGAGAGTGCCGGCCTGGACCAGGATGGTGGCCACCGGGCCGCGGCCCTTGTCGAGGCTGGATTCGACCACGGCGCCCCGCGCCGGACCGGTGAGCGGGGCCTTGAGCTCAAGGACCTCCGCCTGCAAGAGCACGGCGTCGAGCAGATCGTCGATGCCCAGGCCCGACTTGGCGGAGACCTGGACCATCATGGTGTCGCCACCCCACTCCTCGGCCACCACCTCGTGCTGGGTCAGCTCCTGCATGACCCGGTCCGGGTTGGCGGCGGGCTTGTCCATCTTGTTGATGGCGACCACGATCGGCACCTTGGAGGCCCGGGCGTGCTGGATGGCCTCCACGGTCTGGGGCATGACCCCATCGTCCGCCGCCACCACCAGGATGACGATGTCGGTGACCTGGGCGCCGCGGGCCCGCATGGCGGAGAAGGCAGCGTGGCCCGGGGTGTCAAGGAAGGACACCATGCCGCGCGCCGTCTTCACGTGATAAGCGCCGATATGCTGGGTGATGCCGCCGGCCTCACCCGCCGCCACCTTGGTGCGACGGATGTAGTCGAGCAGCGAGGTCTTGCCATGGTCGACGTGACCCATGATGGTGACCACCGGTGGGCGGGGCTCCTGGGCCAGCTCGCCCAGCTCCCGCTCCAGTTCCTTCATTAGGGCGTCCTCGACATCCTCACGCCGGGCGGCGATGGCCTTATGGCCCATCTCCTCCACCAGCAGGCTGGCGGTATCGGCATCCAGGGACTGATTGATGGTGACCATCATGCCCTGCTTGAAGAGTTCGCGGATGACATCCGCCACCTTGACGGACATGCGTGCCGCCAGTTCGCCAACGGTGATGGCCTCCGGGATCTCGACCTCCCGGACCACCTTCATGGTCGGGCGCTGGAAGCCATGCTTGTCCTGCAACTGGGGCTTGCCCATGCGCTTCTTGCGCCGCACGCCACGGCCACCGGCCGGCCCGGCCCCCGCCTCTTCTTCGTAATCGGCTACCAGGGGCAGGATATCGCGATCACGCAGGGAGTCCTTGCGGGCCGCCTTCTTGACGGACTTCTCCTTATCAGTGGTATCGGTGCGCGGTTTGACGATCTTGAGAGTCTTGGGTTCGACCTTGGCCCCCTCCTCCTTGCGCGCTTTGGCACGTGCCAGGGTTTCTTCGTCTTCTTCCTCTTCGACGACTTCCGCTGCCTCGACCTCCTCAAGACGGGCCTTGGCCTCTTCCTCGGCGCGGCGGCGTTCCTCTTCCTCCGCCAGGCGGCGGGCCTCAGCCTCGGCCTGACGGCGCAGTTCCTCCTGCGCCCGCCGGCGGGCCTCTTCCTCGCGGGCTTGGCGCTCCTGATCCTCGAGATCAGCGTAGCGACGGGCCTCGACCTCGGCGCGGCGCGCCTCGAGCTCGCCACGGCGCCGGGCCTCGTCGATCCGCGGACGCGGGGGCTCCGCACGGCGGCGGGGTTCGGCGGGTGCCGGGGGACTCGCCGGGCGAGCGGGGGGCGCGGTCGGCGCAGCGGGCGCGGCCACGACCGGCGCCGGCGCTGGCGCGGGAGCCGGGGCGGGGGTAGGCGCGGGAGCCGGAGCCAGAGCCACTGGCGCCGGGGAGGCGACCGGGGCCTCGCCTTCGCCGGCCCCCGGGCGCTTAACGTAGACCCGCTTCTTGCGCACCTCGACACTGACCGTCTTGGCCCGTGGCGTCGGGGCAGCGGCCCGGGGGCCGCCCGGTGACCGGGGGGCCACTGCGGGCTGACGCAGTTCGCTGACGGACTTGCGTTTGAGGGTGACGCGGCTGGGGGCCGCAGCGGCCTCGGCCGTGTCCTGCTTGCCGTGACTGCGGCGCAGATAGGTCAGCAGCCGGATCTTTTCCTGCTCGCTGAGTTGGGCCTCGGGGTCAGTGACATCGATCCCCGCTTCGTGCAGTTGACTCAGCAGACGTTCGACCGGAATACCCACGATGCCGGCGAGATGTTGGACCGTAACTTCGCTCATTCGGTGTGGCCTCCGGCGTTAAACGCCCGCCTCCTCGGTAAACCAGGGTTCGCGGGCCTTCATGATGAGTTGGGCCGCTTTGTCGCCATCCAGTCCGGTGGCCTCCACCAGCTCATCCACGGACTGCTCAGCCAGATCGTCCAGGGTGCGGATACCGTGGTTGGCGAGGGTAAAGGCCAAGGCCTCGTCCATGCCCTCCAACGCCAGGAGGTCCGCCTCCGGTTCGCCATCGAGGGTTTCCTCGCTGGCGATGGCACGGGTCAGCAGGGCATCCTTGGCCCGCTCGCGCAACTGGGTGACCACGTCCTCGTCGAACTCGGCGATGGCCAGCATCTCCGCCAGGGGCACATAGGCCACCTCATCGATGCTGGTGAAGCCCTCTTCCACCAGGACCGTCGCCACGTCCTCATCAATGTCGAGCTGCTCCATGAAGGTCTCCAGCAACTTGCGGGACTCCTGCTCGCTCTTGTTGGCGGCCTCGGCCTCGTTCATGACATTGAGATGCCAGCCAGTAAGCTGGCTGGCCAAGCGGACGTTCTGCCCGCCGCGGCCGATGGCCTGGGAGAGGTTCTCCTCCTTGACCGCCACGTCCATGGAATTGGCATCCTCGTCGATGACGATGGACACCACGTCCGCCGGGGACATGGCATTGATGACGTACTGGGCCGGATTGTCGTTCCAGAGAATGATGTCCACCCGCTCGCCATTGAGCTCGTTGGAGACTGCCTGGACGCGGGAGCCGCGCATGCCGACGCAGGCACCCACCGGGTCGATGCGGGGATCGCGGCTGCGCACCGCGATTTTGGCGCGGGAGCCCGGGTCCCGGGCAGCCCCCAGAATCTCAATGATGCCCTCCCCGACCTCCGGCACCTCGAGCTTGAAGAGCTCGATGAGTAGCTCCGACCGGGTGCGGCTGACCAGCAACTGGGGGCCGCGCGGCTGGGCGCTGACCTCGTAGAGATAGCCGCGCAGGCGATCGCCGGGGCGGACGGACTCCCGGGGGATGACCTGGTCACGGGGGATCAGGGCCTCGGCAGTGCCGCCCAGGTCGAGAATGATGGTCCCACGCTCGGCCTTTTTGACCAGGCCGGTGACCAGCTCGCCCTTACGACCTTGATAGGCCTCCACCACCTTGGCGCGTTCGGCGTCGCGGACCTTCTGGACGATGACCTGCTTGGCAGCCTGGGCGGCGATCCGCCCGCCGAGATCGATCTCGATGGCCTCTTCAACGCCATCACCTACCTCGAGCTGGGGATCGCGCTCGCGAGCCGCGCTCAGGGAGATCTGGCAGTCGGGATACTCGACCTCCTCACCCTCCTCCGGATCGTCGACCACCTCCCAAAGCCGGAAGGCCTGGTAATTACCAGTCGCGCGGTCAATCGCCACGCGGGCATCCGCCTCGCCGCCCAGCTTCTTGCGCGTGGCTGTAGCCAAGGCAGCCTCCATGGCCTCGAAGATGACCTCCTTGGGTACATCCTTCTCGTTGGAGACGGCCTCGACCACTAACAGGATTTCTTTACTCATTCACCTATTCCCGAATCAACATTCAGGCTCAGTCAGGATGCGGTTCATAGCCAGCGCAGATGCCTCGCGGGGGTCCCGGGTGGCTAAAATTCCGGCACGAGCCGCGCGGACTCGATCATCACCAGGGGCAGGTCGAACACCTGGCCCTCACCCTCCAGGCGCAGGCAGTCACCGACCACGCCGGCCAGCACGCCCTCGAAATGGCGTCGGCCCTCCAGCTTGGCGCCGAGTCGCACCTTGGCGCGCCGACCGCGAAAGCGCTCGTAGTGCCCCACGCCGAAGAGGGGGCGGTCCAGGCCCGGGGAGGAGACCTCCAGGTCGTAGTGACCCGGAATGGGATCCTCCACATCCAGCACGCCGCTGAGCTGGTGGCTGACGGCGGCGCAATCGTCCAGGTTGATACCTTGCTCAGCGTCGATGTAGACGCGCAACACGGCGCCGCCATGACTGCCACCGCGCTGGGCCTGCTCAAGCCCGACCAGTTCGTAGCCCATGGGCTCAACGACCGACCGGGCCAGTTCCGCCAATTTGTGTGCCGAATGCGTCATCCGCCACCGCTAATATCGCAATGAACAAAAAAGGGTCATAAACAAAAAATGGGCCTTAAGGCCCACTCGCTGCGTCAGGACCCTGGCGGCGTGAAGCGCCTGGGTCACGAAAAACGAGAAACCAAAAAAAACCCCGGTTCCGGGGTCCTGGTCGATCAGGGCTCCATCAGGAACCCCGTTCCAATCGCTGGCATAATACGTCCCTTTCTGTCCCCGGGCAAGACGGTGCCTGAATTTATCACGGCCGCAACCCCAGTGGGGATGACCGGAGCTGGCACCCTTCAGCCCTCAGCTTGCAACCCCCCATGCCTCCTGCCCCCAGACTCTAGTTTTCAGCCTTCAGCCGTTACTACTTTCCATCCTGTTACCACTCACCGCGAACGAGTCCATGCCCCCTGTCGCTCCCCGTTCATCGTCGCCCCCCGTGCCAGGCACGGACGTATCCGTTTCCCCGACCCCGCATGCGCCCCTGGAGCCGCTCATCACCCTGGCGGACACCCGGACCCTGACCTTGCTGGAGCGCGCGGCGCGGCACTTTGGTCTGTTGACCCCAAGGGTGGAGATTCGCTGCGACCTACGGGGCCGTGGGGCCGGTCAGGTGCGGCGCCAGGCGGGGCAACTCTGGACGGTGCGCTACAACCCCGCCCTGCTGGCGCGCCATGGCGAGGACTTTCTGGCCCGCACCGTTCCCCATGAGGTCGCCCACATCATCGCCTTCCACCGCCACGGCCCCCGCATTCAGCCTCATGGGCCCGAGTGGCAGGCCATCATGCGCCTCTTCGGCGTCCCGCCGACGCGTTGCCATGATTACGATGTCAGCGATCTGCAGACCCGGACCCTAGACCGTTTCCCCTACCGCTGTGGCTGCCGCTCCCACCTCTTGACCAGCATCCGTCACCACCGCATCCAGCGGGGTCAGCGCTATCTCTGCCGTGCCTGCGGCCAGGCCCTGGTACCAGTCCCGGCGGCGGGCAACACCGACTGAGAGCCGTCCAGCCAAAGTTTCCCAACGTGAGCAAATCCCCAAGGGACAGATCGGAATCTGGGAACAGAACGCCTTTTAGGTGCGACCTAAGCCCAGTGGATCGCCGGGATCGACACCCGGCATGAACGGCAGGCGGCGATCGCTGTTGGTGATCTGGTAGATGACACCCATCCAGTTGCCGACCACTCCCTCCGCGGTGTCATGCCAGGTGTTGTCAAGGGAGGCGGCAATGCGGGCCTCCGGCACCTTGGGCGGGGTCTGGCCGCGGTCGAGGGCGGCGAGAATGCGCTGACGGTGCTCCTCGAGGATGGCGCGGTCCCGCAACCGGATATAGTGCTCCGGAAAGGGGGGGTAATCCGCGCGCTGACCCTTGATAAAACGGCCGACCTCCCGTTTGTACTCCTTGAGCAGGGAGACGGTGTCGTATTCCGGATGGCCTTGGAAGAAGACCAGACGAAAGCCGTCCTCGCTCACCGCCAGGTGGACCCCCGCCTGATCGCTTTCCGCCAGGACCCGCAGACCGGCGGCATCGAACTGCTGCCGGCCGATCTCGTTGAAGCGGGAGTGCGGGACATCAAAGAGGGTATTGACGTTCTCCACCAGAGGGTGGCAACGGTCCACCACCCGGTGGGGGTAGACCCCCCACTTCTTGGCCGGCAGTCCGTAGCGACGATGACCGTAACGGAACTGGAGCACGGCATGGGTAGCTAGGCAGGAGCAGAGGGTGGAGGTGACGTTCTCCAGCGCCCAATCGACCACCGCCCGCAGGGGTTCCCAGAAGGCTTCGTTGGAGAGGTCGGGGTGGGTCACGTTGGCGCCGGTGATGATGAGGGCATCCAGACCCTCGTCCCGGATCCGGTCGAAGGGCTCGTAGTAGCGCTCGATATGCGCCCGCGCCTCGGGGCCCCGCGGCAGGGTATCCAGGCTGAAGGGATGGACGTAGAACTGGGCGATCTGGTTGCTCTGGCCGACCAGGCGAAAGAACTGGCGTTCGGTGGCGGCCAGGGCCGTGTCCGGCATCATGTTGAGCAGGCCGATATGCAGTTCGCGGATGTCCTGATGCAGGGCCCGGCGGGGGTCGAGGATGTTCTGCCCCTCGGCACGCAGGCGGGCGAAGGTGGGGAGGTCGTTATGGGCGACGATGGGCATGGGTGAATCCGGAACGGGTTGGTGATGAGGCCCGCAGGGCCGGTGTCAGGGGGCCTTGATCTTGTATCGGGCGGGAATCGCGGTGGTCAGGAGGCGAATGCCGGCGGTCGGTGGCGGGTCAGGGGTAAGCCGTTGAACCTGTCCCGTTCCGACTGGCCCGGGCGAGGATTGGCTATCCGGCTCCGCCCTTGCGAGCGATGGCCTGTTCGACCAGGTCAAGAAAGTCCCGCTCGTCCCGCACCCGGGCCACTTCGGTGGACGAGAGGGTGTAGCCTTGGGGGCCGGCGATGGCCTCGTACCGGGGCACCCGGGAATGGAAGAGGCGCGGAAAAACCCAGCGGGTGAAATCATCGGGATCGATCTCCGCCACGTACTCGAGATGACGTTCGGCGAGGAAATCCTTCACCGCCGCCGCCAGAAAGGCCGGGCGGTAATAGAGGGGCTTGGGATCGGCCTGGGCGCGCTGGATGAGCTTGATCTCATCCTCCGGCGGGACCTGGATGTAGAGAATCAGGCTCTCCCGGGCCAGGAGGTCGATGACCGCGGGCTCCTCCAGCTCGCACAGGGAACCGCCGACGTCATTGACCAGGTGGCGGTAGCCATAGATGGCCTGCGCCTTGCGCTTGAAGGCCGGTACATCGTGCATGGCGGCGATCTCCGCCTGCCGGTAGAGGGCCTGGCGCCGGTTGAACTCCTCCAGGCCCAACCCTCCCAGCTCCGGATTGCCCAGCTTGCCGACGAAGCTCAGCACCGGCCCCAGGTCGTCGACCTTGATGTTGTTGCGGATGAAGATCCAGTCCTGGCGCAGCAGGTCGCGCAGAAAGGGGACCTGCATGGCCTGACCCTTGATGAGATCGAGGATGTGCTCATCCAGGTAGCGGGTTCCGATGCGGTAGTCCCCGGAGTAATGGAACCAGTCATGCCGGCGCAATAAACCGGAGAGATAGGTCTTGCCCACCCCGGACATACCAAGCAGGGTGATGCACTTGTTGTCCCAGGCGCGAAAGGCTTCGACGGTCAACTTCACGGCGGCGGCCCCCGGGCCGAGGAGGTGGAGAGGAGTTTAGAGAGGCGATGGACAGGGATGGCGGGCAGGATTTTACGCCATGCCCGCCGTGACGGGCTAGGGCGCCGGCGCCGGAGGGGTAACCTGGATCACCAGGGCGGTCAGCAGACGCTGAATCGGTGCGACGCAAGCCGCCATGTTGGCCTCGAGTTCCGCGAACAGGATCTCCTGCGCCGTCTTGCCTGCCGCCCAGTTGACGACGAAGGCCAGGCTGGCGTAGCAGAGCCCCAGTTCCCGGGCGAGGGCGGCCTCGGGCATCCCGGTCATGCCGACCAGGTCACAGCCGTCCCGCTCCAGACGACGGATCTCGGCGGCCGTCTCCAGCCGCGGGCCCTGGGTCACGCCCAGGGTACCGCCGTCCACCAGGTCGATCCCTAATGCCCGACCCAACCGCAACAACTCGGCGCGCAAGGATTCGCAGTAGGGCCAGGTGAAGTCGATGTGGACCACGCCCGAATCTCCCCCCGCGTGGAAGGTCTGTTCCCGGCCATGGGTGTAGTCGACCAGGTGGGCCGGAACCGCCAGGACCCGGGGCGCATAGGGGGCCTGGATGCCCCCCACGGCGGCGAGCCCGACCACCCGCTCCGCACCCAACTGCTTAAGCGCCCAGAGGTTGGCGCGGTAATTGACCCGATGCGGGGGGATACGATGATTGAGCCCATGGCGGGACAGGAAGAGCAGTTCCGCGTCGGCCAGGCGGCCACGCTGGATCGGGGCCGAAGGCTGGCCGAAGGGGGTGACGGGGTTTTCCTCCCCCAGGGCCACCAGGCCCGGCAACTGGTTGAAACCCGAGCCCCCGATAACCGCGATACGACTCATGACGAACTCCCCGGCGATGTTGAGCCGGGAAGTTTACCGGGAAACCGGGCTGGGGCCGAATTCAGGCCCGGGCCTCCTGGAAGAGCCCGATCTCGACCAGCTTGGGGAAGAGGACCTGATTCTCTCGCTCGATGCGCTCGGCGACCATCTGAAAGATGCCGCGACTCTCGTCGATGAACTCCTGGGTGAAGTTGAAATCGCAGTTCTTCAACCAGCGGCGGTGATAATCGTCGAAGGCCCGCCGCAGAGGTTTTTCACCATTGATGAACCCCCAGGCCAGGGACTTGACCCGTGGATCCTCGTGGATGAGTAGGCTGGGATAGACGCCGCGATCCTCCTCACCGAGGTGGACCTTGACCTTGGTCCCCAGCTCGCACAGGAGCTGATAGGCCGTCTTGGCGTTAGGGCGGATTTTGAGCATGTCAGGGGTCAGCAGGGACTGCAAATCCGCGATCATCTGCCGGAGCTCGCCGTGGCTGTCATGGTAGTGAGCCAGGTCGTGCATGGGACCATCCTCCTCTCGTCTCGTAATCATTATGCGAACGGTGACGGTGGCACCCACTGTCCCCGAACCCCGCCCAGGGGAGGGAGGGGGCAGCAGGGCCTCCGCCTATTTCCTTATTACGCCATATACCCCAACAATGTCAACAAGCATATAAATTCATTAGCTTTTTATTAAATTCGCAGTAACCTGCGGTTCTGCTGCCAGCCGCCGTACTGGCCCACCCACCGCCCTAGCAAACATCCTCGTCCGCCACCGCATAGATCCCCGCGGCGTTGCGGAAATAATCCCGGTAGTCCAGGCCGTAACCGAAGAGGTAACGATCGGGGGTGCGGATGCCGACGTAATCGGGATGCAGGGTACAGCGCCGCGGACGATCTTTTTCGACCAGCACGGCGCAGCGGACGCTGGCCGCACCGTCTTCCCGACAGGCCTGGACGGCCGCCTCCAAGGTCAGCCCCTCGTCAAGGATGTCATCCAGCAGCAGAATGTGACGGCCATGAATCGCGGCCTTGGGCCGATGGACCCAGGCGAGATCACCGCCCCGGGTCGCCCCCTGATAGCGCGTGGCATGGAGATAGCCCAGCCGGAGCTGGAAATCCAGGCGTGGCAGCAGGCGCCCGGCGACAATCACGGCCCCGGTCATGACGCAGAGAACCAGGGGGTCGCTGGCCGCCAGGTCGGCGCTGATCTCACGGGCCATGCGGTCCAGGGCCCGCTCCACGTCTTCACCGCTCACGAGCAATTCGGCCCGGGCCGCGACGCTGGCATAGGCTTCGGGGGTCAGAGGCATGGGAACTTCTCCAGGGTAAAGGGTTTGACTGACGCCCAGGGGTGATCGTCATACCCATCGCGGTTCAATATTCGGTTTGTCGCGGGTCGTATGGCCTTTCGCGCCAACCGCATCCCTGCGGTCAACACCTCCCCCAAAAGCCCTCCCGAGACTCTCCCAGGCCCTCCCGGGCCCGATCAAGAACCGCCATGCTCCGGGGGTATGACCGGGTCGCTATCAGAGATCCAGATCCAGGGACGGCGTATCCAGCAGGGCAGCCGCTGCCTTCACCCCCCGCTGCCAGCGGGGATCCAGGTGAAGACGGGCGCGATCCACCTGACCACGACCGTGCATACGCAGGCAGCGCAAATGGGTAGTGGGGTCGTCGTGATGGCGCAAAGCCGCGACGATTTCCAGGGCTGCCGGTCGGTTCTGGCAAATCAGCAGGACGTCACAGCCGGCGGCCAGGGCGGCGTGGGCCCGCTCGGCATATCCGCCCCCGGCCGCGGCGGCCCCCATATTCAGGTCATCACTGAAGATGACCCCCTGGAAACCCAGCCGGTGACGCAGGACCTCCTTGAGCCAGAAGGGCGAAAAGCCTGCTGGCCGGGGGTCGACATGAGGATAGAGCACATGAGCCGGCATGACCGCCTCCAGGCCATGACGAATGAGGCGCTCGAAGGGCACTAGATCGTCGACGGCGATTGCCTCGTAGCGGCGGTCGTCAACCGGCAGTTCGGCGTGGGAATCCGCGGCCACTCCCCCGTGTCCGGGAAAGTGCTTGCCAACAGCGGCCATCCCCGCCCCCCGCACCCCCTCACACCAGGCCCCGGCCAGGTCCGTGACGGCATTCACGCTGGCGGCGAAGGCCCGATCACCGATGACGGTGTTGAGGCCGCGGTCCAGATCCAGCACCGGGGCGAAACTGAAGTCCACCCCGACCGCACGCAGTTCGGCGGCCATCAGCCAACCTACCGCCTCGGCCGCCTGGCGGGCCTGGTGTGGGTGACGCTGGGCCAGGGCCCCGAAGCGAGCCGCCGGCGGCAGGGGGGTGAAGCCAGCACGAAAGCGCTGCACCCGCCCCCCCTCCTGGTCAACGGCGATCAGCAGGTGGGGGTCGCGCAGGGCATGGATCTCCGCCGTCAGGGCCGCCACCTGGTCGGGGTCCTGATAGTTGCGGCTGAAGAGAATGACGCCGCCCACCGCGGGTTGACGCAGCAGGTCTCGCTCCTCCGCGGTGAGTACATACCCCTCAAGATCGAGGATGACGGGACCCAGGGACATGATGCCAAGACCTCCAGGGGTGAGCGCTGACGACCAGGCCGCCAGCATAACGACCCGTAAACACGGGGGCCAGAGCCATGGCCCTAAGACAAGGCATTAAGTGGTCAGATCAGCGAGGCGGGCGCCATCTGTCGCTGCCTATTCCGACTGGCGTACATCCAGCCAGTCCCTGAGACGATCCCCAAGGAGATTGACCGCGAAGACCACCAGGGCGATGGCGATGCCGGGGGCCAGCACCAGATGGGGCGCCACCAGCATGTAGCCGACGCCCTCACGAATCATACTGCCCCAGGAGGCCTGCGGGGGCTGCACCCCCAAGCCCAGAAAGGATAACCCGGCCTCGGCAACCACCACCCCCGCGATGCCGAAGGTCGCCTCGACGATAAGCGGCGCCAAGGCCAGGGGGAGCAGATGACGCAGCAGGATGCGCCCCGGGCCGACTCCCAGGGCCCGCGCCGCCAGGACATGGTCCCGCTCCTTGAGGGTCAGGATCTGGGCCCGGGTCAGTCGGGCGTAGCCCACCCAGCCGGTGGCGGACAGGGCCAGGATGAGGTTGTCGATGCCGGGGCCGAGGATCCCCGCCAGGGCGATGGCCAGCAAAATACCGGGGAAGGCCAGAAAAACGTCGATCAGGCGCACCAGGAGCAGATCGACCCAGCCGCCGGCAAAGGCCCCGATCCCACCCACCAACACCCCGATCGTGGCCGAGAGGGCGACGACGCCGAAACTCACCACGAAGGCGATCCGCGCCCCCACCAGTAGCCGGTCGAGGATGGGGCGACCCAGATCATCGTTCCCCAGCAGTGACCCGGGGCCGGGACTCGCCAGGATCCCTGGGAGATCCACCGCGTCAGGCGTCAGGGGGAGCCAGGGCGCGGCCAGGGCGAGGAGGGCCCACCCGACGAGGAAGGCCGCTGGCAACCCCCGGGCCCACCGCCCAACCTGAACCCCTGAATGCTGGTCACTCATGAGCGCCAATGGATGCGCGGATCGACCCAGCTATAGACGAGGTCGGTGAGGGTGTTGACCAGCACATAGCTCAGGCTTACCAGCAACACGCAGGCCTGGACCACCGGGTAATCCCGGCTCTGGATGGCCTCGACGAGCAGACTGCCAACGCCCGGCCAGGCGAAGACCGTCTCGGTGATGACGGCCCCGCCGAGCAGCCCCCCCAACTGCAAACCGATGAGGGTCAGGATCGGCAGCCAGGCATTGCGCAGGGCATGCCCCCAGAGTACCCGACGCTCCGACAAGCCCTTGGCGCGGGCGGTACGCACATAGTCCTCGCCCAGCACCTCCAGGATGCTGCCTCGCACCATGCGCGCCAGGATGGCCGCCATCCCCGTCCCCAGGGTCAGGGCGGGCAGGATCAGGCTGGCCGGACCCTCGCGCCCGCTCACCGGCGTCCAGCCCAGCCAGAGGGAGAAGACCAGGATCAGCAGGGGACCGAGCCAGAAGTTGGGGATGGAGATGCCCACCAGGGAGAGGCTCATGGCCCCGGTGTCCAGCGGACTGCCACGATGGCGCGCCGCCAGCACGCCCAGTGGCAGGGCCAGGGTCAGGGCCAGGGCCAGGGCGGCGAGGGTCAGTTCCAGGGTGGCCGGCAGGCGCTCGCCGAGGATGGCGGCCACCGGCCGGCGATCCTGAAACGACAGCCCCAGATCAAGCCGCGCCAGGCGCTGGAGATACTCCAGATATTGCTGGCCTAGGGGCCGATCCAGACCCAGGGCTTGGCGCAGGGCCTCCCGGTCCGCCAGTTGGGCGTTCTCCCCCAGCATCGCCTCGACGGGGTCACCCGGCACCAGGTGGATCAGCAGGAAGACCAGGGTGCAGACCCCCAGCACCACGACCAGGGCCGAGACCAGGCGCGTCAGCAGGAGCGAGAACACTTAGGCCACCGCCGTCGGGCCGGGGCTGGGAAGGCACGCAAGGTTCATCAAGTACTACAGCAAGTGGCGGGGATGACCAGGGAGGCGCAACGGGCAGGCTCAGCGAATATCCACCAGGGTGCCCGCGGGTGCCAGGTCGAAGAGTTGCATCAGTTCCCGGTCGTGCATGCGGATACAGCCATGGGATTGGGGAATGCCCAGGGGCGCCGTCTCCGGGCAGCCATGAATGTAGATATAACGCCGGAGGGTATCGACGTCCCCGCCGCGATTGCGGCCCTGCTCCAGCCCCGTCAGCCAGAGGATACGGGTCAGGATCCAGTCCCGCTCCGGGAAGCGCGCCGCCAATTCGGGGCCATAAACCTCCCCCGTGGGCCGCCGGCCGACGAAGACCGTACCGGGGGGACAGCCGGCGCCGATGCCAATGCGGACCCGATGCAGGCCCCGGGGGGTGCAACCACTGTCCCGCCGCTCCCCCGGGCCCTTGCGGGCGGTCGATACCTGCGCCGCGAACCGCGGGCTGGCATCCTCGAGGAACCAGAGGCGCTGGTTGGCCAGGTCGATCAGAATCCGCCCAGGCGTCTCATCCCCGGGCGCCTGCGCCGCGAACACCTGTTCTTCAAGCGCCAGATCTAGGGCCTCCTCCCCTGCCGGCGGCTCTCCGGCTACCTCCTTCCCGGCTCCCTGTTCCCTGACCATCCCCCCCATGAGAGGCCCCGGGAGGGCGGCGGCTAACAAGCCATGCCTCAACCGCGTCTTGACCTTGAGGCCACCTGATACTGCGCCAGGCCCCCTGACCCGGTCTCGCCTCATGCTCAGGCCGTGCCCAAGGGGGAGACACCAAAGAGCCAGGCATGGGCCCAGAAGAGAAAGCCCAGATAGAAGGCCAGCCCGAGGACGATGGCGATCAGGTCGTTGGCCTTGCCGGGGGGTGCCCCCTGGACCGGGGGCGCGACGCGGTAGAAGAGAGAGATCCGGTCCGCCAGGGCCCAAACGAGGAAGGCGCCGAAGAGCACCAGATCCGCCAGGTTGCCGTTGGCGAGGAGGTGGGCGAGGGCCCAGAGGACGACCGCGGTCAGCATGGGGTGGCCCACCGCAGCCTTGATGCGCCCGGGCAGGTAGGCGGCGAACAAGAGCGGGAAGGCCGGAAGCATGATCAGCAGGCCAAGGTGGCGGGTCCAGACCGGGGGCGCGAAGACGGGGACGGGCTCGACCCGCGCCAGACCATAGCCCCAGGCGATGAGCACCAAGCCGAGCAGGGCGACCAGGCCAGCCACGCCCTGCCAAGGGGCGTTGCCGAGACGCTCGATCAGGCCCTGACGCCAAGCGGGAGCGAGGAAGCCGAGGGAATGGACGCCCAGAAAAATCACCAGGCCGATAATAAGGATGGTCATGCGTGTCTTCTCCGGTATAAGACATGGACCGCTGGCGAACCGCGCCCAGGGTTGGGACAATGCTACCCGAAGCCGCGCTTTGGTGCCCTTCCTCCTCACCCGCCACGCCAGGATATTGCCCACCATGGACAGCCTCATCGTCGCCCGGAATCTGGTCAGGACCTACCCTGGCGTCCGTGCCGTGGACGGAATCAGTTTCGCCGTGGCCCCTGGCCGTTGTTTCGGCCTCCTCGGCCCCAACGGCGCGGGCAAGACCACCACCCTGGAGATGCTGGAGGGCATCCAGACACCCACGGCCGGTGAGGTCCTTTACCGTGGCCGCCCCCTGGACCGGGCCTACCGGGAGGTCATCGGCATCCAGTTCCAGGCCACTGCCCTCCAAGACTTCCAGACCGTAGCCGAGTCCCTGGCCATGTTCGCCGCCCTCTACCCACGGACCGCGCCGCGGGAGGAGTTGATCCGGCTGTGTAACCTGGGCGACATCCTCGACCGCGACACCCGCAGGCTTTCCGGCGGCCAGCGCCAGCGCCTGCTGCTGGCCATCGCCCTGGTCAACGACCCGGAACTGGTCTTCCTCGACGAACCCACCACCGGCCTCGACCCCCAGGCACGACGGAACTTCTGGGACCTGATCGAGAGGGTGCGCGCCCGAGGCACCACCGTCCTGCTCACCACCCACTACATGGAGGAGGCCGAGCACCTCTGCGACGAGATCGCCATCGTCGACCGGGGGCGGGTCATCGTGCAGGGCTCCCCCGCGCAACTGGTGCGAGAGCACTTCCCGGAGCGGGTGATTCGGCTGCCGGAGGCCGCCTGGCCGGTTGGCGTGCCTTTGCCGGCGGGAGGATTGCGCCGCCATGGCGAGATCGAACTCTTCGCCGCCTCGGTACCGGACCTCCTGAGCACGGTGGAGCGGGCCGGCGCCGACCTGCGCGAGCTTCGCGTCGCCACTCCCAATCTCGAAGACCTGTTCCTCAAGCTCACGGGCCATGATCTGCGCGCCTGAAGCGCACCCCACGTCCGTCCTGCCTTCTTCTGGAGTCCGCCATGTGGCGTCGCATCCTCGCCATCTTCGTTGCCCGCAATCGGGAGTTCTACCGGGACCGTGCCGGCCTGGGGTGGAACATCTTTATGCCGATCCTCATGGTCCTGTCCTTCGCCTTCATCTTCAGCGGCGACCCCCAGGCCCCGTTTAAGGTCGGGGTACTGGTGGCGGATGGCACCCTGCCCTCGCCGAAGACCGGCCTGCTGGCCCTGGACCACATCCAGTTCATCCCCGTGACGGACCTGGCTGCCGCCATTGCCAAGGTGGACCGGCATCAGCTCGACCTGCTGTGGGACCCCACCCCCGCCCCGGGGGCCTATTGGGTCAACCGAGAGTCTCCCCAGGGCTACCTGGCGGAACGGCTCCTGCTGGGCACCGAGATGGACGGGGCCCAGGCCGCGGGGCTGACCGCTCCGGCGCTGGAGAAAGCCGGTCCCAGGGCGGGTAACGAGCCAGGCCCAGCCTTCGTCACCGATCCCGGTCCCGAGCACGAGCCCAGGGCCGAGGGGACGATCGGCCCATCCCGGGGTCCGGGCGCGGCACTGGCACTTGCGGCCCCTCAGCGCCACGAGCGTGACGGTACCGCCCTGCGTTACGCCGACTGGGTCCTCCCCGGCATCCTGGCGATGAACATCATGTTCTCCAGCCTCTGGGGGGTGGGCTGGGTCATCGTGCGTTACCGGAAAAATGGCGTCCTGCGCCGGCTCAAGGCCACACCCCTTTCGCCCTTCGAATTCCTCACCGCCCAGATCCTCTCCCGGCTGGTGGTAGTGATGAGCGCCAGCCTGATCGTCTATAGCGGCGCGGCCCTGATCCTCGACTTCCCCATGCGCGGTTCCCATGTCGCCCTGGCGCTGATCTATCTCGCCGGCGCCCTCTGTCTCATCAGCCTGGGGCTCATTGTCTCGGCGCGGCTGCGCACCGAGGAACTGGCGGACGGCATTCTCAACCTCATCTCCTGGCCGCTACTGCTGCTCTCCGGGGTCTGGTTTTCCATGGAGGGGACGAGCGCCGCCGCCCGGTTCTTCTCGCAGCTTTCACCCCTGACCCACCTGGTGGATGGCGCCCGCGCCATTATGATCGATGGCGCCCAGACGGCGGACGTCCTGCCCCAGGTCCTCTTGCTGACGGCTCTGGCCCTGGCCTTCCTCGCCATCGCCGCGCGGCTCTTCCGCTGGGAATAATGGAGTTACCTCCGAAAAGCCGGTCTCGGGGCTATATCAGCGGATACCGTTGAACATTTTCAATTTATAATCATAAAGATATAAGCGCAAGAGTCACTAAAATACCGGTTTTCGACTTTTCGGACTAGTCTCATCCTTTGTTCAGGAATACCCCCATGAAGGTAGACGTCATCGTAATCGGCGCCGGTCTCTCCGGCCTGGCCTGTGCCCTGACCCTGCAGGAGCGGGGCCTCGCCCCCCTGGTCCTGGAGGCCAGCGACGGCAGCGGCGGCCGGGTGCGCACCGACCAGTGTCAGGGCTTTCTCCTCGACCGCGGGTTTCAGGTCTTGCAGACCTGGTACCCCGAGGCACAGCGCTGGCTGGATTATGGCGCCCTCGACCTGCGCCCCTTCTATCCCGGGGCCCTGGTGCGCAGCGGAGGGCGCTTCCACCGCGTCAGCGACGTCTGGCGTCGTCCCTGGCGACTGCCGGAGATGCTCCTGTCGCCCATCGGCACCCTCGGCGACAAGATCCGCCTACTCGGGCTGCGCCAAGGCTGCCTGCGGGGCAGCATCGCCGACCTTTACGCCCGTCCGGAGACCACCGCCCTGGCCCACTTGCAGGCACGCGGTTTCTCCGTGCGAATGCTGGAACGTTTCTTCAAGCCCTTTTTCAGCGGCGTCTTCTTCGACCCCGACCTGGGCGTCTCCTCGCGCACCTTCGAGTTTCTGTTCCGCGCCTTCGCCCTGGGCGACACCGCCCTGCCGGCGCGGGGTATGGGGGAGATCCCGGCCCAACTGGCCGCCCGCCTGACGGGCGAACGGCTGCGCCTTGGCTGCCGGGTATCACGGCTGGAGCAAGGCCAGGTGGTACTCGACAGCGGTGAGCGGATTGGCGCTCAGGCCCTGGTGATCGCCACGGATCCGTGGGAGACGGCGCGCCTCCTCGGGCATGCCCGGTATTATGGCGATTGCCAACGCCCGCCCACGGACCGGGACGAATCGATGCCTGCGGCGGAGGCTGGTTCAGCATCGGCGCGGATCGGTCCGCCGGAGGCACGCGGCACCACCTGCTGCTACTTCGCGGCGGATGCCCCGCCCTTCAGTGGCCCTTACCTGGTCCTCAACGGCGAAGGCCAGGGGCGAATCAACAGCATTCAGTGTCCAAGCAATCTTTCCGAACACTATGCGCCGCCAGGCAAGGCCCTGATCACGGTGAACTGTCATGGCGTCGGCGATGACCCCGACCACCTGGAGGCCAGGATCCGACAGGAGCTGAGTGACTGGTTCGGCCCGCAGGTGGCTTCCTGGGAGCGGCTGGCCGTCTACCCGATCCCCCAAGCCCTGCCCGCCCAGGCCCCGCCGGTGGTTGATCCAGCTAGCGTTCCCCAACGCCTGGCCCCGGGGCTCTGGGTCTGTGGTGAGTACCAGGCGGCCCCCTCCATCCACTGGACGCTGCACTCCGGACGACGGGCGGGTGAGGATGTCGCCCTTTTCCTGGGCGCTGACTAACCCTCACCCAGGGGTACACCCGTTTCAGGGCAAAGGGCGCGACGCCGGAGGCCGCTAACAGACACTCCAGAAACCTGCGATTGGTTTCCAGACACAATTGGCCGTAAAGGCGGTTTCCAACCGGATCAAACCGGCTGGAAACCGCCGCTACTTAATCCGAATCAGATGGTTAGCTAAAAGACAGACGGACAGTCTCCAAGCACCACCACCAGCGGGCACCGCCGCTAGTGGCTAACACGCTGATCGATCCAGGCGATGACCTCATCGAGCTTGGCCTGCTTGCTCGGGTCGAGACGCTTGGCCTCCACCATAGCGGCGCGGGCTTGGCCGAAGCGGCCGCTGTGCAGAAAGGCCATCCCCATACCGACAAAAGCGGCGGCATTGGTGGCGTCCAGGCTGATGGCGCGCTGGAAGCTCTCGACACTGCCGGCATAATCCTGGCTCATCAATTGGGCACCCCCCAGGCGCTGGAAAGCCTGGGCGGACTGGGGCTCGGCCGCCACCGCCTCCTGCAGGACCGCCACGGCTTCGGGCAACTTGCCTTCGTTGAGCAGGGCTTCGCCGCGTTGTAGCAGGCCAAGGCCGGCGCTTTCGGCCTGAGCTGGAGATTGAACCGGTGACTGGACCTGGCCCCCGGCTGGAACCGGTGCCTGGGGCAGGGGCTGTACCTGGGTCCCGCCCTGGCCCAAGGTTGGCACCGGTATCTGAGCCTGGATCTGAGCGGGTGCTTGTCCCCCGGCTGGCGCCGGAGGCTGGTGCTGGAACTGAGACCCATCGCCAGTCTGCGCCTGAATCGGCGGCAGGACCGAGCAGATGAGGAAGAGGCTGAACAGGGGACGCATCATTATGTTCTCAACCCACAATTGCGACCTGGCAACAAAAATCCCGCGAGGGGCACCAGGCCCCGCGCGGGATTCCCCAAAGGTTAGGGTCTGAAGTCGCCTACTTCAGGGCCCCCTTGCCGTAGCGGGCCTCGAAGCCGGCGCGCACCTTCTCCAGGGCTTCCTTGTTCATGCCACTGAAGTACCAGTCATGCCCCTCGATGGGCTTGAAGTATTTCTCCAGCAGGGCATTGGCGGCCTTTTCGTTCTTGTCCTTTTTGTGGACCACTTCCTTGAGCTCCGGTATCCATTCGAAGTAGGTGTGCTTGGCCACCTCATAGATACCATGCCACCAAGTGTAGTCCGGGCCCATCATGGCGGCGCCATGACGACCACGACGACCCTCGTGATGCCAGATCTCCCACCAGGTCCACTCGATGTTCTCGTCGAAGGGCGCGGGGGTGATGTA
The DNA here is from genome assembly GCA_009928645.1 of Gammaproteobacteria bacterium. Lineage (GTDB taxonomy): Bacteria > Pseudomonadota > Gammaproteobacteria > Chromatiales > Chromatiaceae > M0108. Next base: position 15,361 of record SACH01000016.1, on the reverse strand, counting down.
GCCCTTGTCCTTGAGTTCGCCCATGATGGCGGCGATGGGCTTGGCGAACTTCTCGTTGTAGAGGTCGACCACGTCGTCGAACTGTTTGTAATGACCCTCGATGACGCTGGTGGCATGGCAGCCGAAGCAGATGCTTTCCATCTTGGCGCGGCGATCCTTCCAGGTCAGCACCTCGACCACCTTGGAACCCTTGGCCTCGTCACCAACCTTGGGGATCTCCTTGCCCTCGGGGACGTCGAATTCGTTGCCGTTCTCCAGCTTGACCAGGTTCATCTTGGTGGAGATGGGCGGCCGCAGGGTCCAGGAGATGCGCTCGCCGACGTTGTGGGTCTTGGGCTGGTTGACGCCGGCACTCATGTGGCAGGTGGCGCACGTGGGAGCGGCGGAGTAGTCGACGCCGGCGATCCACTTATCCGAATCCAGGTTCATCTCGTCGATCTTGGCGCGGTAGATGATGCCGTGCTTGGATTCGTTGTAGACCTCGATCTGGGGATGGTCGGGACCGACGTGGCATTTACCACAGGTGTCCGGGGTACGAGCCTGTTCGCGGGAGAAGCGGTGACGGCCGTGGCAAGCGGTGCAGGAGCCCTTGGAGCCGTCGGGATTCAGCCGGCCAATACCCGTATTGGGCCAGCTACCCGGCAGGGGACGCCCTTTGTTCTTGCCTTCGGTGATGAATTCCAGCTTGCCGCCATGGCACTGACGACAGCCAGCGTTGACTGCGGCGGGTCCGCCCACCACTTCGCCCATGAGGTTATCCAGGGAGGCAAGGATGTCACCGGCCTTGGAGTGATGGGAGCCGTCCATCTCCTCGAATTCGGTGGTGTGGCACTTGGAGCAATCCTTGGGGGTGACGACGATGGAGATCAGCGCCCCCTCGTGATCGAAGGCATCAACCTCGCCTTCCTTCGCCTCGTGGCAGTCCAGGCAGTTGACCCCGTTCTGGCCATGCTGGCTGTGGTTCCACTCCCAATAGAGGCCAGGATTCTCCGTCATGTGGCAATCGACGCATTCCTGACCGGCGGGATTCCCCCAGTCGACACCGACTTTACCGGCCGGGCGATCGGCTTGGGCTGGACCATTGGCCAGTAGCAGGGCCAATCCAGCCAGGCTGGTACTGAGCCAAGCGACCTTGCGGACTTGGCGACTGGTTTTCATGTGCGCTCTCCTCATCAGGTAGGACAAACTCCCGCGGCCCCACGGACCTTGCGAGAGGCAATACTCCGAGATTGGGAAAGCAGCACGTTCGCGCCGCTGATTCCAGACCTTTGGTAAACAACTTCCTACTTGCGCGCCACTTTATGTTGTTGTGCGGCGCTCGCTCCACTCCCCCGATGTCATTTTGACAACCGCCCAAAGATTCGCCTTGATTTAAGTCAAATGAGAGCGACGGATCCATGGCCCCCATCAGCGGGCCCATCCATTGGCGGGCCAATCAGCACTGCGGGGCGGGGCGTCACGCCAGCAAGCCCAGGCGCGCTATCCGGCCAGAGGTACCGCGGGGGTCAGCCCCAGGGCCTCCGCCGCCTGCCGGTCGGCGTGGTAAGACGAGCGCACCAGGGCACCGCTGGCGATGTGGGTGAAACCCAACGCCTCTCCCGCCTGGCGCAGGGCCACGAACTCGTCCGGGGTCCAGTAGCGGCGGACGGGCAGGTGGGCGCGGCTGGGAGCCAGGTATTGCCCGAGGGTCAGCATGTCGCAGCCGTGCGCGCGCAGATCCGCCATCACCGCCAGGACCTCTTCCGCTTCCTCACCCAGTCCGAGCATGAGGCCGGACTTGGTGGCGATGTCCGGGTGGCGCGCCTTGAAGGCGCGCAGCAGGGCCAGGGAGCCGGCATAGTCGGCGCCGGGGCGGGCCTGCGGGTAGAGTCGGGGCACCGTCTCGAGGTTGTGATTAAAGAGGTCCGGCAGAGCATCGCTGGTGAACTGATCCAGGGCCAGGGCCTCGCGACCACGAAAGTCGGGCACCAGCACCTCCAGGCGCGTGTCCGGACTGCGGTGGCGGATGGCGCGCAGGCAGGCGGCGAAGTGGCCGGCGCCGCCATCGCGCAGATCATCGCGGTCGACGGAGGTGATGACCACGTAGCGCAGGCCGAGGGCGGCAATGGACTGGGCCAGGTGTTCGGGCTCCTCGGCATCCACCGGCGCCGGGCGACCGTGGGCGACGTCGCAGAAGGGGCAGCGGCGGGTGCAGACATCCCCCAGGATCATGAAGGTGGCGGTGCCATGGTTGAAGCACTCGCCCAGATTGGGGCACTGGGCCTCCTCGCAGACCGTGGCGAGACGGGCCTCGCGCAGCAGGCGCTTGATGCGCGTCACCCCGGGACCGATGGGAGCGCGGGCGCGGATCCAGCCCGGCTTGCGCAATGGCTCGGCCAGGGGCTCGACCTTGACCGGGATGCGGGCCACCTTATCCTGACCCCGGTGGTGGGTCTCAGGGGTGGCGCGGGAGGGGGCGTCCAGAGAGGGAGGCGGGACTAGGCTGACAGGCGACATGGGGTGGCTTCCTGGGATAGCTGCTTCTTCGGCCCGACCCAGGGAATCCGAAGCAAGCACGGGAATGGTCGATCAGGCAGAGGCAAATGCCAAGGCAACAGACGCGAAGGGATTGCTTCATGGGCCCTGGGAGGTGAGAAAACCATGCTGGGGGTCTTATAGGGACATCACCCATTGGTTTTCGCCCCCGATCCCGATCCTCCGCTCAAAAAACTGCGGTGCGTCTGGTATTTTGGGGGAACAGGAATATAGCATAGCCAGGATTGTTACCCGGCCGCGACCAACCTCTGCTCATGCCCGACCACCCTCCTCAGTCCCCCAACCCGCCCCGGCTGGCGGTGCTCGCCTCCTTCTCCGGCAGCGGCGGGGTGGAGCGTATGCTGGTCAATCTCATCAGCGGCTTCGTCGCGGCGGGCCGCGAGGTTGACTTGTTACTGATCCGTGATCAGGGCCCCCACTTGGCAGGACTGCCGGCGGCGGTCAACCGCGTTCCCCTGGGCAGCAAGCACAGTCTGCTGGCAATCCCGGCCCTGGCCCGCTATCTCCGCCAGGCACGGCCGCGAGCCCTGCTGGCGGCAAAGGATCGGGCCGGACGGGCGGCGGTGCTGGCACGCGCCCTGGCGGGCGTCGACACTCGTCTGGTCTTGCGCCTGGGGACCAACCTCTCGGCCTCCCTGGCGGGCCGTTCGGCCCTGCGCCGCGCCTGGCGCTATTGGCCCATCCGCCACCTATATCCCTATATCGACCGCATCGTCGCCGTCTCCGCAGGGGTAGCGGCGGACACCGCAACCATCGCCGGCCTACCGCGGGAGACCATCATGGTCATTCGCAACCCGGTGATCACGCCCGACCTGCGGCAGCGGGCAGCGGCGTCCTGCCCCCATCCCTGGTTCCAGGGCGAAGGCCCCCCCGTCCTGCTCGGGGCAGGCCGGCTCCAGCGACAGAAGGACTTCCCGACCCTGATCCGGGCCTTCGCCCGGGTGCGTCAGGTCTGCCCCTGCCGGCTGGTGATCATCGGCGAGGGTCAGGAGCGCCCAGCCCTCACGGCCCTGATCGGCCAACTGGGCCTAATGGAGCAGGTGGACCTGCCTGGCTTCCAGACCCATCCCCTGCCCTTCCTGGCCCGGGCCAACCTTTTCGTGCTGTCATCCGCCTGGGAGGGCTCGCCCAACGTGCTCACCGAGGCCATGGCCCTGGGTACCCCAGTGGTGGCGACAAACTGCCCGAGTGGACCGTCGGAACTGCTCGACGGGGGCCGCATCGCCCCCTTAGTCCCCGTGGGAGACGCCGAGGCCCTGGCAGCCGCGATCCTGGCCACCCTGAACCAGCCCCCGCCCCCGCACCGGCTCAAGGACGCCGTCGCGGACTATGAGCAGGCCTATAGCGCCCAGCGGTATCTGGCGGTACTTGAACCGGAATAGGCAGGCGCCGGCTCAGAAGTCCTCGTGCAAACCCTTGGCCCGCGCCTTGCGGGACCAGACCCAGACGTACTGGATGCCGCTGACGAGGATGGTCACGAGACAGGCCCAGGTGAGGAAGGCGATGAAGCCGCCAGGCAAGGGCACAGGACCGGCATTGGCGATGACGGCTACCACCAGACCGATCTGCATCAGGGTATTGAGCTTGCTTGCCCAAATGGGGGCGGCCTTGAGTTCCTCGACGCGGAAATGGTAAAGGGTGGCCCCCCCAACGATAACCAGATCACGACCGACAGCCGCAACCACCAGCCAGATAGGAATCAGCTTGAGGGCACCCAGCACCAAGAAGCAGGCCACTAGCAGGGTCTTGTCCGCCAAGGGGTCGAGGATACCACCCAGCCGGCTCTGCCAGTGATAGTGCTTAGCGAGCCAGCCATCGAGCCCGTCGGAAAGACCGGCGATGGCGAAGAGCAGCAGGGCCCAGCCAAATTGGCCCTCCAGCAGCAACAGGACCACCGGCATGACCGCCAGCAGGCGGAGAAAGCTGATGAGGTTGGGTAAATCCCTAGGGCTGAAGACCATGAATGCTCAGGCGGGCGGGAGGGAGCGAATGCCGGGATTTTATTCTCCCCGCCACCGGGTTGTCCAAGCACGCACAGTGGAACGGATCCTCAAGCCGACCGGAGTTATCGAACCCTGACAGCCCGATGGCAATCAGAGCCCGCCGCTGACTTGTCGATCGCCCTGATTCCCGAACCCACCTGGAGCTTCCCGGTGGTCCAAATTTGCGAACCCACCCCATACTGGCCGGTTTGCCTGATTCTTGGACCAGTTGGCGCGTCCTGGCCGTCCGGCTCTCGGCCTCAGGCATGGGCCAGGCGCCCACTCGTCACCACAGATGGGCGCGTCCGGACGGTTATTTCATATTAAAATGCGGCTTGAATCACCACCGGAGCCGGCCGTGCCACAGGATCCCCACTCCCCCACTCGCCCGAGCGCAAAACGCCCGAGCGCTGCCAACGCCCCCCCTGCCGCGCCTGGTCTGAGCTATCGGGCGGCCGGGGTCGACATCGACGCGGGCAACGCCTTGGTCGAACGTATCAAGCCATTGGCCGCCGCCACCTTCCGCCCCGGGGTACTTACTGGCCTCGGCGGCTTTGGCGCCCTCTTTGAACTACCCCTGGACCGCTACCGCCAGCCGGTACTGGTGTCGGGGACTGATGGGGTCGGCACCAAGCTGAAGCTGGCCATTGAACTGGGCCGCCACGATACGATCGGCATCGATCTGGTGGCCATGTGCGCCAACGATATCCTGGTGGCTGGGGCCGAACCCCTGTTCTTCCTCGACTATTACGCCACCGGCCGCCTTGATCTCGAGGTCGCCACGGCGGTGGTGGCCGGCATCGCCCGGGGCTGCGAGCTGGCGGGCTGCGCCCTGACTGGGGGTGAGACGGCGGAGATGCCGGGCATGTACGCCAGCGGCGATTATGACCTGGCGGGCTTCTGCGTCGGCATCGCCGATAAGGAGCAACTGCTAACCCCCGACCGAGTCCGACCCGGGGACATTCTGATCGGCCTCGCCTCCTCAGGGCCCCATTCCAACGGCTATTCACTCATCCGCAAGATTCTGGAGGTCAGTGGTGCCGATCTGGGTGAGGAACTGGAGGGGTTGACCCTGGGCGAGCGACTAATCGCACCGACCCGTCTTTACGTCAAGCCGGTCCTCACCCTCATGCAGGAATTGCCGGTCCACGCCATGGCTCACATCACTGGTGGTGGCTTGCCCGAGAACCTTCCCCGGGTCCTGCCGGCGGGCACCCGGGCCGTGATTGACCTGAACTCCTGGCAATTGCCGGCGATCTTCGCCTGGCTGCAGACTCAGGGCGGGGTGACTGATGCGGAGATGCGCCGTACCTTCAACTGTGGCGTCGGCCTGGTGCTCTGCATCCCGGCTGAGGCAGCGGAGCGGACCTGCCAGCGCCTGGATGAGCTGGGCGAAGTGGCCTGGCGCCTAGGCCGTATCGAGGCCGCGACGGGTCAGCCGGAGGTGATCTTCACCGGTGGTACGACCGCGTGAGCCCGACCCGGCCCTGGCCCCAGACCCCGGACGGGACCTCCATTCAGGCCCCTGACCCGCACCACGTCCCGAGCCAAAGCCCGAGCCCGTGCGAATCCCAGGCCGCAGAGCGATCCCAAGCCGCAGGTGAGGCCTTGCCACTGTCCGTCGTGGTCCTGATCTCGGGGAGCGGAAGCAATCTTCAGGCCCTCATCGACGGCGCCGCCAGCGGTTACCTGCCAATCTGCATCCAGGCAGTGATCGCCAACGTCCAGGAGGCCTACGGCCTGGAGCGAGCGCGGCGCGCGGACATCAGGACCCAAGTTCTAAGTCACAAAGCCTTTGTCGATCGGGAGGCCTTTGACGCCGCCCTGATGGACTTGATCGATAGCTTTCACCCCGGCCTGGTCGTGCTGGCCGGTTTCATGCGCATCCTGACCCCCGGCTTTGTTGCTCACTACCGGGGTCGACTGCTCAATATCCACCCTTCCCTGCTCCCCCGATACCGCGGCCTCCACACCCACGAGCGCGCCCTGGCGGCGCAGGAACGCGAGCACGGGGCGACGGTGCATTTCGTCACAGCAGAACTGGACGGAGGGCCAGCTATCCTGCAGGCGCGGGTGCCGGTGGCCGCCGATGACGATGCCAGCCGCCTGGCGGCCCGGGTCCTGGTCCAGGAGCACCGCATTTACCCTCAGGTGGTGCGTTGGTTCGCTCAGGGCCGCCTGGGACTGGGCTCCGATGGCTTACCGCGCCTGGATGGCCAGGCCCTGCATCAGTCCCTGCGGCTGGATTTGCTGACGCCAGATCAGTTGGCCTAAAACCCGGACTTTGCTACCCCTCGACGCTACCGCGGAACCTCCATGGCACACGTCTTCCAACTCCATCTCCCCAATACCGGCTGGGCCCTCTTTGGCGAGTCGGAGGAGCCTGGCGTCGGTATTCGCCTTGGCCAGCATGGGTATGCCCTCGATGGCTCTATTCTCATCGGTCCCATCCTGCACAGCGAGGCGGAGGTGGATGCCACCGTCGATCGCCTACTCCTGGAGCTGGAGAGCGTTCGCGCCCAGGCCAAGCGGGAATTACAGCGGCTGAGCTGAGGAACGCGCGGGACCAATCCCCTACTCCCAGAGCTGATCCCTCGCCGGTTAGGTCCCGGTCTTTGTCAGCCCCTGTCCCGAACTCACCGCGGCCGAGAACATCTTCTGAAACATGTCCCAAGAGGCCATGGACCCTGCCAGATAAGGCTGGAAGAGCTTGAGGGGATCATAACCCTCGGCGCCTTCCAGCATCCGGGCACGGATGTCGTCGAGCATCTGCCGCTGGAATGTCTCCACATCGGGGAGGCCCAGCAATTTGCGCATCTCTTCCGGGGTGACATCGACGTCAATTTTTACATTCATGGGCGAGTCTCGCTGTGGGTGGGAGTTAAAGGAGACGGCTGGAGGGGAAACCCGGTCCCGGGCCAGCGGCCGGAGAGGTCAAGACCTAGCCACCGCCACACCGCCCTGGTTTCCTGGGACCCGGAATTCAGTGACGGACCATGCGCGGATGGGGCTGCTCGACGGGTACCGGCTCATCCACCACTAGGCCCTGGCGGACGCGCCGGCCAATCAGGACACAGGCGTAGCCGAAGGCCTTTTCCGCCTCGCGGGCGGTCCACTCCCACTCCATGGGTGAGGCATTGGCCGGAATCTGCCAATGGCCCGTGGTCAGGACCTTACCAATGGAGATCTCCAGGGTCCAGTCATGCCAGACTGTATCCGGGTCCTCTTCCTCGTAGAAATCCTGTTCCACTAGGCGCACGTAATTACCGACGGCACCGTCCATGGAGATCAGGTCGTTGACGACCAGTTTGTCATCCACGCAACTGGCATAACCGGTATGCACGGCCGTGGCGGTAGCCATGAGAGAATGCATGAGCAGGGCCGGGGTCAGGCGGAGAGTGAGCGGACTGTCCCAGTCCGGCTCGGTGACTTCTTGTTCTTGCAACATCCAGCAACTCGATCGTCAATGAGGGGCCCAAGGGGCGCACTGCCAACGGCGCTCGTCGCCCTGGCCTTTACGCAATGATGAACCATTCGACACCGGAGGTAAAACCCATGTCAGGGCGACTCGCCAGCAACCCTCGCACCCAGGCGATGCCGCGATGAGGGTCGCCGTCTTTTCGGACGTCCAGGCCAATTTCCCGGCCATGGAGACCTGCGTCGCCCACATCCAGGCTTGGGCCCCGGACCTGGTGGTCATGGCCGGCGATCTCATCAATCGCGGGCCGAGCAGTGACCTGTGCCTCCGCCGTTTTCAGGCACTGCGGCAAGGCGCGGGTTGGCTACCCCTCCTGGGCAATCATGAAGTCTGGGTCCTGCGCTGTGGTCGGGAGCTACCCACGGACCCCATCGATGCCCGCCTGCGTGCCCTGGCAGATTTTACCCATGCACAGTTGGCGGGAACCGAGCAGTGGCTGACTGACTGGCCGGATCATCTTTGCTTCGAGGGCGAACCGGGCCGGGGCTGGGTCCACATCACCCATGGCACGCTGCTGGGCAATCGTGACGGGATCTCGTTGCGCACCCAGGACGTCGACCTCCCCGCGAGGCTGCCCGAGGATGTCGATCTCTTCGTCACCGGCCATACGCATAGGCCGCTGTTTCGACACTTCGCTGGGATCGACATCCTGAACATCGGCTCCGTCGGCTCACCCTTCGATGGCGATGTGCGGGCCAGTTACGGCCAGCTGGAGTGGCATGGGGGGCACTGGCACACCCGCATCGTGCGCCTTGATTATGATCGCGCGGCGGCGGATCGGGCCTATGAGGACACCGGCTTCCTTGACCAGGGAGGTCCCCTGGCACGTATTGTCTACGCTGAATGGCTCATGGCCAGGCCCCTGATCAACGCCTGGCACCAACGTTACGGCCTGGCGGTACGCCGAGGCGAGATCTGCCCCGACGCGGCGGTGGACCAGTATCTGTCCTCGCTGGCCTAATCACGCCACACGCTTGAAAACTGTCCATCCAATGCCTCCCGAATGGAGGGGGCCCATAGGCTGCACATTGGGAACTGAAAAAATGAACATTTTCTTCATCAGGTTGCCGAGAAGGCGAACCTGGCATTTGTTCCCCCTGGATGAGCGGGGAGATGCTCCTCATCAGGTCTGATCCACTCTACCCCGGGCGAATCTCCCCACGCATCAGGTTGAGGACAGGCGTCCCTGCCACAGGGGACTTGTCCCGAGACTCCGATTAGCTCCCGGGCTTCGTCAACCCGGCCTTGATCTCCGCCCACAACGCCTCGTAGGCCCGGATTACGGGATTGGAAGCTGGGGCATAGGCTGGCAGCGGCATCCGGTTGAGCCCCATACGTTCGACATCGGAGGCATAGGGAATGCTAGCCTTGAGAAAGGTTGGAAAGCTTTCGGGCAGCGTCTCCATCAGATGGACATGCAGATGCTTGCGCCGGTCAACCATGGAGAAAAAAGGCATCAAATTGACCTTGCCCAAGCCATCATGGCCATCGAGGAATTCCTGCAACTGGTCTAGTGTGCGAGCGGAGAGGGTCGTTGGAATCATGGGCACCAGCAGGGCATGACTGGCACGGAAGACGTTTTCCGACACCAGTGAGATGCTGGGGGGGCAATCGAGGAAGACAAAGTCGTAGGCAATGGCCATCGGCGCCAACAACTTCTGTAACTGCTTGGTGGGACGTTTGTTGTCTTCCAGCACCAGATCCATGTTGCGGTAAGAGAAGTCCGCAGGCAGCAGATCCAGACCATCGAAATCCGTCCCTTTGACCAGATCATCCAGATCACGATGACCACTCACTAGAGCCCGGGTGCCCCCCTTAACCTTGGGTTTGACCCGGAAGTAGTAAGTCGCTGCGCCTTGGGGATCCAGATCCCAGATCAGCGTCCGGTTGCCATCCCGAGCAGACAAATAAGCGAGATTGACCGCCGTCGCCGTCTTACCGACGCCGCCCTTGATATTGTAGGAAGCAATGATCTTCATGCGCCTTTCCTCTGCCGCTTCGGCGGGGCGAAGAGCGTGCTGAAGAGGGCCTGATGCTCTTCACTGTCAAAGGTCGCAAAGATCTGCGCGAACTCTTCCCGCGCCCGGTGCTGATGTTCCAGGAGGTGTCCGACCAGGACCCCCATAGTCAGGAGCGTGTCGGTGCTGGCATGGGTTTCGTCTCGCATGCGCTGGGCCATATCACGCAAGTGATCGGCCTGAACCGCTAGGTCCTGGAAATTACCCAGGTTATCGAGCAGGACCTTCATCAGCTTCACCAGTTGACGTACCTCTTGCTTCGAGTAGAGGCTATCGAAAAATTCGATGAGGTAACGCAGTTTTTTGCAGCTCTTGCGGAGTTCGTGCATATCCTCCGGAGGCGAGGCCTGGGTGATCGCCCGCCCCTCCTTGCGCACGCGCTTGTACATGGTCCAGATTCGTTCGTCCGCTACGGCCTTGACCGGCCGCATGGCATTGGGGACGACCGACTGCTCGGGTACCGGGGCCTCGAGGAAGGCCCGCCAGTGGCGTAACAAGTCACGTAAGCGCTTGGAATCGAGATGCGTCACCAGGGCCTTCTGCTCAGCACCATAATGGGCATGGATGAAGTCCCGCAAGGGCTCTAGGTGGGGCCGCAACGCCTCAGGCAGGGTCGCCTGATAATCATTGAAATCGAGGAGATAGACATCGAGGTCCCGAACCGGACCGGTGAATTCGCCCAGCCAGCCGAAGGCTTCTTTGTACTGCTCGACCAGGTCTGTGGCAAAGATGTCCTTGATCTGAGTCAGGGCGGAGCGGGTACGGCGCACGGCCACGCGGAAGTCATGGAGAAATTCCGAATCCAGGTTCTCCCGGGTCCCCGGGATGTTGACCTCGATGGTGTTAAGCAGGTGCAGCAGGATCTCTTTGGCCGTGGCATCGGCACGGCGTTGGGGATCGAGACGGAAATCAAGCTGAGAACTGTAATCCAGAGCTCGGCGCCCGGCGGCCGCCAGGGCTTCCTGGAGCAGTTCGGCGCGTGCAAGGGACAGGTTCAGGTCCTGCTGGAGGAGCTGTGCTGTTGCCTGTAACTCCTGATCATAGCCCTTGACGCCATGTAACCGCAGCAGGATGGAGACGGGACCCTGGCGCTCGCGCCCCTTGTCCACATAGCGGTTCTGCTCCAATTCCAGGCGGACGACCGTCTTGTCGTCCTCATTGAGGAGGCGCCAACTGATTAGGCGCGTATGTACATCCAGTAAGGGGAGGAGACGACGGATGCCCACCAGGCGCGCCAGGCGGTCGATCTCCGGAATGGTCGGAAGATCGGCGGCAAAGCCAGGCTCCTGGTCGGTATTCCACGCCAGCCTTGGGGCTTCATTATGGAGGTCACGCCAAATCAACTCCCGTTCGGAACCGTCGCTAAGCTCTACTAAAACGGTGCCCGCCTGGTACAGACTCCAATCGAAGGTATCGTAGAAACGGCGGATCAGTTCGTGGGGCTCATCCTCAGTCACGCTATAGCGCCCCTTAAAGGCATCCTTGATGCCCTGCAGGTCGGTCCCATCAGGAACCAGATAGGCCTGAGCGAATTCGTTCATTGATGGATGTATCGTCCTCTTAGGTTGTTATGATGGATACTTCTGGCGGCTGGACACGCCTCTTGCAGCAGGATGGTCAGCGCCCCCAGCCTTCTACCACCCCCAGAAAATGCGGGTTTTCTGGAGGGGAAGGCTTCATGATGTTGATTTTCAACTAGACCGATGTTACGCGACTTTTGCCTTGGCGACCAGATAATCCCCCGACAGCCCCATGTTCCCTAAACCCCGCAAACGCTTCGGACAGAACTTCCTCCACGACCCGACGATCATCGACCAGATCCTCACCGCCATCAGCCCCCACACCGGAGAGCGACTGGTGGAGATTGGCCCTGGCCGCGGGGCCATCACCCAACCACTGTTACGCCGGGCGGGACATCTGGACGTGGTAGAACTGGATCGGGATCTGATCGAACCCTTGGGGCGTGCCTGCCAGGGCTTGGGCCACCTGACCATTCATCAGGCCGATGCCCTCGCGTTTGAGCTATGTCCACTTGCGGGCACCAACGGAAAAGTGCGCATCGTTGGCAACCTACCCTATAACATCTCCACCCCCCTCCTTTTTCGTTTTCTGGAGCAAAAGGCCTGCATTCAGGATCTGCACCTGATGCTGCAAAAGGAAGTGGTGGACCGTATCGTGGCCCCCCCAGGATCGAGGACTTATGGGCGTCTTTCGGTGATGGTCCAGACCTGGTGCCAGGCCGAGGCCCTGTTCGATATCCCCTCCCAGGCCTTCTTTCCCGCGCCCAAGGTCAACTCCGCCTTTCTGCGCTTGCTACCCCTTGATCCAGCCCCCCTGACACCACGCAATCCTCGCCACCATGCCCACCTAGTGGCTCTCGCCTTCTCTCAGCGGCGAAAGACCTTACGTAATAGCCTGAAAGACCTGGTCAGATCGGCGGATTTTGCCCGCTTGAACATTGACCCGGGTCAACGAGCCGAGGCATTGCCCGTCTCAGCCTTCGTCGGATTGGCTGATGTGACTTGTAATACCTCATCTGATGATCACGAGAGTGTCAAGAATTAGCACCCACCTGCAGGCGAAGTACCATGAACGATCTTGAGGACCAGCCGGATACCATCAACCCTGAAGCATCAGCGGACAGGGCTGCAACAGATCAGCAACAGGAGGAAATCAGGGTCGAGCCCGCCATGCCCGCCCGCCTCAAGGACGTGCTACCGGGCATCATCCATTTGCTGCCAGTAGCGGCGCGCCCTTTCTTTCCCGGTCAGGCGGTTCCTCTGCTGATGTCTGCCAAGCACTGGGCCAAGACCATCCGGGCCGTGGTGGATTCTGACAACAAAATCCTGGGCGTCGTGCTTGTGACTGGCGATACCGCTGAGGAGTCCCAACCAGAACAGTTCTACAGCGTCGGGACTGCCTGTCGGGTACATCGCGTCCATGAGCAGGAGGGCTACCTTCAGGTTTTGGTGGAGTGTCTGCACCGCTTTCGCATCGAGAATTGGGTTGCACGGCGTGCGCCCTTCTCCGCCCGAGTCGAATATCTACCCGAACCGAGTCGCGAACCAGATGGCGAGGTCAAGGCTTATGCCATAGCCGTCATCAATACCATCAAGGAATTGTTACCTTTAAACCCCCTGTACGTAGAAGAACTTCGCGTCTTCCTCGACCGTTTCGGACCCGATGATCCCTCTCATCTGTCTGATTTCGCCGCTAGTCTAACGACCTCCAACAAGGAACAACTCCAGGAAGTCCTGGAGGCGGTCGACCTGCTCAAGCGGATGGAAAAGGTCCTGATCCTGCTTAACAACGAACGGGAACTGGCTCGCGCTCAGCAAAAGATCAGGCAGTCCGTCGAGGAACGCATGCATAAACAGCAGCGTGACTTCTTCCTCAGGGAACAACTCAAGGTCATTCAAAAGGAACTGGGATTGGCCAAGGATGACCGCACAGCGGAACTGGATAAATTCAAGCAACGTCTCAAGGGGTTGACCCTGACCGCGGAGGCCCAGAAACGGGTCGATGAGGAACTAGAAAAGATGGCCATCCTGGAAACAGGATCACCAGAATACTCCGTTACGCGCAATTATCTGGACTGGATCACCACCTTGCCCTGGGGCAAATATTCTCAGGATAAACTGGAGCTAAAAAGGGCGCGCCGTTTGCTGGAGCGTGATCACTACGGCCTGACGGACGTCAAGACGCGCATACTGGAATTTCTAGCGGTAGGTATCCACAAGGGCGAGATCGCCGGTTCCATCATCCTACTGGTGGGGCCGCCAGGCGTGGGTAAAACCTCGGTTGGTCGCTCCATCGCCGATGCCCTGGGGCGTCGCTTCTACCGCTTTTCGGTGGGAGGAATTCGCGATGAGGCCGAAATCAAGGGGCATCGTCGGACCTACATCGGCGCCATGCCCGGCAAGTTTCTCCAGGCGGTCAAGGATACGGGTACCGCCAATCCGGTCATTATGCTGGATGAAATCGACAAGATCGGGTCCTCTTATCACGGCGACCCGGCCTCCGCCCTGCTCGAGGTCCTTGACCCCGAACAAAACGTTGACTTTCTGGACCATTACCTGGATTTGCGCTTTGACCTCTCCAAGGTACTCTTCGTTTGTACCGCCAATCAGATGGACAGCATCCCCGGCCCCCTGCTGGACCGCATGGAGGTCATCCCTTTGTCGGGCTACATCCTGGAAGAAAAACTCAATATCGCCAGAAAGTACCTGCTGCCTCGCCAGATCGATAAGGCCGGCCTACCGAATCGGGCCGTTCGTCTGGACACGGCGACCCTGCGAGCGGTCATCAGCGGCTATGCCCGGGATGCCGGCGTCCGTCGGTTGGACAAACAATTGGGCAAAATTGTCCGTAAGTCTGCCGTACGGATGCTGGAAGGACAGGAACCACCCATTCAGGTGAAAGAGGATCAACTCAAAGAGTTCCTCGGCAGCCCCATGTTCCGCGATGATCGAAAGCTCGGCGGTCCAGGGGTAGTAACTGGGCTGGCATGGACGGCCATGGGCGGCGCCACACTGGCCATCGAGGCAGTGCGGACCCATGGATTCACGCGCGGCCTCAAACTCACGGGGCAGTTGGGCGATGTCATGAAGGAATCAGCGGAGATTGCCTATGGGTATGTAGTCAGTCACGCCGAAGCTTACGGCATTGACCCTGCCTATTTCGAAAAGTCTTTTATACACGTCCATGTTCCTGCCGGCGCCACCCCTAAGGATGGTCCATCCGCAGGTATCACCCTTGCCAGCGCCCTCATTTCCCTTGCAAGAAAGCAACCCGTGCGACGTCTGGCTATGACGGGGGAGCTGACGCTCACCGGTGCGGTCTTCCCGGTCGGCGGTATCCGCGAAAAACTCATCGCCGCCCGACGGTCCGGTATCAAGGAAATTATCCTCCCCGCAGACAATCAGGGTGAATTCGAGGAGGTCCCTGATTACGTCCGACAGGGGCTGACTATTCACTTTGCAACGCGTTATGAAGAGGTGATGCCACTCCTTTTCAAGGAGAGACTTCTCAAGCGGTAAAAAAAGCTAACCCCCTTTTCTTCAGAGACTGTCATAGCCTTGCTGAGAGGGGGTTGAAAATACGCTTATCTATGCGCGCCAAGTGTGTGACGGCGATACCCTGCGGGAATCGGCGTGGCCAGACAGCGATGAAGGCCAGCTTGGTGGTGCTCACGAGGAGCTGCCCCGTCACCGCCCCGTAGTAGGGGTCGTTCATCGGACAATCCCGACCCACCGACCCTATTCGGTCACGGTGCAGCAATAAAAAACCCCGTCACGGTCAGGTGACGGGGTTCAGGAAAAGGTCCTGGCGGTGACCTACTTTCACAT
>SACH01000376.1 GCA_009928645.1 Gammaproteobacteria bacterium | reverse complement strand
GGCTAGGGTTATCGGTGATTGGCAAGGAAAAGCCGGTCAGCCTGGGTGTTGCGATTGATGCTGGCAAGAGGGCCGCCGAGACGATGGCGAAAGCGCCTGATAACGCGCCAAAGCGTGGCGAGGTTGGGAGGGGAAGGGAGAATAGAAGTGACAATGTAACTTCTAAAGGGAGAGGAAATGGAGATGGCTACCTCGCCGCCCGCATCAAGCGCGACCACCCCGACATCGCCGCCAGGGCGTCCCTGCCCCAGCTGGCGTCAAAACGCGGGCTCACCCGGGCGGGCCGCGTTGCCGAAACTTGCCGTCTGCCCATTCCAGTGCAGTGGAATCACCCCGCAAGGGCCGCTGCGTTGCTTCGCCAGAATGGCCTCGGCAACATGCTCGTTGCCCGGGCTGTCGTCCCGCCAGAGTAGGACGACGGCGTCCGCGTCCGCTTCCAGGCCGCCAGAGTCCCGCAGATCGGACAAGGCGGGCCGGTCCCGGTGCGTGGCTTGGCGGCTGAGCTGAGACAAGGCGACGACGGGCGTCCCGATCTCACCCGCCAGTTGCTTCAATCCCCGGCTGATACCCGCAAGGGCCAGGTGGCGCGATTCCGGGCGCGTCCCTGCTTCGTCCGGTATCAGTTGCAGGTAGTCCACCACCACCACCCCGAGCTGCCCCCCGTTGTCCCGCTTGAGCTTGCGTGCCCGGGCGCGTAGCTGGCTGACTGTCAGGCCGGGCGAGTAGTCCACGAATAGGGGCGAGCGGGCCAGGGGCATGGCACCCGCTTCCAGGCGGCGCATTTCGTCGGGGCTGAGTGTCGCTGAGCGTGCCCGCAGTAGGGAAACCCCGCTGGCGGCGCTGGCCAGGCGCAGCAGGATTTGCTGGCTGGGCATTTCCAGCGAAGCAAACAGGGCGGGCTGATTCCCGACGACGGCGCAATGGGCGGCGAGCTGCGCGGCGAAGGCTGACTTACCGACACCCGGGCGGGCACCGATCAGCAGCAGTTGCCCGGGCTCAAGGCCGCCCCCTAGGAATCTGTCGAGATCCACAAAACCAGTCGATAGCACCTGCCGGGGCTCACCCCGCAGTTGCGCGGCAAGGGTGTCGAGCAGGTCCGCGATACCGACGGCGGCGGGCTCAGGGCCGCCCCGGTCCTGGCCTGTCACCAGGGCGTCCAGACGGCTGGCGACGGCGGCGGCAACGTCCTGGGGGGGTTGCTCGTACACCTGATTCTGAGCCGCTTCCAGGGCCGCTAGCAGGCGACGGGCGAGCGCCTTGTCCTGTATCACCCTGGCATAGGCGGCGGCGTTGTCGGGCGTGCCCGGGGCGCTGACGATACCCCTGAGCGCTTCCAGGCCGCCCATGCTGGCCACGTCGTCCGGGGGCAAGGCTTCCAGGGCCGTCACCACGTCAACCGGCTGTCCGGCGTCCCTGAGCCGTCGGGCGGCGTGCCAGAGTGCCCGGGGCGCGGCGAGACTGAAGTCCGCGGGGCTGACGTCCAGGGCGTCCAGTATGTCCGGCTGGCGCAGGGCGCAGGCTACCAGGCTGACTTCGGCGTCCGGGCTGGCGAGTAGGGGGCGGGCGCTCATGCCAGCATGCCCCCCGCTGGGCTGAGCAAGCGCTCGATATCGGCAATGGACGTCCGGTAGGCCGGGCCGGTGGCCTTTTCCAGGGGCCGCCCCCCATGCTTCGCTTTGTCGAGTCTCACCCGGCGTAGGGCGCTCTTGACGGGGCCATTGTTGCGAAAGGTCCTGTCCCATGATGCCCGCTTAACCTGGGTGTCCCGGGCCCATGCGCGAAACTCAACAATGGCGGGGCGGGCGTCTTCCAGGCTCACCCCTTGCGCTTCAATCCAGGCGCGGCTGTCCGCGTCGGGCGTCCAGTCCGGGGGGATAGGCCGGGCGTTGCTCACCCGGGGCGGCGGGTTGTCTGCACCCTGAGCCGGTGTCTGGGGGCTGGCGTCTTCCGGCATGGCCGCTGAGGGCGCACAGCACGTCCCCGAAGGGGCGGGCTGTACTCTCAAGTTAGCTTCGCTAGTTCCTTCGCTAGTTAGGCGGACAGATTCGTCCGGGGTGGGCGGACAGATTCGTCCGGGGTGGGCGGACAGATTCGTCCGGGGTAGGGCGTCGTCCTGGGGGGTCCGCAGGCGAAATACGTTGCTGTGCCCGGCGCGGGCCTCGATAGCCAGGAAACCGGCGCGGGCCAGTTCCCCGAGTGCCCGGCGCACGTGGCGAGCGCTCATGGCCGCGTCCGCGGCGATACGGGCCAGGCTGGGGAAGCAATCACCGCTGCCCCCATTCACCCGCAGGGCAATCACCGTCCCGACATTCTTTGCGGCGGGCGACAGGGCCGGGGCGGGCATAAGGCCGCTGAGCCAGTCGAGAATGGATAGGGGGCTCATGAGCATGCCCCCCGCGTGATGTGCCAGGGCCGCATGTTGGCCTCAAGGTCCGGTTCCAGCAGGCC
>SACH01000375.1 GCA_009928645.1 Gammaproteobacteria bacterium | reverse complement strand
AGGTCGGCGCCGATTTCGCGGGCAATCTCCGGGACCCGTTCCCCCGCAGTTCCGGTGGTCACTTCTACCCGTTGCTCCGCCGCCGCCAGGCCATTGGCCGCGGCGAAGGACTGCAAGTCCCGGGCGCGGGAGCGGTGGCGGAAGGTCAGCGGGTCTTCGTTCTCCGGGGCGATGGCGTCGTTCTCCCGGTCCGTGGGGAAGTGCTCGACCACATGCAGCAGGGTGATCCGTGCCTCCAGGTCTGCCGCCAGGCGGGCCGCCTGGCTTGCGGCGGCGGTACAGTGAGGGAAGAGATCAGTGACCACCAGTAAGTGGCGATAATCCGCCGCCGGCTGGCCCTCCGGGCTGGCTTCGTTACGAACCATCAGCACGTTGCGAGACAGGTGCTGGAGCACCTGATCCCCGGTGGTGCCAAGCAGGGCCTGGAGGCGGCCATGGATATGGGTGCCGATGACGATGAGATCCGCATCCAGTTCCACCGCGGTCTCGGTGAGGGCCCGCCAGCAGCGATCGGTGGTGACACGCACCTCGCGAATCTCCGGATGGGCCGCCTGGAGGCGTTCGAGCTGATGGCGCGCGTCGGCGGCGTGGAGGCTGAGCGTCTGATCCTGGGCCTCGGTCTCCTCAGGGGTGTGATCCAGGGCGTGCAGGAGGAAGAGTTCGGCCTTCTGCAGCTTGGCTAACCAGAGGGCCCGTTTGATCGTGGGATAGCCGCTATGACGGAGAGCGGCGCCGGCAAGGATACGGCGGTGGTGACGCGCGTCGTTGTTCATTATCGTTCTCCCTGATGCACGCAAGGTTGGTTTCGGTCGGGTGGAACCCGTGTCCTTACCTATAGTTATAAACCAACGCCGTGCGTTTTGCCCGGCCCTCCTGTAAATCTCCGCCGGTAACTGCGTGGCGCTGGGGATCGGTTCACTTTCCCCGGTCGGTGGCAGGCAAGCGACGGCGGGTGAACCACTCGAAGGCCGCCACGGCCAGGAAGCCGGCGAGGGCGAGGGTGATCGCGAGGGCCAGATAGGGTTCATTGCTGCCGCCGATGAGATCGGCGGCGGGCAGGTCGGGGTAGCTCCAGGGCCAGACGTTGGACTCCAGCGCCGGTACCCGCTGCCCATGGCGGTCGAGTTCCCATGCAATCACCTGCTTCCAGGGCCAGACCTTGTTCAGGGAGCCGATCATGACGCCGATGAGGGTGGCGAGGGTCAGGTCATGGTAGCGGTGCAGCAGCCAGGAGAGGAGATTGGAGAAGGCGATGAGCCCCAGGGCCGCCCCGGTGGCGAAGACCAGCAGGATGTCGAGTTGCAGCGCACTGACGGCGGCCAGGATGAACTTGTACATGCCCAGCAGCACCAGGATGAAGCTGCCGGAGATGCCGGGCAGGATCATGGCGCAGATGGCGATGACGGCGGAAACGAAGACGAACCAGTAGGCGGTATTGGGCTCCCCGGGGGTGAGGATGGTGATGACGTAGGAAGCCGCCGTGCCCAGGACCAGGGCGATTACCTCGCCGGTCGTCCAGCGGGGGATGTGGCGGGCGACGAAGAAGGCGGAGGCGATCACCAGGCCGAAGAAAAAGGACCAGACCAGGATCGGTTGGGTCTCCAGCAAGCCATGGATAAGCTTGGCCAGAGAGAAGATGCTGGCACCGATCCCCAGCACCAGGGCCAGCAGGAAGCTGCCGTTGATGGCGGCCCAGAAGGCGACCAGGCCCTCGGTGAAGAGGCGTTTGAGGTTGGTCGGATTGATCGCCTTAAGGGAATCGATGAGTTCCTCGTAGATGCCGGCGATAATGGCGATGGTGCCGCCGGAGACGCCCGGCACCACGTCCGCGGCGCCCATGGCCACCCCGCGCAGGGTGATGCCGGCATAGTCCTTGAGCCGGCGGTTGGGAATGTAAGCCGGCGGGGTCGGGGAGGGGGTCATGGCGTCGGTGATTCCTGGTGGTGGCGGGCGCTATCGCCCGGAAAACGGCCGCCATGCTGATAGATCTGGCCAGGGCCCGCAAGGGGCGGATGCTGGCCGGCGATCTTATCAAGACGGCGGCGGGAACCGGCGGCCCCGACAACTGTCTCTTGAGCCCAGTTTGATCGCTGGACCCAGCGCCTGCCAGCCTGGCCAAGGTTTGACCTCGGCGTCGTGGCGGAGGGTCGGGTTAGCCAAAAGTCCTGCGATGGGGGCGCTACCCCTTGTCCAAGCCCTGATTTCCACCACCCCCGGAGACCTGCCAGATGTCCGTGACCCAGACCCCGCACCCGGGGGAGAACCCGCCCAACGCCCTCACCGCGGCCGAGGCCCCGCGCTCGGACTTCGCCCGCTTGCGCGAGCGGGTGGAGCGCCACATCCTTGGTCAGGCCGGCCTGGTGGAGCGGCTGCTGATCGCCCTGCTGGCGGACGGCCATCTGCTGGTGGAAGGCGCCCCGGGTCTGGCCAAGACCAAGGCGGTCAAGGCCCTGGC
>SACH01000074.1 GCA_009928645.1 Gammaproteobacteria bacterium | reverse complement strand
ATCTTTTTCCAAGGTACTGCTCTTGCCTGTTAGTATCACATCATAAGGGCGCCAACAACAACCCAGAATAATACATTAAAATCAATACTCTACACAAAGATGACAAAGTAGTACTAACCTCATAGTTAAATTGAGCCGAAGAACAGTAAGACCATAGTGCTGGCAAGTAATCACCCCTGTTGGGTTTAATTACAGCGCAGTTGTTATCATATGCCACGCCAAAATAACGTGTTGCTGCCAAAGGCCCCATCTGTGACAGCAAAATTCCTTTAGTACCCCATGCCCCTCGCGCATACGTTCGAGAGCCTGGAATCTTTTGCATCGCTCCAAGACCATCTTCCCACAGGAATACTTGGTGCTGGCCATCAAAGTCTTTCGTGGTGTTTGGTGTCGTTTGGAACCATTCCCATCCTTTTGGTTTGCTGGAGAATTCTATAAAGCATCGAATAAAACGTGGTCCATCACCAGTTGTCAAGCCCTTTACACTTTCTGCTTTTTCGACTAAGAGTTGACTTGATTTAAGTTTTTCAAGCGCGATGGTGTAATTTGGATTATCCAATTGCTTCGCTTGTTCAACACTCTTGATCTCCGCTACCAGCAAGCCTGCAGCTTTCTCACCCGCAGTACGGTATTCGGACACATCCAGCCCACAAATTAGATTTTCGTCATCGGTGTCACCGAATAGCCCGCCCGCTGCTCTTGTCGCGTCGCCACTGCTCAGGCTGAGCAGGATGGCCTTGACCACCTCGCCGCTGATGGTCTCGAAGGCGCCAGGTCCCAGCCGCGCGATCAGACGCCAGATATCCTTCTTTAGCAGCTTCTCGCGCAGCTTCCGATAGCTGGTCAGGAACAGCCAGTTCTGCGGCAGCACGACACTGGTGGTGCCGCCCTCCACGCAGAGCCCCAGGCAGCGTTCGAGGAAGACCGTCGCCAGGTCATTCTTGGCCGCCGGGTAGTGCCGCTCGCAGAAGTCTCTTAGCCGCGCCTGCTGCTTGCCCCGCGCCAGGTAGGGCACGTTGGTGATCACCCACTGATAGCGCCCGGCCAGCAGGCTGGCGGCCCTGGCCAATCCCTGCGCCACCACGGCGCCCTCCTGGCGCTCAAACTCCACCGCACCGCGTCCGGCATCGGCCGCGCCGCCCCCCGCATCGCCCCATCCGTGTCCATCCGTGCCCATCCGTGGCTCTTTTTCCAGCAACTCGTCCAAGGCCGCCGACAGGGCCTCCCAGCGCACCAGCTTGGCCGCGTCGCTCAGACTGGGATCGAGCAGGCTGCCCAGCAGGGGCGCATCCTGAAAACCGTCGTGCAGCCAGTCGAGGGCGATCGCGAGGTTCCTCCGGCCGCGCCCGAGTTGCTTCCACTCCTCCTTGGCGAGGCTGACCGAGAGCCCCGAGCAGGCCAGGTTCAGGGCCGGCAGAGGGCGGTAGCCGCCGGCGTCGGGATAGGTCCAGGCGGTCAGCGCCAGCGCGAAGGCGGCCAGCTCGACGCAGCGTTGATCCAGTTCCAGCCCGTGAAGGTTGTCGCGCAGCACCGCGTCCACCGCCTCGCGCGCCGAGAGCCCTTCGAGCGCCCTGCGCATGGGCACCAGCATCAGCAGCGCGGCAACCAGGAAGTGCCCGGACCCGCAGCAGGGATCCAGGGTCTTCAGCTCGGCGAGACGCTCCGGCCAGGCCTCGAAGCGGCCGGCCGCCGGGGTCCAGGTGCCGTCGTCCCGCTGGACGAAGCGCAGATAGGCCAGCGGCACGCCGGGGATGGCTGCCTTGCGGCGCAGGGTCTCCTCGCCATCGGCGGCCTCCAGGTCCCCGGCGCTCAACCGTCGCGCGGCCCACCAGGCGCCGAGGGCGTTGTCGAGCAGGAAGGCGACCATGTAGGGCTCGGTGAAGAGCTGGGTGACGGCGGGCAGTTCGTCGGCGCCGATCTTGACCTCGGCGGCGTTGACTTCGGCCTTGCGCTTGGTCTGCCAGAACTGATAGACCCAGCCCAGGCTATCGCTCGCCCGGAAGCAGTCCGGGTCCAGGCCGGCCAGCAGCCGTTCCAGGCCGCGCTGATGCTCGGGGGCGAGCTTGAGGGCCAGCACCGGGCTGTCCGGGCGAAAGATCTGCGGCAGCATGCGGGAGGCGTAGCGGCCGGCCAGCTCCCAGCCGTCGGCGGCGCCCTCGTCGTGAGCCAGCTCATGGCACTCGTCCAGGGCCAGGGCCACGCCGTCGGGGTGCATCAAGAGGCCATTCTCGGCCAGGAAGCGGGCGAAGAGCATGCGATGCCAGTGCTCGTAGGCGGTCTCATGCACCAGCTTGTCGAGGGCCTGCTGGCCGGTCCGGCCCTCAGCCCCCGTTACGCTCCCGGGGGACCCGGCGGGAGGGGCGAAGAATCGGTCACCGAGCTGGCGGCCGTGGACGCGCAACCGGCGCCGCAAGGCGCGCTCCTCGTCCGACAGGTGCGCAGGCGCGTCCGCGTCGCCGACGCCGAGGTGGCTCAGCGCGGCGCGGGCGGCCTCCTCCGCCAGGTCGCGGGCCTTGACGACCGCATCTTCCAATTGTCTGCGCAGGGGCTTGGCGAGGGGTTCCATGAGGGCGTCACTCATAGAGTATCGGTTCGCCGGCGGGGTATCGGCTCCAGTTGGGGCTCGGAGCCCCCGAGCCGCGCCAGACGGCGGGCGCTCTCGCGCTCGATCAGGGCCTTGAGCTCCTCGCGCACCAGGGCCGTCTTTTCCTGGACATTGGAGAGTTCCTGGGCGCTTTGCAGTAGATCGTCATCGATATTGAGTGTGGTACGCATGGATTGCCTGAGGCAGATGAAACCGATGTAGGTATATGCACTTAGTGTGATGCACCCATCCTGACGGTGCTGCGCAAGGAGCAACTGAAATAGGAAGCCAAGCCCCGGTCAGATCATGACCGGTCCCTGACTGAGCTTGCCGCGGATGCGCGCCTCGGCCTCCTTCAGCCACTCGGCCAGCTCCGCTTCGTCCTTCAGGGTGCGGCGCGGGAGATCCACCCGCTGCACCTTGGGTTCCAGGAGCTTGGCGGCCGCCAGGCGGGCCTGCTCGAACCGGCCCCGGAGCGCCTGGGTACGATCGGCCCATTGGGCGAGGGAGCAACGTTCCAGTTCGTCGAGGATGCTTTCGGGGGTGGACACATCGATCGCGACGGTCTCGTCGAGATCCTGCCGGGCGAGGATCGTTTCCCGCTGCTCGGGGCTGAGCTTGCGCCAGTCGCCGTCCCGCTCCAAGGCGCTCAGTTCCGCGTCGAAGCTGTCCTCGTAGGCCTGGACATGGTGGTTCAGGCTGGTGCGCAGCAGGTCCACCGTCTTGTCGAGCAGGGCCTGGACCGGGTCGTGCGCGGCGAGCAGGGCACGCTGCTTGCGGATCTCCTCCGCCTCGGTGTCCAGCTCCTGGTGGGGAGCCAGGTCCTGGGCATGGCCCAGCAGGTCTTGCAGGAGGGACCAGACCGGCCAGCGGGTGCCGATCCGCTCGCCGCTGGCCTGCCAGTCCTTGCCATGCTGGATCAGGGTCTCGCGCTGGCTGTAGAGCTCGGCGAGCAAGGCGTTGCCGGTCAGCGCCTCCAGGTCGCCCAGCAGCCGCTGCTCGGGCGGCGCCGGCTGCGGGGCCTCGCCACCCGCCCTGGCGGCCAGGTCACGCAGTTTGCGCAGCAGCCCGGGGGCCTTGTCGATTTCCTGTCCCGGCTGGCAGCCGATGCCGACCTCCTGGAAGATCTTGCGGATCTGGATCTTCTGTACCGGGCTGACGGTGACGGTTTCGGGCCTGAAGCTGGTCTGGGTGATCTGCTTGCGCTCCAACCCCTTGGCGTCCACGGGCTTGCCGAGGCCGGTGAGGGCCAGCACATGACCGCTGGCCACCAGGGCGTAGAGGGCGCCGTCGATGGCGTCCTGGGGCCAGCCGTAGGGCGGGGCCTTGAAGTGGTCGCGCAGGTCGCTCCCTTTCTTGCCGGCACCCAGGTGCTTGAGGATGGCGGCGCAAACGGGGTGCTGGTCCGGGTCGGCGGTGTGCTTGATGGGCTGCAGGGGCTGGGTCTCGCCCTTGCGCGCCCGTTCGATGACTTTGTCCCAGCCGACCTGGTCGGCGGTGTCGTAGTCGCGGTACAGGCGCACCATGGAGGCCTTGCCGGCGGCCTGAAGCTTCTCGGTGAGATCGTTGCCGTCCACCGTCTGGCCGCCGCCCTGGTAAACCTGGGCGCCCTGGACGAGGGTCTTGACGATCTGGAGGATGCGCCGGGCGGCGTCGTTGCGGCGGGTCTCCATGGCCGAGCGGGCATCCTGGCCTTCGGGGGTGGTGGGCAGGCCGCGGGTGTCGAGGGTGAGCCGGGCGGCCTGGTGCTCGATGATGGCGGAACGCAGTTCGTTGCGGCTTTGCGCCGGCAGGAAGACGAAGATGGCCGGGCTGGTAAGGCCCGCATTGCGGGCGTCGCCCTTGATCTCGGCCTCGGAGCTGCTCCACCCGTCACGAAACCAGGCGATGATCTGCCTGGCGGCATCCGCCGGCAGGGTCTCATCGAAGCAGGGCGTGAGGGAGCGTGCCTCCTTGATCTGGCCCTGGGTCAGGTGCACGCCCTTGAGGGCCTCCCGGTAGGCCGCCTTGAACAGATCGATACGCTCCATCTCCAGCCGCTGGGTGTTCGCCGACAGCTCCGCGACCTGCTTGCGGTATTCGTCGTGCCAGGCGCTGCTTTCGGCGGTCTGCAGGCGGTACTCGGTGCCCGAGGCCGTGGCGATGGCCATGACCAGCCCGTCCTGGTTGTGCAGGCTGTCGAGCAGGCCGGGGATGCGCTTGCGCAGGCCACTGGAACCGCCCGCCAGCTCGGTGACCAGCAGGTCCGCCAGGCTGTCCTGGGTGGCGCGCAGGCCGATGTCCGCCATGGGATCGGTGGGCAGCTTGCCGATCAGGTAGATGAGCTTGAGCAAGCTGGCCTTGAGGCGCTCGTCCGCGTCCCCGGCGGCAAGCTTGCCAATGCGGTCGTAAACCTCGCGGGAGAGCAGGCCGGTCTGCAGCAGGTCAGTGCCGAGCTGGTCGTAGATGAAGTCGCCGGAGACCACTTGGCCGAGGGGCTGCTCGGCCGTGGCGCAAGCCGCCTCGTGCACGATGCGGAGCTGGTTGCGCAACTGCGAGATGGTGCCGGACTCGTCGAGCTTGTGCAGGACCTTCTCCCAGAAGCGGCGGCGCACTGGCAGCAAGGGATAGTCCGCGACCATGAAGGGCTCATCGGCGGTGGTGTGCTCAAGCCGGGTGCCGCGCAGGTGGCGGGAGATCTCGCCGAGATGGTCGGTGAGGGTCTGCTGGATGGCCGGGATGGCACCCTGTTGTTTCTGCAGGATGATCTTGCGGATCACGGCCTCGACATCGGTGTCGGAGAGCTGCACCGCGACCGTGAACCGCCCCTTGATCTTCTGCAGGGAGGGCGTGCCGGACATGGCGGTCTGGCCGGTGCCAACGAACAGCAGGCGCCCGCCGAAGTGCTTGCCGCAGGACTCGACCACCTCCTGGATGGCATAGGCACGGTCGCCGCTGTCGCCGATGAACTGCTGGACCTCGTCGAGGACGATGAGGGTGAGGGGGAAGCCGTCGTCGTGGGTGAGCGCGTCCTTGATGGCGCGGATCATCTCGTCGTTGGAGACGTCCTGCACCTCCGGATACTGGGCGACGAGGCGGTCGCCGACGCTCATGACGTCTGGCGCCAGCTCGGGCTTGGCGGCGAGGAGGGCCGCGTGCAGATCGTCGGAGACGAACAGGTCCGGCAGTTCCCGTTCCAGGGACGTGCCTTTCTCCTCCAGGGCCCTTGCGATAGTCTGGAGTAACCCTTCGCGCCTGAGCCAGAGGACCAGGCGGGCCTGGTTGTATTTCTCCGGCAGGCCGGCGGACTTGAAGACGATGCCGAGCAGGGCAAGGCGCACGTTGTTGCCCGCGCCGGAGCCCAGCTTGCCAGAGGCGGCGTGCAGGCCCCCGTAGCGCTTGGCCTGGATGTTCAGCTCCCGCAGGTGGTGCTTGGTCTCGGTCGGCAGCTTGGCCACGCTGCGCGCCGTGGCCCCATCGGCGAAGACGACATCCACCCACAGGGCGCGCAGCATCTTGGCCAGGTGCGATTTGCCACTGCCGTAGAAGCCGCTGATCCACACCCCCGGCTGCTCGGGGGCGTTACCGAGGTTGCCGAGGTAGGTATCCAGGATCTTCCGCAGGCCTTTCGCATACTCGCCGTCGCAGACGAAGGTCTCCAGTTCAAAGCGAAGAATCTCCTGCGCCGCCTGGGAGCGGTCTTCCGATACCTCGGCCACGCCGTTGTTGATCAGCCGGTTGGCCAAGGGGTCCTTGCTGTAAATCTCCCGATTCTTCATGGTCCACTCCTCTTTCAATCCCCGGTGATGGCATGCGCCATGTAATTCCACCCATCGCGGGCGTCCAGCAAGCGGTAGTTGTTGTCCTCCACCTCGCCGGGGAAAAAAACCACCAGGCGTCCCTGGATCGCCGGTGCCGCCTGCTCGACGACCTTGGAGACGCTGGACACCCCGAACAGGGCGCTGACACCGGCGATGGCGACGACGTCCTTGGCCGACGCCTGCGCGACCTGGGCCTTGGTCTGCTCCACCAGGTGGGTGGTGAACTCATTCAGGCGGCCATCGGCGTAGCCCGCCAGCAGCGTCGGCCGCCGGAAGTACTTGTCCCGGTAGCGGTGGGCCGACATCCAGCGCGGAAAGCTGTCGGTGAGGTCGAGCAGCCGCCAGCCATGACCGGCCTCGCGCGTCCGCAGCTCGAACTCATCGATAGTGAGGCGAAACCGTAGCTCTTCCGCGGGCGGGTAGACGACGAAGATGACGCGCTCGCTACCCGAGAGCCCCTCGGGCCAGGGGGTGGCGATATGCTCCGCGTAGCGTTCCACCAGACGGTCAAGCCTGCTCACTGAGCCACTCCTGTTCTTTCTCAGTCAGATAGTCCGGGAAGCGGACCTCCATCACGGCGCCGGTGCGGCGAAACACCAGCAGCCCGCGCTGCGCGGCGGCCTGGGTCAGCTCGATCAGCCGCTCCTCGGGGAGATCGAGCACGCGGACCCAAGCGCTGGAGAAGAGGCGCCGGGCGAGGCGGCCATCCAAATAACCCAAAAACAGCGCGAAGGCGACATTGACGGGCGTGACGACCGGGGCCGAGCGTACCTTGGTGACGTGCCCTTTCAGGTAGCCGGCCTGGGTCCAGGTGCCGTTCACGCGCTGGGCGATGGCGACCACCGAGGCGGCGCTGAGGCGTCCCTCACTCCAGTCGATAAAACGCTGCTCCATCTCGCCGCGGGTGACCTGGGCACCCTGGGGGGCGTCGAGGATGACGGGGGCGCTAAGCCGCAGCAGGTTATCCCGTGCCAGCGCCATCGACAAGGCAAGAACCGGTTGGCTCTGGGGTTCGGTTCGCCACAGACGCCGCAGCACGCGAAACAGGCACAAGTTGGGGTCAAGGGCATAGAGGTCGCGGAGGTGCTCGAAGCTGAGCTTGCGTGCCTTTAATGTTGGCTTATCGAGCGCGTTGTTTTCGACCACGGCGGTCCGGTAGTCGAGGCGTTGCG
Source organism: Gammaproteobacteria bacterium (assembly GCA_009928645.1). Classification (GTDB taxonomy): domain Bacteria; phylum Pseudomonadota; class Gammaproteobacteria; order Chromatiales; family Chromatiaceae; genus M0108. Next base: position 5,169 of record SACH01000074.1, on the reverse strand, counting down.
CCTCATCCGGGGTCACTTGCAGCAGGCGCCGCAGCTCCGCCAGCATCAGGGTCCGCGCCGCATGGGCGCCGCCTCTGCCGAACTTGAAGCCGAAGCGGACCAGTGCTTCCGGATGCTCTGTCGCGAACACGGCTGGCCTTCTCCCTCCTGTTCTGGTTGTATCCTGTTTCCGTTGATCGGTTCCGCGTTGGCTCCCCCTGACAAGGACCCTCTTTGGGAAACACCGAAGACGGGTAATCCTGGCTAGTCTAGGGCCGCATGAGGTGCTTTGGAAGATACATCACCACCGGGATGGTTGAGCACTTCCTCACGGGAAGGCCCACACCACATATCTGATCCTCTCGGCGCAGTACAACACGGAGGACTGGACCTTATCCTCCGAGTACGCGCGGCTGCCCATGCAGTACCGCCGGACCGCCCTGGTCTGGCCGGCAGAGGCCGAGCCGTCCGGGGGGCCCTTCCCCGCGCCTGGTTAGCGTGAAAGTCACGGGAATATCTTTCATTATCAGCGGCGTGGCCTGCCGCCTCATGACAGTTAGGGGACCACGTGCCCGTGCGCCGCGAAGAGCGTCAGCTTCACCGCCCCGCCCATGTTGACCAGCTCCGGCCGGCGGCCGGACAGCTCGGTGCTGGTGCGCACCAGCGTCAAAAATCCCTCGCCGCGCGTCTCCATGTAGCGGCGTCCGGTACCGGGGCTCTCGTAATCGCGCAGGAAGCCGGCGAGGATCTGATTGCGGCGCACGGGCTGGCAACCGGCGTAGAGGTTTTCCTCGGTCAGGGTGTTGTGCAGGCCGCCAGGGTTACGGATCTCGATCCGATCCGGGAACAGCGTGACGATGACCTGAGCGCCGGCGATCTCGTAATCACGATGAGCCAGGGCATTGACCACCGCCTCCTGTAGCGCGAAGTCGCTGTAGGCGGGCTTGTCCACCCGCCCGTAGGCATCCTTCCTGGAGACCGTGCTGACCAGCGGGCTGGTCCGCAGATAGGTCACGACCCATTCGATCTGCTCCGTGATCGGGCCGGTCACCCGTTTTGCATCGAGCGTATTGCCGTCGGCAAAGCCATGATCGTAAACGGCGAGGTCGACATAGGCCCCGGACACCTGCTGATCGGGCCGGTCGGCGAACAGCAACGCGCCCACGTTGGTCGGCCGCCATGCGCCATCATCGTCCTGCACCGCCAGTTTCAGGTTGCCGAGCAGGCGCTCGTAGGACAGGTCGGAATCGGCCAGGCGGTGATGAAAGCGGCGCTGATAGTAGGTCTCGAAGCGCGTACGGTTCAGGACCTCCAGATCCGCCCCGAGCACCGGCCGCTCCTCGAAAGGCAGCATCAACTGCCGCCGCGCCAGCAACCGCCCCAACTGCTCCGCCGGAATCGGCGTGCGATGACTGCCGACACGCTTCAGGAAGCGGCCGTCGCTGGTCTGATGCACATAAAAGCGTGCCCGCGACACCTGTACCTTGAGACAAAGCCGATGGCCGCCGTCGGCGCCCGGCAGCATGACCCAGTCCAGCACCGGCTCGATGGGCGGCACGCAGTGGTCCAGGGCGCATTGCAGGACGAACTGCTCTAGCTTGGTCCGCTTCCCGGGGTCAATGCCAAGGATGCCGCCGTGATCATCGACGCCGAAGACGACCAAGCCGCCTTCGGAATTCGCCATCGACACCTCGGCGATTACCTTTGGTGCCCTACCCTCCTCGCTGGCGAAGCGCACCTGATCGCCTTTGAAGACCACCGCTTTCAGTTCGAGCAGGGTGTCTTCGCCGGCGGCGATCTCGGCAAGCAGTTCGGTTTTTTCTTCGTAGAGCATGGCGAAAGGACTAGGCACCTGGGGTTGGCTTCATTTAGTGTAATGCACCAATTCCATCGGAGCTGCTCCCCATACAACATTACCAAGGATGCCCATCAGCGCACCAGGAGCCCAACCCATGAACGCCGTCGAGATTGAAGAAGCCGTCTCCGCCCTGGCGGAGCAACCCTTCGACCCCGCGGCGTTTCCCTACGCCTTCCTCGAAGCCTTCGGCAACAAGGCCACCACCCTCAAGCGCCTGCGCGCCGGCGGCACCAACAAGTCCGACCTTGGCGGCGTGCTGCAAACCAACAACATCCACCTCGCCACCTGCCCGGTGGGTGCGGTCACTGCCACCCTGGCCGCCCTGAAGGCCAGCCCGGCCACCACCCGGGCCAAGGCCAAGTTCATCCTCGCCACCGATGGCGTCGACCTGGAGGCCGAGGACCTCCTCTCCGGCGAGACCATCGCCTGCGCCTACCCGGACTTCCCCGACCACTTCGGCTTCTTCCTGCCCCTGGCCGGCATCACCACCGTCAAGCAGATCCGCGAGAGCGCCTTCGACATCAAGGCCACCGGCCGCCTCAACCGGCTCTACGTTGAACTGCTCAAGGACAACCCCGACTGGGGCGCCGCCGACCGCCGCGGCGACATGAACCACTTCCTGGCGCGCCTGATCTTCTGCTTCTTTGCCGAAGACACCGACATTTTCCCCGTCCGCGGGCTCTTCACCAAGACCATCGACCAGATGAGCGCCCGCGACGCCGCCGACACCCATGCCATCATCGGCGAGCTGTTCCGCGCCATGAACCTCCCCTACGGCCAGCGGGCGGCGGCCAAGATCCCGCGCTGGGCCGATGCCTTCCCCTACGTCAACGGCGGCCTGTTCGCCGAGGGCACGGCGGTCCCGCGCTTCAGCAAGATCGCCCGCACCTACCTGCTGCACATCGGCAACCTCGACTGGCAAAAGATCAACCCTGACATCTTCGGCTCCATGATCCAGGCCGTGGCCGAGGATGAGGAGCGCGGGGCACTGGGCATGCACTACACCAGCGTGCCCAACATCCTCAAGGTGCTCAATCCCCTGTTCCTCGACGACCTGCGCGCCAAGCTGGAGGAGGCCGGCGACAACCCCCGTAAGCTGCTCAATCTGCGCCACCGTATCGCCCGCATCCGCGTCTTCGACCCCGCCTGTGGTTCCGGCAACTTCCTGGTCATCGCCTACAAGGAACTGCGCGCCATCAAGGCCGAGATCAACCGCCGCCGGGGCGAGGCCGGCCGGGCCGGTCCAGACAAGCCCGCGCAACGTCTCGGCATGCACTGACCAGAGCCCCCGCCGTGGATTCAAGCCCGATGATGGAGGCCATGATGCAAGAAACCCTGATCGACACCCAGGTAAACTACACCATCGAGTACCAAGGCCAGCTTTACCTCATCGAGCAGGTCCCGGCCCGGGTGTGCCAGGAGACCGGCGAGGAATACCTTGCTCCGGAGACCGTCGAACATATCCAGGCCCTGATCCAGAGCGGCCAGCCGCCCACCCGCGTCATCTCCACACCCGTCTACCGCTACACCTGAGCCCATGACCGATCAAGCCCTAAGCCGCCCGTCATCCCCTCGGTCTCCGTCACCTACGCCACCAACGGCCGGTTGACGCGGGCCAACGAACTGGGCATGCGCCCCATGCAGGAGCACGCCCACGTGAAACGCGGCGAGCAATACCTGCTTATCAAGTTTTAGCTGCGATGATCAACACGATTTTATGAGAAGAATATGAGCCACGCTGAACTGATTGAAACTTTTGAGCAACTGCCAAAAGAGAAACAGGCCGAGGTGCTGGATTTTGCCAAGTTTCTCGCCCAAAGGGCTAAACCCGACCAGAGTGAGCCAAAAACCCTTGCCAACTCCGCCTTGGCGCAGTGGATAAATAACCCACTGAGTTTCAAGGGGTTCCAGCCATTGAGCCGAGAAGAAGCAAATGCCCGCTAGGCTATTTGTCGATACGAACATTTGGCTCTATGCCCTGGTGCCCGACATCGATGATCCCAAGCATGTGGTGGCCGCCGATCTTGTGCTTGGGCTGACGCGACCATTGATCAACTCGCAAGTGATTCGCGAAGCCAGCAGCAATTTGCTGAAGAAGACCAATATCGCGGAGGCAAGGCTACGCGCCATTATTCAGGACTGGTATCGAGACTGTGAGATTCATCCCTCCAATGTCGCGCAACACGTGCTGGCCTCGAAATTACGTGAGCGATATGCATTCAGTTACTGGGACAGTCTGATCGTCGCGGCGGCACTCGATGCCGGCTGCGACATGCTCTTCAGTGAGGACATGCAGCACGGGCAGAACATCGACGGCCGTCTGATGATCACCAATCCTTTTTTCGATCGCGTCTAGAGACGCTCCTCGCTGGCCCTGGATTCCACGATGACCGCACCCGTGAAGCAGGTTCCCTCGGTTCGTCACCTACGCCACCAACGGCCGGTCGAAGCGGGCCAACGAACTGGGCATGCGCCCCATGCAGGAGCGCGCCTACGAGAAACGCGGCGAGCAGTACCTGCTGATCAAGTCGCCCCCGGCCTCGGGCAAGAGCCGGGCGCTGATGTACATCGCCCTGGACAAGCTCCATCACCAGGGCCTGCGCCAAGCGATCATCGTGGTGCCGGAGAAGTCCATCGGCGCCAGCTTTCACGACGAGCCCCTGTCCCAGTTCGGCTTCTTCGCCGAGTGGCGGGTGCCGCCCCAGTGGAACCTGTGCAATGCGCCGAGGGAGGAGGGCGACAAGGCATCGACGAGGCGGTGGCGAAGATCCGGGATGGCAGCATCACCGGCTATCGCTATGATCCGGCCTCGGCCAGGCTGGTGGCGCGGGAGGGGTGATTTTTCCCCAGCATCTGTGGATAACCTTGTCGATAACCGGTGGCAACTCGCCTCCAGGCGGCATCACTTCAAGGCTGGTGCGGTTCTGATCAGCGACTGGCCAACCCTGGTCGACATCAAGCCGATCAATCGGTTATGAATTGGCCTGACAACTCGACCACAAGTCTTGACTTTCTCGGGCGCTGATGGTGAACCCTGTGCGCAACTCCGAAATTGCCCCGACGCCCTAACGCCCTGACAGATGAGATCGCGTAACGGGTGCCTGATGTCGCTGGGATGACGCGGGTGTCACCGGCGGCGAGGGGCGCGGTCAGCCCCCTCGGGCGATCAACGCCACGTAGCGGCAGCAGGCCGAAATCCGCGAATCAGGCCCCGCCCGCGACAGCGCCGCGCATCGTCAGGCCGTCGACGGGCGGTGAACACACCAGGAATGGGATAACTACTCTGTCTGGGATGATTCCAGTATTGCCCGGTCATCGCGCCCGCAGCCAGA
>SACH01000073.1 GCA_009928645.1 Gammaproteobacteria bacterium | reverse complement strand
GGACCGCTCCTTTCCGCGTAAGATGAAACCCGCGAAACTTCAGGGTTTCCACCGGAACTACAAGCGCTGCCGCTGAGCCTTAAGTTAATGGCATTGGGTGCGGATGGACGTGATCCATCCCGGTCGCTTTCGCACCGTGCCCCTACCTGGCTACCCCGAGATTCCTCTGGCCATCAATCCCTGGCGCCTGACGGCACTGATTGAAGCCTTCCAGCCGGATACCGTCCATATCGCCACGGAAGGTCCTCTCGGACTCATGGCCCGCCATTACCTCAAGCGACGCTCTCTGGCCTTCACGTCCTCGCTCCACACCAAATTTCCCGAGTACCTTTACGCCCGCTACCGGCTCCCCCTGGCCTGGGGCTACCGCTTCATGCGCTGGTTTCACCGCCCCGCGGCGGCTACTTTAGTCACCACAGAATCTCATCGGCAGGAACTAAGCACCTGGGATCTGGAGCATCTGGTCGTCTGGGGACGAGGGGTGGACACATGCCTCTTCTCCCCCCGCCCCCGTATTGCCAACAATCAGCCTGTTCTGCTCTACGTTGGTCGGGTTGCCGTGGAAAAAAACCTGGAGGCCTTTCTCACCCTGAAGGCCAGGGGCCAAAAGGTGGTCGTGGGGGATGGCCCTCAGCGCGAAGCCCTGCAGCGGCAATATCCCGGTGTAATCTGGCGTGGCTTTCGCCAAGGTCAGGAACTGGCCAAGGCCTATGCCGAGGCCGACGTTCTGGTCTTTCCCTCGCTGACCGATACCTTCGGCCTGGTCATGCTGGAAGCCATGGCCTGCGGCACTCCGGTAGCCGCTTATCCCGTCACGGGGCCGCGGGATGTGATACGTGAAGGGGTCAGCGGTGCCTTGGACGAGGATCTGGCCCGGGCGGTGGAGCGGGCGCTGAGCATCCCCCGGAAGCGGGTTCGCGCCTTTGCCGAGGATCATGATTGGCGCGCAGTATCCCGCCGCTTCCGGGAGGCACTGATTCCTCTGAAGGTTAGCAAGCGGATACCAACGGGTATGCCCCTGGTCCGGCAGGCACACTAGGCCCCACCCCTATCCCGCGCGCGCGGGCCGGGGTTGGATAGAGTCTTTACGGCTGAGAGACTACCCCCGTCCCCTCTCAAGCAGCCTGTTGGACGGCGAGAAAACGCTGCGCACCTTCCTTGCCCAGGTACTTTTCCAGGAGATCCGGCTCCAATTGGCGCAGATCCACCATCAGCAGACAGTCGACGACATTACTGAAGGCGGGATCGACGTTGAAGCCAAGAATCCGGCCCCCGAGCTTGAGATACTGACGCAGCAGTACCGGTACTCCCTTGCCGTCACGCTCGAGCTGGGCGATCAGATCGGAGACGGTGGTCAGATCGAGACTATCCATATCAGCCCGTGACAAGAGAGGCTCACGCGCGAGACGGAAATGATGTCGGGCGCGGATTTCCCGGGCCAGGCTCGGTTCCAGCCGGTGGTGACGCAGGAAACGCACCAGGAGATCCTGGGAGCGGGGATGATAGTCGTTGCTGACGCTGACAGGTCCGACCAGCAGGAATAATCAGCGTCACCTTAAGGCGTCATATTCACTGCCTGACGTTACAATGGGGAGTGAGTGGGGGGTGGGGAGCGCCGCCAGGCTTGAACTCCGCCACCGCCAGTTTACGCAAGGTAGCCCGCCGCTTGACGAAGTGTTCATCCATGCGGCCGATGACCCCATCGAGGAAGCGGACTGTCTCGACGATATTGGGTCCTTTGTTGAGCATGGCGCATTCAGCCATGATGCTCATGGCGGCATCGGAGACCTCGGCGCGCGAAGGGGCGCCCTTCTTGGCCATGCCTTCCAGGATCTGGGTGGCCCAAATCACCGGCACATGAGCGGCCTCGCACAGCCACAGGATCTCCTGCTGTACCTCCGAGAGACGTTCGAAGCCCACCTCCACCGCCAGGTCGCCGCGCGCGATCATCACCCCCATCGGGGGCGAGCCAAGCCCGGCAAAGAGTATGTGCGGCAGGTTTTTGAAGGCCTGACGATTCTCGATCTTGAGCACCACGCCGAGGTGATTGGCGCCGAGGCGATAGAGTTCGTCATGCAGGCGCCGGACATCCTCGGGGCCGCGCACAAAGGACAAGGCGACCATGTCGACCAACTCGACCAGAACGGGCAAATCCTCCAGGTCCTTCGCGGTCAGGGATGACAGCGATAAAGCGGTATCGGGGAAATTGATGCCCTTTTCCGCCTTCAACTTGCTGCCCTGGGGACCCGTGTGGGTAATGCGCACCCAGATTTCCGCCCCGTCGTTGGCTTGGGCGATACCCCCGATCTTGCCGTCATCCAGCCAGACGCTCTCCCCTGGCTTGACCTGGTCAAAGGCCGCCGCCAGGGTGCAGTGGATGCGAGCCGGTTCGATCACCCGCCCCGCGGCGTCACACAATGCCTCACGCCCGGGCTCGTCGGCCCGGGCCAAAATCAGCGTATCACCGGGCCTCAGCAAGATGGGCGTGATGATCTCCGGAAGGCCGCGGATGCAGGCCTCGCCCAAGACGACCTCATCCCGGCAAGCCTGCAGGAGGGTACCGTCCGCGACATAGGCGGTCCGCAGGATCTCGGTGGTACAGGAAAGCCCCCGACAGCCGGTAATCTTGAGGCTATGCGCCTGACCACGGGTATCGCTAAAGCCGAGTCGACCACCCTGCTTGAGGTTGGCCAGCAGGTCACCCTCCAGCATCAGGGTGTAACGACATTCCGGTGGCGCGGGCTCAGCCCCGTCCAGCGGCGTCAGCCAGATCCTTCCCGGCGCCATCAGGTGGCCAAAGGCATCGCGCTTGGGGCCCAGCCGCATGACACGGCCGTCGGGCCGGAGTCGGCCGGTGCGCAATTTTGGCCCCGCCAGGTCCGCCTGGATACGGCACTGGCGTCCCACGGCGCGCTCCGCCTGGCGCAAGTTTGCCACCATCGCCCGCCAGGCGGCGGGGCCATCGTGGGCGCAGTTGATGCGCATCACATCCATACCCGCCAGCAGCAAATCCTTGACCAGTTGGGCATCGGTCGCGGCCTCACTGGGCATGGTCACCATGATGCGGACGAAGCGGTCCTGGGGTGCCGGACCCAGCAAGGCCCGGGCATGGTCGCGCAGCAGGAGGGGACCAGTGCGAAAATCCACGGGTGGTTCGGGCAGGGGACCCATGGACTGACCACTGAGATCCTCAAGGATCGACATGACGGCGTCGAGGCTGGCCAGGACATGGGGCTCGATGACCCCGAGCGAGGAGAGCCCAAGCGCGCTCAAATCTTGCTGCAGGTCGCGGATATCATGCTGACGGATACTGAGATAGTGGAGCAGATTGCGGGCACTATGGCGGTGGCTGGGCTCGATCAGATCGATTTCCTCGGCGTGGGCCTGTTCAAGTCTGATGGCATCGTCACGCAAGGCCTTGAGCAAGGCAATGGGCCTTTGCAATTGCCGGGAGGTGGGTTTGATCATGAGGAAACCAGGGGGATTGCATGAGGAAAGTGCTTGCCTGATCGGCACGACCAGGGCCTTTGAGGGCCCGATCAGGGCCCGATCAGTGTCCGATCAGGAAGGGGAACGGATCAGGTCAGATCCAGGGCATGTTCCACCCGGGCACGAAAATCTTCCGGATGGCGGGAGATCAACTCGTCGGGTACGGCGAACTTGTGCCTCAGCCGTTCGTAGCCCTCGAAGCCATAGGAAACCATGAAGGGATGCATGCCGGAGGCCAGGGCCACCTCATAATCCCTGTGCTCGTCGCCACAGGCATAGGCCTTGGCGGGATTGATCGACAGGGAGTTGCGAATGGCGCGGAAATATTCCAGCTTGGTCTGCTTCAGCGGGACATGGACGAAGAAGCCCAGTTCATCCAGTTCGATGCCGTGACGCCGGAACAACTTGCCCAGGGTGATTTGGGGCTCATGCGTGATGTTGCGGGTGATCAGACCCACCCGCAGCCCCGGTAGGGAAATCAGACGGCGGATCAGGTCCGACAGCCCCAGGTACAGCCGCGCTTCCTCGCGATAGACCTCGGTCAGGGTATCGAGCAGCCGGGCCCGCCGGCGCCGACCGATCTGGCGGCCGAGATTCACCGGGAATTCCTTGAGGCCCCCCAAATACTTCAGAAGGTTGTGGCGCCGCTGGAAGCGACCCAGATCGCCAATGTCCATGCCGTGATAGGTGAAGGCGCGCTCGATGGCGCTGAAGGCATCGATGGTGGTGCCATCGGCGTCAAGGATCAGCAGTCGGTAGGGGCTGAACATGAACGGAATGCTTGACTCAGACTGGGGTGACAGTTAGGCCGGACCCATGGCGCCCATGGTCGGACCTCGCCCGCTCCCGGGAGGGGCCCGAATACAGGCACAGCGGGCCACGCTGGGGCGGGTGAAAGATGTCCCCGGGAAGTTATTCCAATTCTGGGGTTCGGCCCGTGGTGATGAACACCAGTTGTTCGGCAATATTGAGCGCCCGGTCCGCGACCCGTTCGAAGTCGTGGGCCACCCAGAGGAGGCGGATCGCCACCTCGGTGCAGCCGGGTTCCTGTTGGATCAAGGCCACCATGTCCCGGCCAAGGGCCCTTTCCGCCGTGTCCACCTGGTCATCGCGGGCCGCGAGGGCCAGGGCCTGTTGCGGATCCTGGTCGCCATAGGCCTTCAGGATGCCCTCAAACATCGCCAGGACCTGTTCCCCCAGGTCCAGCGTTTGCATCAGGGCCGCCGCGGGGATTTCCCGCCCGTCGATTTCTTCCACCAGTCGGGCCACGTCCTTGGCGTGATCGGCCATCCGTTCCAGCTCGGATACCAACTCCAGAATGGCGCCGATCTCGCGGAAATCGTCCCCCGCCGGCTGATAGGCCGCCAGAGCCAGGAGGGCCTGCTGCTCGATCACCCGGCGGAAGTGATTGATCTTGATGTCATTGGCGATGATTTCCCGGGCCAGTTTCCGGTCCCGGTTGCGCAGGCAGTCGATGGCCAGACGCAAGGCGGTCACCACCATGCCCCCCATCTCCAGCAGGCCCCCGCGCAGGGCCTCACGTTTCTGTTGTACCAATAATTTCATGACGTCAGCGGCTCCTAGAGGCATGGTTTTTTTGCCCGGCACAGCATTGATGAGGGATGGGTGAGACCTGCGGTACGTAACGACTGGTATCTCCGGCGATCAGTCCGGGCGGCGGCTATCCGCGGAGGGGGTCCGTTCCTGACTCAGGGCCGCGATCAGGATCTCCTTGTTGCGATAACGCACATCGGTGCCCTTGGCGACGAAGATGACCTGTTCGGCCATGTTGGAGGCCTTGTCGCCGATGGTCACCAGGGCGCGCAGGGCGAAGACCACGTCGATGACCTGCCCCAGCAGCGCGGCATCCTCAAAGACGAAGGTCATGAGATGACGCATGGCGGCATCGAACTCCTCCTCCAGTTCCCCCTCCTCGCGAAACACGTCCAGTGCCCGGTCGATGTCGCTGTCCGCCAGCGCCGTCAGGCTCAGATCAAGCAGGCGGCTGGCAATCCGATGCAGGCGGCGCACATGGTGCAGGGTGCGCGGCACCGCTCCCCGCCCCTCCCGATCCTTGAGGCGCAGGGCGCACCAGGCGATCTGCTCCGCCTTGTCGCCGGCCTGCTCCAGATAGCCGGTGCACTTCGACAGGGCCATGACCAGGCGCAGATCGATGGCCGCGGGCTGGCGCCGGGCGATGATGTTGAAGATCGCCTCGTCCACGGCCATTTCCTCGCGGTCGACCTGGCGTTCGCGGTCCACCACCTGCCGCGCCAGGGCGATTTCGCCCTCGGTGAGGGCGTTGGTGGCGGCATTGACCTGCTCGACCACCCGGCGGCCCATGGCCAGGACCTGGTCCCTGACCTGACTCAGTTCCTGGTCGTAACGCTGAACGGTATGGCCCTTGGCGACATCATTCATGAGGCGGATCTCGGTGGAGAGTTGGTGTGGCGAGGGCGAGCGGCTCAGCCAAAGCGCCCGGTGATGTAGTCTTCGGTGAGCTTGTGGCTCGGGTTGGTGAAGATCTGACTGGTTTCACCGACCTCCACCAGATCGCCCAGGTGGAAATAGGCGGTGCGCTGGGAGACGCGAGCCGCCTGCTGCATGGAGTGGGTGACGATGGCGATGCTGTACTGCTCGCGCAGTTCGTCGATCAGTTCCTCGATGCGGGCGGTGGCGATGGGGTCCAGGGCCGAGCAGGGCTCGTCCATGAGGATCACCTCCGGGGAGACGGCGATGGTGCGGGCGATGCACAGCCGTTGCTGCTGACCGCCGGAGAGACCGGTGCCCGGCTGCTGCAAGCGGTCCTTGACCTCGTCCCAGAGGCCGGCCTTGCGCAGGCTGGTCTCCACCAGGGCGTCCAGCTCGATCTTGTCGTTGGTCAGGCCATGGATGCGCGGGCCATAGGCGACGTTCTCGTAGATCGACTTGGGGAAGGGATTGGGCTTCTGGAAGACCATGCCGACCTGGGCGCGCAAGGGCACCACATCCTGCTGTTTGTCGTAAATATCCTGGCCATCCAGGGTGATCCGCCCCCGAACCCGGCAACCCGGGACCGTGTCGTTCATGCGGTTTAGGCAGCGCAGAAAGGTGGATTTGCCACAGCCGGAGGGGCCGATCATGGCCACCACCTCATTCCGGCCGATATCCAGGCTGACGTTCTTGATGGCGTGCTTGTCGCCATAGTGGACGTCCACGTTGCGGCAGACCATGCGCGCCTGGGGGGAGGTGAAGTCGCCGACGGTACCGGAAAAATCCCGGAGGGGGGCCAGGTCGTCGGCGGTCATGGCGCCAGTCATGCGGGTGATGTCTTCAGCGATCGCGTTCATGAGAGGGGACTCCAGAGTTCGGGGCGGGGGCCGGGGGCAACCGGCATCTCACCGGAGCGGCGGCTTACCACCGACGCTCAAATTTGCGGCGCAGCAGGACCGCGGCCAGGTTCATCACGGCCAGGAAGGCCAGCAGCACGAGGATGGCCGCCGAGGTGCGCTCGACGAAGCCGACCTCGGGGCTGTCCGCCCAGAGATAGATCTGCACCGGCAGGACGGTGGAGGGGGAGAGGAAGCCCGTGGGGGTGTCGACGATGAAGGCCACCATGCCGATCATCAACAGGGGCGCGGTCTCACCCAGGGCGCGGGCCATACCGAGGATGGCGCCGGTGAGCATGCCGGGGATCGCCAGGGGCAGGACATGGTGGAACTGGGTCTGCAAGGGCGAGGCGCCCACGCCCAAGGCCGCCTCGCGGATGGAGGGCGGCACCGATTGCAGGGCGGAGCGGCTGGCGATGATGATGGTTGGCAGGGTCATGAAGGTCAGCACCAGGGCCCCCACCAGGGGCGTCGAGCGGGGGATGCCAAAGAAGTTGATGAAGACCGCCAGACCCAGGAGACCGAAGATGATCGAGGGTACCGCCGCCAGGTTGTTGATGTTGACCTCGATGAGATCGGTGAGCCAGTTGCGGGGCGCGAACTCCTCCAGGTAGAGGGCCGCCCCCACGCCCACGGGGAAGGAGAGCAGCAGGGTCAGCACCAGGGTGTAGAAGGAACCCATGAGGGCCCCGGCGATACCCGCCAGTTCCGGCTCCCGGGAGGCGCCCTGGGTGAAGAAGAGGCTGTTGAAGCGTTTTTCGATGTCGCCAGCTTCACCCAGATCATAGATCCAGGCCACTACCGGATCCTTGAGCCGACGGTCGTTCTCCGGAGTACCGAAGCGCATCGTTGCCCACTGACCCGGTTGGGCGTCCGTAGCCGTGGCCAAGGGCTTGATGAGGGTGCCAATAACGGCAGCGCTCGTCGCCTGCTGGACCTTGACCAGCCCACCATTGATGGCCACCAGGTGGCTGGGCATTTCGGGGGTCAGTTCCTCCTGGGCTCCCGGGGAAGTGGCGTCGACGCGATCCTCGGTCCGGAAGTCATCGAGGTCGCTCATGATGTCGCTAAAGTCGTTGGCCGTGGACAGGACCTGAATTTGGTCATCCGCCCCCCCTTCGACCGGAATCAGGGAGGCCAGGCCAGCGCCCCGTTGAATGTCGATGGGGGTGGAACGGCCCTTCATAAACATATCGGCGTCATCGTCGGCCAACACCCAGACCTCCCGGGTGGTACCGATGATCCCCGGGTCGGCCATCACCATCTCGCGGAGTTGCTGGGGCGCACCGGGGCTCAACAGGCCAAAGAGTGCCTGCTTGTCGGCGCGCTGGGTGACCTCGGGGAAGCGGGCCGCGAGGGCGTCGCGGGCCAACTTGAGGTAGTTGGCGTCAGAGAGGACGGCCCGGTCGCGGGTGCCCTCCGGGTCGATGACCTCCGCCGCGAAATCCACCGTCAGGCGGATGTAGGTCTGCTGGAAGGCGCTGTAGCCCTTGCCGATGATGTCGGCGAAGAGGATGGCGACGAAGGCCAGGCCGATGACGACGGCGCTCATGCCGATGAAGCGGAAGCGCCGCTCGGCGCGATAGCGCCGCCCGAGGCTGGCGTTGACGATGTCGATGGTCGCTCGCCGCCCTGCCCTTTCCGACTTGTCCGGACCGGTGTCGCCGCCCGGACCCGTACTGGAGAGGCCAGTGTTGGAGGCGGAGCTGGGGGTGAATGGCTTATTCATACTGTTCCCGATACTTGCGCACGATATGCAGGGCGATGACGTTGAGGATCAGGGTGACGAGGAACAGCGCCAGACCCAGGGCGAAGGCGGCGAGGGTCTTAGGACTGTCGAACTCCTGATCACCCGTCAACAGGGCGACGATCTGCACTGTTACCGTGGTCACGCTTTCCAGGGGATTCCAGGTCAGATTGGCCGACATGCCGGCGGCCATGACCACGATCATGGTCTCGCCGATGGCCCGGGACACCGCCAGCAGCACCCCACCGACGATGCCCGGCAGGGCGGCCGGGAAGATGACCCGCCGCATGGTCTCCGATTGAGTCGCCCCCAAGGCGTAGGAACCGTCGCGCATGGATTGGGGCACGGCGTTGATGACGTCGTCCGACAGGGAGGAGACGAAGGGAATGATCATGATGCCCATGACTAGCCCCGCCGCCAGGGCGCTTTCGGAGGAGACATCCAGCCCCAGACCCTCACCCAGGTCGCGGATCAGGGGCGCCACGGTCAGGGCGGCGAAGAAGCCATAGACCACGGTCGGGATACCGGCCAGGACCTCAAGGATCGGCTTGGCCCAGGAGCGCACCTGGCTGCTGGCGTATTCCGACAGGTAGATGGCCGCCATCAGGCCGATGGGGACGGCGATGAGCATGGCGATGAGCGTAACCATGAGGGTGCCGGCGAAGAGGGGCACGGCGCCAAAGGCCCCGCTGGCACCGACTTGGTCCTTGCGCAGGGCGATCTGCGGGCTCCATTCGGCGCCGAAGAAGAACTCGATCACCGAGACCTTCTGGAAAAAGAGCAGGGATTCGAATACTACCGACAGCAGGATCCCCAGGGTGGTGAGGATGGCGATGGAGGAGAAGACCACCAGGATGACCCGGACCACGCCCTCGACCCGGTTACGCGCGCGTAAGGTGGGGGCGATGCGCAACCAGGCCAGGGTCAGGCCACCAAGACCGCTGGCCAGGGCCAGAACCCAGAGGGCAAGCGTCGCCAGGTCCTGCAAGCGCCCATAGTCCGCGGCCGCGGCCTGGATCGCCGGGGTGACCTCACCGGCGACGATGTTGCCCCGTGCCAGATTCTGGATATCGCTGACCAACAGGCTCAACTGGCCATCCGAGAGACCGGAAACCAGATCCGGCGACATCTGGGCCATGACCAGGCTGAGGACGAAATTATCTTGGAGACTGGCCCAGAGGCCCAGGAGCAGGAGCGCGGGCAGACCGGCCCAGAGGGCGGCATAGAAGCCGTAGTAACCCGGCAGGGAGTGCAGGTGTTTGATCCCGGCAGGGCCACCGGCGGCGCTGACCGCGCGCTTGACGCCCGCGTAATAGGCCACCGCCATCAAGGCCAATAGGGCGAGGAGGAGGACGGAACTCGACATGGATTGGTCCCAGGGCCGAAACAAGAAGGCCCGCGACCAGCCGGGTGGCTGGGCGCGGGTGGGGGTCGGCTTCCCTGCCGAAAGGGAGGTCGGGCGCCGTTAGCGCCAGACCCAGCACTGAGCGGCTGTTGCGGTTTGCTGGTGCAAATCCGCCGCGGCCGCATGCTTCGCAGAACGTCGCGTTGAGATCAGGGCTTGGTCATGGGGGTCATGGCCCGGGCAGCCTTGGCCACTTCTTTGCGCTCCTGATCCGGCAGCGGGATCAGACCCTTATCCGCCAGGTAACCTTCGGGACCCCAGGCCGCCTCGCTGGTGAACTCGGTCACGAATTCCGGTATCCCGGGGATGGTGCCGACGTGGGCCTTCTTGACATAAAAGTAGAGCGAGCGGGAAACAGGGTACTTGCCGTCGGAAATGGTCTTAAAGGTGGGCGCGACACCGTCGATCTTGGCACCCTGGACCTTTTCCTGATTCTGCTCCAGGAAACTGAAGCCGAAGATACCTACGGCTTTGGGATTGGCCTGGAGCTTCTGGACAATCAAGTTGTCGTTTTCACCCGCCTCGATGTAGGCGCCATCCTCGCGCACGCCCATGCACACCGCCTGGAATTTCTTCTTGTCTTCCTTCTCCATCGCCTTGATGAAGTCGATCTGCTTGCAGCCACCCTCCATCGCCAACTCGGCGAAGGCATCGCGGGTGCCAGAGGTCGGGGGCGGGCCTAGGACCTCAATCTTGGTGTCGGGCAGGGCGGGGTTGACGTCCTTCCAGGTCTTGTAGGGGTTGGCCACCAGGGTCGAGGAGCCATCGGGATTGGGCACATCCTTGGCCAGGGCCAGGAAGAGGTCCTTCAGGCTCAGGTCCATAGCCTTGGTCTTCTTGGAACTGGCGATAGCGATGCCGTCAAAGCCAATCTTGACCTCGACGATATCCTTGACGCCCTTCTCCGCGCACTGCTCGAACTCCGAGGCCTTCATGCGCCGGGAGGCGTTGGCGATATCGGGGTTATCGACACCAACACCAGCGCAGAACAGCTTGATGCCGCCGCCGGTGCCGGTTGACTCGACCTTGGGAGTCTTGAAGGTGCCTTTGCGGCCGAAGTTCTCCGCCACGGCGGTGGAGAAGGGGAACACGGTGGAGGAGCCGACGACGGCGATGTAGTCGCGGGCCTGGGCCTGAGTCGCGAAGGAAACGCTCAGGGCAGTCACCGCCGCGGCGATCAGGGTCTTCTTCATGGTGAGCCTCATGCTGGCTGAAGGTTTTGTTGAAGCCTCGCCAGTGTGCCCCCGCGCCGTTATGGCCCCGTGACCGGAAAATTAACTTTTCATTAAGTACCCATTGACGGCGTGAATCACCCCTTCACCCCTCGCCCCTTCACCCCTCGTTCCTAGCCCCTCGCTCCCACCTCTGGACCTTGCGGATGCCATCTTGCCCCCCTGGGCGGGCCTGAAAAATGGGTTTGTTTCGCAATTTAGCCTTTTCGGCGGCTCCGGCAAATTGGGTTCGTTTCGTAATTTGGCCTTTGTGGCGGGTCCAAAAAAAGGTACAGGTATCGAGCCGTAGCCTCATTCCGCTTCTCCGCGGAATACCGCGTCCACCTCCGACGGCAGCGCCGCGTCGAACTCCGCGGGCAATGGCTGGCCGCGATCCGGCGCCAATCCAATGGGGCGCCTGCGCTTCACGGGTGCGGGCGCGCCGGTCAGAAAGGTCACGATAACGGGTGCTTCCACCAATCCAGGTGGTACTTCATCCAACTGGATCGAACCCTGCACATAGCGACCCTGAACAGTAGTCAACATGGATGGATTTCCTCTGAGTGAAACGTCTGCCAGCTTGGCTCCTGGCCCCCGCATGGAAGCGGGGTGTTCGCCGCTCCAGCAGCGCCTCTAGCGAAGTGTAGCCGACCAGGGTCCTTTGCTCGCGTTGCTCGGGCCGAAGGGCATGGAGCGTTCGCCACCCATCCAGGCGGTCGTCGGGCAGGGTGAGCCCCTCCTCGGCGGCCAGTTGGCATATGGTCCGGATGCCAGTGCCCTTGGTCTCGGCCAGGTTCAGGTCGTGCAGCACACCGCCAGTACCAGATTTGCCGCTACGTCCCGACCATCAACGACCGCAAGAGCGCGGCCCAACTCGCCCGCCGGGAGCGCTTCAAGGCCGCCGTCGCCGCGTGGCGAGCCTTGCCCGAGGCAGAGCGCCAACGGCAGCACGAGGAGGCCAAGGCCGAGGGCCGCTCCGGCTGGAACCCCTTCATCTTCGGTGCCGCGTTGTAGCCGACGAGATCGCCGGCGCAATAGATCTGATCGATGCCCCGGGCGGCCAGGGTGGCAAGCACCGTCCTCAGGGCATCGATGTTGGCATGGACATCCGCTAGCAAACCGATCACAGGCTGATTGCCTCCGGGGAAATCACCTCGCAGGTGGCAGTGTAGAAAATTCCAGGACTGAAGCGGCCCCCGGGGATCCCGGGTGCCTCAGAACGGCACCGGCTCGGCGGCGCGCCAGCGGGCGTTATCCGCATCCGTAGCCTGGGCAACTATGGACAGACTTATCCACAGCGACTGGGGATAACCACCCCTCTGGGTCAAGACGTACCCGGCCCGCGCCACGGTGTAGGTAAACACGACGCCTGGTCTCCCTCCCTGAATGGACGTCTGATCAAGGTTGGAGCATTAGTACTACTTTGTCACCTTTGTGTAGAGTATTGATTTTAATGTATTATTCTGGGTTGTTGTTGGCGCCCTTATGATGTGATACTAACAGGCAAGAGC
>SACH01000072.1 GCA_009928645.1 Gammaproteobacteria bacterium | reverse complement strand
CCTTGCTGCCCTGGCGGGACTGTCCGCACCACCGGATCTCCTACTCTGCGACGGCCAAGGGCTGGCTCACCCGCGCCGCTTTGGCCTGGCCTGTCATCTTGGGGTACTGACCGGCATTCCTAGCATCGGCGTCGCCAAATCCCGGCTCATTGGCAGCCATGCTCGCCTGGGCCCTGACAAGGGGGATTTCACCTGGCTCTGGGACCAGGGCGAGATCATCGGGGCGTTGCTACGCACTCGGCAGGCGGTGCAGCCCCTGTATGTCTCGCTCGGACACAAAATCAGTCTAGAGACCGCCATCCGGTTGGTCCTGGCCTGCACGACCCGGTATCGGTTACCGGAAACCACGCGCCATGCCCACCACCTGGCGTCACAGGCCAAAGACGCAGTCCTTCCCTGACCATCAGGCGGGACGGAGGTGATCGATATATTTGGCCACATCCACCATCTCAAGACGGATGGCGGAACCCCTGGCCCGGAGCCGGTAAGCCGAGCCCTGAAAACCCAGGTCACAGCCGATGCAGCCGCGACTCATCAGAGGTAGGGGGATCATATCCCGATAGGTGAAGACATTATCCTCGATGTCCCCGCCCGAGCAGACCAGGGTACCGGCGGGCGGATCGCCGCTATCAATCCCCATTTCGACCTCCTCCAGGACCAGATCCCCAGCCTGCCACCAACGGGTGCGCTCCCGAGAGCCTGTCATCGTCTTAATAATAAGGGCACGGGAGAAATGAAGGCGCAGGGTACCATCCTCTCCGTGCTGGATAGCGGTGATCTCTGAACCTGGTAATTCGATGCTGGCACTGTCCATTGGCATTTTGCTCGAGCAAGAACTGAACATTCATCCGAGGTTGGGCTCAAATCACGGTGTTCAAGATGCCCCGGATCCCAATCCCGGCGGTGAGTTGTCTTCACCCCCTTGAGACTTCAGCCATCATCATCCGCAATACCACCCTCCACTTCCATCTGCAATTCCTTGATTTTGCGCGTCAAGGTATTGCGGCCCCAGCCAAGGAGCCGGGCGGCATCCTGGCGACGACCCACCGTCTGCTCCAAGGCGGTCTCGATGAGGATGCGCTCCACGGCTGGCAGGGCCAGATCCAGCAAACCGCCGGCACGGCCCGCTCTGAGATGGTCGCGCGCCCAGCGTCGTAGGGCGGCCTGCCACTGCTCCTCACTGCCCCGGTCTTCGCCGGGCGTGGTCAGTTCCGGAGGCAAGTCCTCGCTGTGGATCTCCTTGCCCGCAGCCATCACGGTCAGCCAGCGTGCAGTATTTTCCAGTTGACGGACGTTGCCCGGCCAGTCGAGACGGGCGAGGTGTTCCGCCGCGGCCGGGGTGAGCACCTTGGGCTCGCAGCGCAGTTCCGTGGCGGCAGCAGCGAGGAAGTGACGCATGAGCAGGGGGATATCCTCCCGACGTTCCCGCAGGGCCGGGAGATGGATACGTATGACGTTGAGGCGGTGGAAGAGATCCTCACGAAAGCGCCCTTGCTGGACCAAGGCCTCTAAATGCTGGTGGGTGGCGGCAATGATGCGGGTATCAACCTTAACGGGCGCCAGGCCGCCGACCCGGTAGAACTCGCCATCGGCCAGGACGCGCAGCAGGCGGGTCTGCAGATCCGCCGGCATGTCGCCGATCTCATCGAGGAACAAGGTGCCGCCGTTGGCCTGCTCGAAACGTCCCTCGCGCCGCGTCTGGGCGCCAGTGAAGGCACCGCGTTCGTGACCGAACAGTTCGGACTCCAACAGGTCGTGGGGGATGGCCGCCATGTTCAGGGCGATGAAGGGCTTGTTGGTGCGTGGGCTATGCCGATGCAAGGCGTGCGCCACCAGTTCCTTACCGGTACCCGACTCGCCATTGATCAGTACCGTAATCTGGGAGCGGGCCAGGCGGCCGATGGCCCGGAAGACCTCCTGCATGGCCGGGGCCTCACCGATGATCTCGGCGCCACGGGGCATGGGTTCCGCCGTGGTGGTGGTCTCCCGCATCTGATGGCGGCAAGCACGGCGGACCTGGGCGACGGCCTCATCGAGATCGAAGGGCTTAGGCAGATACTCGAAGGCGCCGCCATGAAAGGCGGATACAGCACTGTCCAGGTCTGAGTGAGCGGTCATGATGATGACGGGCAGACTTGGATAGCGGGCAGTGATCTGACCCAGCAGTTCCAAACCATCGATGCCGGGCATCCGCACATCCGAGAGGATGACGTCGGGCCGGTCCCGCTCCAGGGCCGCCATGACGCCGACACCGTCGGCATAGCAGGTGACATCCATTGCGGCTTTGCGCAAGGCTCGCTCCAGGACCCAGCGAATCGAACGATCGTCATCAATGACCCAGACCTTGGGCGTCTCCGTCTCAGTCATGCTGGGTCTCCAAGGGCAGATAGACAAAAAAGCGCGCCTCCCCGGGGCGGCTTTCGCATTCGATCAGTCCTCCGTGCTGATTGACCAGTTCCTGGGCAATGGGCAGCCCCAGACCCGTCCCGCCGGGTTGGCCTGTCACCATCGGAAAAAATATGCGCTCCTGGAGGGCCGGCGGGACCCCTGGGCCGTTGTCCTGGATCTCGACCCGCAGCACCAGGCGGTGACGTTTACCGCCCATGGTGAACTGGCGTAACACTCGGGTCCGCAGGACGATATGTCCGCCCTCACCAGCGGCATTGGCCGCATTTCGGACCAGGTTGAGGAGGGCCTGTAACAGGCGGTCCGGATCGGCGCGAAACTCGGGGATACTGGGGTCATAGTCCCGCTCGATGACCGTTCCAGTCGGGTGCTCCGCCAGGATCAGCCCGCGCACCCGTTCAAGCAGGTAATGAATGTTGACATGTCGGGGATTGGGCAGGCGATTGGGCCCAAGCATCCGGTCCATGAGGGTCTGGAGGCGATCGGCCTCTTCGATGATGATGCGGGTATATTCCCGCAGGGCAGGGTCGGGCAGTTCCTGTTCCAGGAGTTGGGCAGCGCCACGCAACCCGCCCAAGGGATTCTTGATCTCGTGAGCCAGACCGCGGATCAGGGCCTGAGTAGCCTGATGTTGGGAAAGCAGGTGTTCCTCGCGGTTAATGCGTAATTGGCGATCGATCTGGTGTAACTCGACCAAGAGTTCCACCTCAGCACCGAACTGGTGGATGGGTAGCACCGTGCAATTGACCCGGATATTGCGGCCATCGGCCAGCACGATGTTGATCTCCCGCTCGGTAAAAGGCTGGCGGGTTTGTGCCGCCTGACGCAACCGGTTGTCAACGCTATCATCAGGACAAACCAGAAGATCCGCAGCCTTGGCGCCCGTCACGTAGCGGGCGCTGACATCGAACAGCATCTCGCCTGCCGGATTGATGTGGATGAGGCGTAGATCCTTGTCAAACAGGAGGACGGCGGTATTCAGATTGTCGAGAATCTTTTTCTCGTGACTGGTCTTGCGGATGGTGAGCGTCTTCATGAACTGAGCTCGGTCACGGTTTGCCAGGAGAATCCGCATGAGATGTTTTAGCGCAGCAGGGTGGGATTGCGCCTTGGCTGGGTAAGGCGCGGAGCGAACGGGGACTGCGGGAAATGGGGCGCACGTCGTCTCGAACCCGCCAGCTTCTTCACCATTGTCCCTTACCTCAAGCCCCGTCCCCTTCAACGGCCGCGACGACGAGGTCGCTTTGTTTTGACACGACCGCCACGGGCCGGGGGGGCAGGAAAACGCCCCTTGCGGGGCGTTAGCGGCGCTGTCGCGCCAGCAGCTTCTGCCGCTGGCCCTGGCAAAGAATCAGAGGCTGTAGTAAAGATCAAACTCGATGGGATGAGTCGTCATGCGCAACTGGGTCACCTCCTGCATCTTCAGGGCAATGTAGGCATCGATCAGATCGTTGCTAAAGACCCCGCCGGCGGTAAGAAACTCGCGATCCCTGTCCAGGCATTCTAAGGCCTGATCCAGGGCATGGCAGACGGTGGGTATCGCCTTTTCTTCCTCCGGAGGCAGATCATAGAGATCCTTGTCCATGGGATCACCCGGGTGAATCTTATTCTGGATACCATCCAGACCGGCCATCATCATGGCAGCGAAGGCAAGATAGGGATTACCGGTGGCATCCGGGAACCGTACCTCGATGCGCCGACCCTTGGGGTTACTGACATGGGGGATGCGGATCGATGCGGAACGGTTGCGGGCTGAATAGGCCAGCATGACCGGCGCCTCGAAACCCGGCACCAGACGTTTATAAGAGTTGGTGGAGGCGTTGGTGAAGGCGTTGAGGGCGCGGGCGTGCTTGATAACGCCACCGATATAATAGAGCGCGATGTCTGACAAGCCGCCATACTTATCGCCGGAAAAGAGGTTTTGACCCTCCTTCGCCAGGGACATATGGCAATGCATGCCGCTGCCATTATCACCGACCAGTGGCTTAGGCATAAAGGTTACAGTCTTGCCGTAAGCGTGGGCCACATTCCAGATCGCATATTTCTGGATCTGGACCCAGTCGGCGCGTTGCACTAGGGTGCTGAACCTGGTGCCGATCTCGCACTGACCGGCAGTCGCCACCTCATGGTGATGGACCTCGACCGGTACCCCCATCTCCTCCAGCGCCAGGCACATGGCAGCACGCAAGTCGTTCAGGGAGTCAACCGGGGGGACCGGGAAATACCCCCCTTTGATACCGGGGCGATGGCCAAAGTTACCGTCCTCATAGGCCTTTTCTGAGTTCCATTCCGCTTCTTGTGAGTCTACTTTATAGAAGCAGCCTGCCATGCTGGCGCCCCAACGGACATCGTCGAGAATGAAGAACTCCGGCTCTGGCCCGAAATAGGCCGAATCCGCGATCCCCGTGGACTTGAGGTAGGCCTCAGCGCGCTTACCCAGGGAGCGGGGATCGCGCTCATAGCCCTGCATGGTATTTGGCTCGAGAATATCACAGCGCAAAATCAGGCTCTTTTCGTCGGAGAAGGGATCCATTACGGCCGTGGCCGCCTCAGGCATGAGCACCATGTCGGATTCCTGAATGCCCTTCCAGCCGGCGATGGAGGAGCCGTCGAACATCTTGCCCTCGGTGAAGAAATCGTCATCCACCAGACTGGCGGGCATGGAGACATGCTGCTCCTTGCCGCGGGTATCCGTGAAGCGTAGATCGACGAACTTCACCTCTTGATCCTTGATCATTTTCATAACGTTGGAAGGCATGTGCGGTCTCCGGTAGGGGCAAGGGTCTAAAGTGGGAGGGCTGAATGCTGCTGCGAGACTCGGCTCGCCTGCGTGGATGCATATCCTGAGTATGCAGCGGTGGCTGACCTGGACAAAACAATGCAGATCGCATGCCAAGGATTAGGCTGGTTCTTTGGCGTCAACAACAAAGGGACCTTATACCCCCTGGCTGCCGGCAAAAAGAAAAGAACAGGCTTAGCCGCCTTCCGGGTTAGCCGTCGCAGCCCTTGGGCATTATCCAAGTCGAGGAGGGCTCCCCGGGGGGCACGCCACCTTTTAGGGCATACCGAGAGTTTAGCGCACTAAAAAAGTGCGCGTCAGCGGAAACAGGCGGTCACCCGCCCAAAATCGGCGTCATCGCAGACTGCCAGCTGCAAACGCTCCCCCAGAATCCGGGCCTGTGCAGGGTCACCCTCACAGATCGCAAGCGGTAGCATGACCTCAGCCTCGATCCGGCCACCCAGATAGTGCAGGGTTATCCCGGTACGATGATTGGCAGCGGCTATGCCGGCCCAATGTCGCTCCAACCTACCAAGGGCCTCGGCGCGAAGTGGCAACCCCATGGTCGGTGGCGCCGCATCGTCATCCTCGGGGTCGATATGGACGGTAACGTCGGTGATCTCGTCGATCTCCTGCTTGAGGCGTTGTTCGACCATGACCGCAATGGCGTGTCCTTCGGAGACGCTAATGCGCGGGTCCACCAGCAGATGGACATCAGCCGAGGCCTGACCCCCATGCTTGCGCGTCCGCAACATGTGGAGATCCCGCACCCCACCCACGGTGGCGATGGTGGCACGGATAGCCGCCACCCGTTCCTCCTCGAGGCCGGTATCGATCAGTTCCTTGACGGCCTCGAAGCCCAGATCCCAGCCAACTTTGGCAATCATGACTGCAACCAGGGCGGCGGCTATCGCGTCGAGGTAGGTCAGACCGGCCATGGTCCCCCCAACCCCGACAAACACCACGACAGAAGAAAAAGCATCGGTGCGGTGATGCCAGGCGTTGGCGCGCAGCATGTCGGAACGGACCCGCTTGGCATAGTGCAGGGTGTACCAGAAGAGCCACTCCTTGACGAGAACCGAGGCGCCGGCCACCCATAGGGCCAGCATGCCAGGTTGGGGGAGTTCCGCCGGGTTGAAGAGTCTACCGGTTGCATCCCAGCCGATACCAACACCCACCATGATGAGCAAGGCGCCGAGAACTAGCGTGGCCAGAGTTTCCAGACGGCCATGGCCGTAGGGGTGATCCTCGTCCGGGGCCTGGGTGGCGTGGCGTCCGGCGATCCACACCAGGAGGTCGGACAGCAGGTCCGACAAGGAGTGAATGCCATCAGCGATCAGGGCTTGGGAATTGGCAATGAAACCAACCAAGACCTTGATCATCGTCAACACCAGGTTGACCACGGCACTGACAACCGAGGTACGGGTGACGGCTGCCATGCGTTCATGGCGGTGTTGATGGTCGGTCATGGAATTTCTCCGCAACAATAACGCCCTGCAACTTCGGGATCATCCCCGCTACCAACCTCTCCAGCCCCCCGCTCAGCCCCGCTGCCGCGACCAAGCGGTCGAGGGCCCCCGGGGTCCGCTAGGGGACTGGAATATCGGCCCTGCCGAGTGCTGCCTGAATCAGAGGGTAGCCTTACCGCTTCCCAGCGCCAGATAGGCTCGCGATGGCGAACACCCCAGCGCAAGGGCTATACTTTACCCCCTTTTAAGCTACGGCAAAGCAGAGGAGGCGATCCTTGGCCGGTGCGAATGACGACGTCACGACCTTCCAGGGCTTGATCTTCGCCCTGGAGCATTTTTGGGCGGAACAGGGCTGCGTCATCCTACAGCCCTATGATATGGAAGTGGGGGCGGGGACGTTTCATCCGGCTACCTTCCTCCGCGCTATTGGCCCGGAACCTTGGCGCAGTGCTTATGTCCAGCCTTCGCGGCGACCGACGGATGGCCGGTATGGTGAGAACCCCAACCGCCTCCAGCATTATTATCAGTATCAGGTGGTCCTCAAGCCGTCGCCGATCAATATTCAGGACCTTTACCTCCAGTCATTGCGCACCTTGGGGATCGATCCCCTGGTACACGACATTCGCTTTGTGGAAGACAATTGGGAATCACCCACCCTGGGTGCCTGGGGCCTGGGATGGGAGGTCTGGCTCAATGGCATGGAGGTGACACAGTTTACCTATTTTCAACAGGTCGGCGGTCTGGATTGTCGGCCCGTCACTGGTGAGATCACCTACGGCCTCGAACGTATCGCCATGTACCTCCAAGGGGTTGAGTCGGTATTTGACCTAGCCTGGACCCGTCGCGATGGCCGGCTGGTGACCTATGGTGACGTCTTTCACCAGAATGAGGTAGAACAATCCGCCTATAACTTCGAGCATGCCGCAGTCGAAGCCCTGTTTCGACAATTCGACCACTGCGAACACCAGAGCCAGCACCTGATCGACAAGGGCTTGCCCCTGCCTGCCTATGAGCAGGTCCTCAGGGCCTCCCACACCTTCAACCTCTTAGATGCCCGCAGCGCCATTTCGGTCACTGAACGTCAGCGCTTCATCCTGCGTGTTCGAGCCCTCGCCCGGGCCGTCGCTCAGGCCTACCATGATCGCCGGGAGGTATTGGGCTTCCCGATGTTGCAATCGGCCCTGCCGACCGCTGACTGAGGGATAGATAATGGCCGACAGACGCGATTTGCTGCTCGAGATTGGAACCGAGGAATTGCCCCCAACCGCTTTGGAGCGGCTTTCCGTAGCTTTGGCGGAGGGCTTCGCCGCCCAACTCACTCAGCATCAACTGAGTTTCGACACCATCCAGCGCTTCGCCACCCCCCGCCGGCTGGCGCTGCGAGTCACTGCCCTCGTGACAACCCAACCGGATCAGGAGGTGGTGCGCAAAGGCCCCTCGGTCAAGGCCGCCTTCGATGCACAAGGTCAGCCTACTCCCGCTGCCTTGGGTTTTGCCCGGTCGTGCGGGGTCGACATGCTCGCTGTGGAACGGGAAGAATCCTCCAAGGGTTCCTGGCTGGTCCTGCGCCAATTCCTACCTGGACAAGCGACCTCTGAGTTGCTGATCCCTTCGGTCGAGCGTGCGCTTGCTAGCCTACCTATTCCCAAACGCATGCGCTGGGGTGATCGTGAAGAGGAGTTTGTGCGCCCCGTGCACTGGGTGGTACTGCTTTTTGATCGCGAAGTCGTGGCCGGCAAGGTGCTCGGGGTACCCACCGGCCGCGATACTTACGGCCACCGTTTCCACCGCCCGGGCCCCATTCGCCTCTCTGATCCCGGCGACTATGAAGAATTACTACGTGAGACCGGCCGCGTCGAGCCTGACTTCCCCCGGCGGCGCGCACTGATCCGGCACCAGGTGGAGGCTCTGGCTAGCCAGGTTGGCGGGCAGGCGGTGATCGATACCGCTTTGCTGGACGAAGTCACTGCCTTGTGCGAGTGGCCTTGCGCCATCTTGGGAAGTTTCGATCCTCGGTATCTCGAGGTTCCACCCGAGGTGCTGATCGAAACTATGCAGAAGAACCAGAAGTATTTTCCTCTGCGTTCTCCAGACGGTGCACTCGCGCCCAGTTTTATCACCATCGCCAATATCGAAAGTCTCGACCCGGCGCAAGTAAGGGCCGGCAATGAGCGTGTCATCCGGCCGCGTTTTGCGGATGCTGCCTTCTTTTGGTCCCAGGACCTCAAACAGCCTCTATCTGCCTTCGGAGACCGGCTAAAAACTGTCGTCTTCCAGGATCAGCTTGGCACCTTGGCGGAAAAATCCCAGCGCGTGGCACAGATTGGGCGGTATCTGGCTGGCCTGCTTGCTTATGACGAAGAGTTGGTTGCACGCGCTGCACACCTGGCCAAATGCGACCTCATGACCGCCATGATTTTCGAATTTGCCGGTCTTCAGGGCATCATGGGGCGCTATTACGCCCAGCATTCGGGCGAAGATCCGGCAGTGTGCGCGGCAATGGAAGAACAGTACTTGCCGCGTCATGCCGGTGATCGCTTACCCGCTAGCGATTGCGGCCGCATCCTTGCCCTAGCCGAGCGCCTGGATACCCTGGTGGGCATTTTCGCCATCGGCCAGCGACCCACCGGGGTTAAGGATCCGTACGCCCTGCGTCGTGCTGCTATTGGCGTCCTGCGTCTGCTCATTGAGACCCCGATGGAACTCGACCTGCGGGACCTGCTGGAGTTCACCGCCCAGGAGTTGCGCACCAAAATCGATGCCAGTACGGCTGCGAACGAGGTCTTTGATTACATTCTCGAACGTTTGAATGGTTATTGCCGGGAACATGCCCTGGACGGTGACGTGGTTGACGCAGTCCTGGCGGTAGGTGGCCACTTCCCCACCGATCTTTTCCGCCGCATTTTGGCTGTTCAGGATTTCAAGCGTCTACCGGAGGCGGATGCCCTTGCTATTGCCAACAAACGTACCCGTAACATTCTCAAAAAGACTGGCGCCATCACCCAAAGCGCGGTGGATAGGAGGCTTGTCGTCGATCCTGCCGAGGTTGCGCTAGCCGCACGCATCGACGAGTTGGCTCCTCTGGTAACTGCCCATCTGGCCGCCAAACATTATGGTCATGCGCTCAAGCTCCTCGCGCGCCTGCGAGCAGAAGTTGACGCCTTCTTTGATCAAGTCACGATCATGGCTGAGGATGAGCAAATCCGCGCCAACCGTCTGGCGCTGCTTGCCCGTCTCGAAAGCCTCTTTCTTGGCATTGCTGACCTCTCCCGGCTTCAGTCCGTCAATCGATCATCACTGGAATACTGACCTCCAGCAACATCCTGACCACTTATGAAGCTCCTTGTCCTTGACCGTGACGGTGTCATCAACCAGGATTCTGATACCTACATTAAGTCGGTTGAAGAGTGGCTGCCTATTCCTGGGAGCCTGGAAGCCATGGCGCGCCTTTATCAGGGTGGTTTTCGCATGGCTATTGCCAGCAATCAGTCTGGCTTGGGAAGACAGTTATTTACCATCGACGATCTCAACGCCATCCACCGCAGGATGGCCCGGGATCTGGCCAGCCTGGGTTGTCAGGTGGAGGCCATCTTTTTCTGCCCGCACACCCCTGAGGTCAAATGCTTTTGTCGCAAACCCCTCCCCGGTCTTCTGCATGAAGTCGCCAGCCGCTTTCAGATCGATCTCAGCGGCGTGCCCTGCGTCGGAGATTCCTGGCGTGATCTGGAAGCGGCAATTGCGGTCGGTGCCTCTCCCATTCTCGTGCGCAGCGGTAAGGGCCAGCAGACTCAAGCCGCCCATGCCCTCAATCTTATCAGCCTGGATATACCAGTTTACGCTGATTTGGCCGAGGTAGCGGATCAGCTGCTTGTCGCTTGAGCCCATCTTTCCTCATGATTCTCGTCAGATCTCTGGTTTTTCTTGTGTTTCTCAGCCTGACCACGATGGTCATGGCCCCGTGCTTTTACTTGCTTAAGTGGATTATTCCCTTCGAGACCTTAGCCCGGCTTGGCAATCTCTGGGGCCGTCTTAATCTGGAAGGCCTTGGGTTTATCTGCGGGCTTAGGTATCGCCTGCACGGATTCGACAAGATCCCCAGGGAAAACTGTATTGTCTTGAGTAAGCATTCATCGGCTTGGGAGACGATTGCCCTGCGCGGGCTTTTACCTCCCCAAACGACATGGGTTATCAAGCGTGAACTGCTATGGATTCCCTTTTTCGGTTGGGGTATGGCTGCGTTTGACCCCATCGCCCTAGACCGCAAGGCCGGTCGGCAGTCGATCAAAAAACTGCTCCATGAAGGCCGCAAATCCCTGGATGCCGGCCGATGGGTGGTGATTTTTCCTGAGGGGACACGGGTTGCCCCTGGGGAGCACATCAAATACAACCTGGGCGGGGCCATGCTCGCTGAAAGAACCGGATACCCGGTTCTCCCCATCGCTCACAACGCTGGCGTCTTCTGGAGTAGGCGCAGTCTACTTAAATATCCCGGCGTTATTGACTTGGTGGTCGGTGATCCCTTTCCGGCCAACGGACTGAAAGCTTCTGAGATAAATCACCGGGTCGAAGCATGGATTGAAGGGACTGTCGAGCGTTTACCAACCAATCGTGACTCTTAGGGTCCATCTTCGTCCCGGGCTTTATTCATCCCTATCTACATCAGATATCGATATTCTCCGCCTGTAAGGCGTTACGCTCGATAAAATCTCGTCGTGGTTCCACCTGATCCCCCATCAGCGTGGTAAAGATCTGATCTGCGGCCACCGCATCTTCAATCGTAACTCGCAACAAACGCCGGCTCTCGGTGTTCATGGTGGTCTCCCAGAGTTGATCTGGGTTCATCTCGCCGAGCCCTTTGTACCGTTGGATGTGATAGTAGCGGCGTACATCCTCCATCATCCAATCCATCGCCTCACCAAAACTGGCTACAGTCACACGCCGCTCGCCGCGTTGAACATAGGCCCCAGCCCCTAACAAGCCGTTTAGCTTGTCCGCCAGCGACAGTATGCGACCATAATCCCCCCCCCGGAAAAAATCAAAGCTCACATAGCTTGTTTCGGGAATCCCATGGCGGAGTTTGGTCACAACCAATCCCGGATGAGACGCGTCCCCCTCCACTGTGGCTTCGACCACGAAGCGCTCTCCGGGTAAGCGCCGCATGTTGAGCAAGTCCTGTATTCCCCCTATCCACAGTCCTAAATTGAATTCCTCATCATCTTCCCCTTGACCAAATGGGGACTGTGCCAGCAGGGTGCCCAAAAACTCGGCGTCATATCGGCTGGACAGTCGGCGCACGATCCCGCGATAGAGTTGATACTCCCGCGCCATTTCCTCAAGGGCTGTTGGTGCGAGGGGGGGTGCCTCGGCGGATACGAAGAGTTGGGCACCATCCAGTGCTGTCTGGAGTAGTGCAGTGTTAAGTTCCACATCATCAAGCAGGTACTGCTCCTGTTTGCCGCGCTTGATTTTGTATAGGGGTGGCTGGGCGATGAAAATGTGTCCCCGTTCCACCAGTTTCGGCATCTGGCGATAAAAAAAGGTGAGTAACAAGGTGCGGATGTGGGCGCCATCGACATCTGCATCCGTCATGATAATCACCCTATGATAGCGTAACTTGTCCGGATCAAATTCCTCAGGGCCGATTCCGCAACCCAACGCCGTTATCAGCGTCCCCACTTCTGCGGACGACAGCATTTTATCGAATCGCGCCTTCTCCACATTCAGGATTTTGCCCTTGAGCGGCAATATTGCCTGAAAGGCACGATCCCGACCTTGTTTGGCGGAACCCCCGGCTGAGTCGCCCTCCACCAGATAGATTTCACACTTGGCCGGATCGCGTTCCTGACAATCGGCTAGCTTTCCTGGCAATCCCGCCACATCAAGCACACCTTTGCGCCGGGTCATCTCCCTGGCCTTGCGCGCCGCCTCGCGCGCACGGGCCGCTTCTAGCATTTTATTGGCAATGGTCTTTGCTTCTGCGGGATGTTCCTCCAGGAAGGTGTCCAGGTGCTCGACAAGTAGCGCCTCTACAACCGCCTTCACTTCAGAGGAAACCAATTTATCCTTTGTCTGCGAGGAGAATTTAGGATCCTGGACCTTGACGGAGACTACGGCAGTCAGGCCTTCCCGCGCATC
>SACH01000374.1 GCA_009928645.1 Gammaproteobacteria bacterium | reverse complement strand
CCCCGGGAAGAGGGCAAGGACGACGTCACCGGCGAGGACCTGATTCAGCGCGACGACGACCAGGAAGAGACCGTCAAGGCCCGCCTCAAGGTCTACCACGACCAGACCGAGCCCCTGATCGCCTACTATTCCAAGTGGGCCGCGGAAGGCGGCGACGGTTCCCCCAGGTACGTCAAGGTCCAGGGCATCGGTAGCGTCGAGGAGATCCGCGACCGTATCTTCAACGGCCTCGCGGGCTGAGGCACGCTCGGTTTACGCCGGCTTGCCGCCGGCGAACCCTTTTCTTGCGGGGCCCTCGGGCAACCAGGCGGACCCGATCCGACGCGATTCCCCTCCCTGCCGGCCGTCAACTGACGAGCTCAACGTCGCGCACCGGCTCAAGGTCGGCAAACAGGGCCGCGGCTTCCTCCGCGTATCCTCCACTTCCTCGCGCTAGCCTGGCAGGCCCTCAGCGCCTGGCCGATTTCATCTGCGCCTCGGTACAGGCTTCGCGGGGATTGTGCTGGAAAAGCCCCAGTAACATCCGGACCGTTTGCTCGTCCGACTTCCGGGCGGCCAGATCCCCCAGCCAGGCCGCTTCCAGTTGCGGCAAGGAAGAACCGAAGACGTCCTCCCAAGGTCGCTTCCCGCCCTTGGATTCCCGCCAGAAGCGTTTCATCCGCTCCGCGCCATAGGTCTGCAACAGATAATCGCCAAAGGCCGCCGACTCGGCGTACATGATGTGCTGCCTGGCACGATTGCGGGTGACCGGGACGCCATTCTCCGTCGTCATGCCCCACTGCTCGTGATGGGGTCCCAATTCCGCCAGGGGGATATAGGCCTTGTTCTGGCGAAAGGCGGTCACCCAGTCCGCGGCGCGGTAGCCACAGAGGGGAAAACTGAGCGGATTGCCGTAGCGCATTTCCATGGGAATCCCCATCATGTTGCGGATGAGCTTATCGGGACTGGGGAAACTGGCATGGGTCAGTTTGTGGGCAAGTTGCTGGGGTTCCTGTTCGGCGCCAAACACCCGTACCACCCGGGCCTTTCCTCTGCCCTGGGATTCCATGAGAAAGACCGTGGCGTAGATGCCCTTGCGGGGTTGATCGAACTCCAGGTGAATCTTGCCGAATTGCTCGACCCTTGACCGCTCATCATAAAAACGCAGTACCTGGTCCAGTTGAGTTTGGGCCTGCCGGGTCAAGGTCCGCTG
Organism: Gammaproteobacteria bacterium; assembly: GCA_009928645.1. GTDB lineage: Bacteria > Pseudomonadota > Gammaproteobacteria > Chromatiales > Chromatiaceae > M0108. Next base: position 1,297 of record SACH01000374.1, on the reverse strand, counting down.
ACGTTCCGCAGTCAGATGGCCCGTCAGATCGGTAACGACGAAGGTGTCCGTCTCCCCGGCGTGACCTTTCACCGCGGTGACCAGGAGCAGGGTGGAGAGGAAAAGGGAGGTGCGCCAGTTCACGGGTCTGTTCCTCAAGGTCATGGTTCGTGGGTGAAGCGGAGACCTCATGGCGCATGGCTGCCGGACAGAACCCGGTCCACAAAGGCCCGACCCCGCCTCGCCATGGCTTGCCAGGGCAAGGGTGAAAGGGAGGGGGCGGGACCCGCCGGACAGGGTGAAGTCTCCCCGTATGTTCATGAACTGCACAGTTGCCCACAGTCGGGAGCAAGGGGTCTACCGGCTGTCAATAGCCGGAGCCAAAAAAATCCCGATCTTCATAAGCGACTGTTCAAAAAGGTTTAAAACTTTACTGATCAGATTATTACCAGTACCGCACCAGCCCTTACAGGATGCGCCTTCTGGGGAAGTCATCACCGGTTTTCGACAGAGTTATCCACAGAAGCTGGGGAAAAGTCAGCTTCAAGGACTTATGACCCCTCACCACCCAATTGTCGATCATTTTTTCCATGTCGACCGAGAGATCCGTTCGGCTGTGTTGCAGCGAGAGAGGGATCCGGAAAACACACCACTGATCTGCTCTGCCTGTCGTCGGCGGCGCTGGGTCTGAATTCCCCTGCTCTGATCCAGCAAGGTTTTGTTCCTCTCTCCGGATCTCACGCAATTTCCCAGGAACTGCCAGTTGTATGCCGCCAGTCGAGCCGTTAGCATAGCTTGCGTTTCAGGTGTCCCGAAGGCCCAGGCCCAAGGGGTGAAACGGGAAGCCGGTGACCTCCCTGGCCGATTTTAGCTAGCCAGAGGATCATGCCGGCGCTGCCCCCGCAACGGTAGGCGAGTCAAGGCGGATCAACAGGCCACTGCGTTTCGACGCGGGAAGGCGGTCCAGCCGGTCCCAGGGACCACTCGCGAGCCCGGAGACCGGCCTGAAATCCAACGCGGCGACGTCGAGCAGCCCGGCCTTAGGTCGGAGGAGTCTGAGATTTTCCCTCAGCGACGCCCCGCCTCTGTCAGGCCGTCGGGCGCGCGGGTGGCGCGCCATAGGAACATGTTGTGCAACTCGTCCTTTGCCCACCGCCGCGCCCCATCGCGGCCGGTAGTCCGCTTCCCGCGGCCGTACCTTCGGCCCTCCCCCTCGTCCTGACGCCCGGGTCGTGGTGACCTTGCCCACCGGTCCCGACCCCGACCAGCGCCATCGCGAACGCATGCGCCGCAAAAAAGAGGTCGTCGACGCCGCCAT
>SACH01000373.1 GCA_009928645.1 Gammaproteobacteria bacterium | reverse complement strand
GGTCGCCGCCAGCGGCCCGGTCGGCACCGGTGGCAGCGTGCAGGATCAGGCCCAGCAGCAACAAGGTGAGCGTTCATGAGCATCCAGACCCCCAACGGCTTCACCCTGGACAACACCGGCAGACGGGTCGTGGTCGACCCGGTGACTCGTATCGAAGGTCACATGCGCTGCGAGGTGAACCTGGACGAGAACAACGTCATCCGCAACGCCGTGTCCACCGGCACCATGTGGCGCGGGCTGGAGGTTATCCTCAAGGGCCGCGACCCGCGCGATGCCTGGGCCTTCACCGAGCGCATCTGCGGCGTCTGCACCGGTACCCATGCCTTGACCAGCGTGCGGGCGGTGGAGGACGCCCTTGGCATCCAGATCCCCGAGAACGCCAACTCCATCCGCAACCTCATGCAGTTGACCCTCCAGGCCCATGATCACCTGGTGCACTTCTATCATCTGCATGCCCTGGACTGGGTGGACGTGGTCTCGGCCCTGCGGGCGGACCCCAAGGCGACCTCCGACCTGGCCCAGTCCATCTCCCCCTGGCCCCTGTCCTCGCCAGGCTATTTCCGCGATATCCAGAATCGGCTCAAGCGCTTCGTGGAGTCCGGCCAGCTCGGCCCCTTCATGAACGGTTACTGGGGCAATCCCGCCTACAAGTTGCCCCCCGAAGCCAACCTCATGGCGGTGACCCATTACCTGGAGGCCCTCGACTTCCAGAAGGAGATCGTCAAGATCCACACCGTCTATGGTGGCAAGAACCCCCACCCCAACTGGCTGGTGGGCGGGGTGCCCTGCGCCATCAATGTCAACGACACCGGCGCGGTGGGCGCGGTCAACATGGAGCGGCTGAATCTCGTCTCCTCCATCATCGATCGCACCATCGAGTTCATCGACCAGGTCTACCTGCCTGACCTCCTGGCCATCGCCTCCTTCTACAAGGACTGGACCTATGGCGGCGGTCTGTCCAGCCAGTCGGTGATGTCCTATGGCGACATCCCGGACCGGGCCAACGACAACTCGGCGGCCAACCAGCTCCTGCCGCGCGGCGCCATCATCAAGGGCAATCTGGCGGAGATCCACGACGTGGACCTGCGCGATCTCGAACAGATCCAGGAGTTCGTCGCCCATTCCTGGTACAGCTATCCCGACGAAAAGAAGGGACTGCACCCCTGGGACGGCATCACCCAGCCCAACTTCGTCCTCGGTCCCAACGCCAAGGGCACCAAGACCAACATCGAGGCGGTGGACGAGGGCGCCAAGTACTCCTGGATCAAGGCCCCGCGCTGGCGCGGCCATGCCATGGAGGTCGGTCCCCTGGCCCGCTGGGTCATCGGCTATGCCCAGGGCAACCCGGAGTTCAAGGAGCCAGTGGAAAAGCTGCTCACCGACCTGAACCTGCCGGTCAGCGCCCTCTTTTCTACCCTGGGACGGACCGCTGCCCGCGGCCTTGAGGCTTCCTGGGCGGTGCACAAGATGCGCTACTTCCAGGATAAGCTCATGGCCAACCTCAAGGCGGGGGACAGCAGCACGGCCAACATCGACAAGTGGGAGCCTGCCACCTGGCCCAAGGAGGCCAAGGGCGTGGGGACCACCGAGGCGCCCCGGGGCGCCCTCGGCCACTGGATTCGGATCAAGGACGGGCGGATCGAGAACTACCAGGCGGTGGTGCCGACCACCTGGAACGGCTCGCCGCGAGACCCGGCGGGCAATATCGGCGCCTTCGAGGCGGCCCTGATGAACACCCCGGTGGCCGTGGCCGATCAACCGCTGGAAATCCTGCGCACCCTGCACAGCTTCGACCCCTGCCTGGCCTGCTCCACCCATGTCATGAGCCCGGCGGGAGAGGAGTTGACGCGGGTCGTGGTGCGTTGATCCTCAGGCCAGGGTGCCTTGTGGCACCCTGGTCCTGGCCAAGTAGCGAGTCGATTCTGGAGGCGAACAACCATGACCACCGCCGACCCGACGGTCAGACAGACCGCGGTCTATGTCTATGAGGCCCCCGTGCGGGCCTGGCACTGGATCAACGCCCTGTCGATCACGGTCCTGCTCATCACCGGCTATTTCATCGGCGCCCCCCTGCCGACCCTGCCCGGTGAGGCGAGCGACCATTATGTGATGGGCTATATCCGCTTCGCCCATTTTGCCGCCGCCTACATCTTCGTCGTCGGCTTCATCTTCCGTATTTACTGGGCCATCGTCGGTAACAGCCATTCCCACCAGCTCTTCACCTTGCCCTTCTGGCGCAAGCGGTTCTGGAGCGACCTCTGGCACGAGATCCGCTGGTACGCCTTTCTGGAACCGGAGCCGCACAAGTACCTCGGCCACAATCCCCTGGCCCACCTCTTCATGGTGGCCATCATCACCGTGGGCGGCCTGGTCATGATTGTCACCGGCTTCGCCCTCTACGCCGAGCAGACCGGATTGGGGAGTTGGCAGGACGAGCTCTTTGGCTGGGTGATCCCCTATGTCGGCCAAAGCCAGGATGTGCGCATGTGGCACCACTGGGG
>SACH01000372.1 GCA_009928645.1 Gammaproteobacteria bacterium | reverse complement strand
AGTTTGGTCGTCGCGCTGACGGTGAGATTGAGGATCTGGCCGCCGAAGGGTTCGAGGAGGATGTCGGCCATGCCGAAGGCCATGGTCCCCAGGCCGACGACGACCAGACGGCGCACGGCGTGTTCCCCCTGGCTGAAGCTGGCCCAGGACTCACTGAAACTGGGATCGGCAGCGGGCTGGGGGGCACCATGGCGCGGGCGTCGCGTCTCCTGCTTCCACATCGCGACGAAGTTCAGGAGCATAGTCAGGACTGCGGAACCCTGGATCACCTGAATCAGGCGGCCCGGGGAGAAATTGGCCAGGAGGGCGCCATAGATCAGCGCGCTGGCGATCATGCCCAGCAGCAGCATCACATACATGAGCCCGACCACCCGCGGGTGGGATTCCGGCGGCGTCAGGTCCGTCGCCAGGGCGAGGCCGGCGGTCTGGACGATGTGCACCCCCGCGCCGACCAGGAGGAAGGCCAGGCCGGCGGAGACCAGGCCGATCCAAAGCGGGGCATTCGCCGCCTCCATCTTGCCCGCGAGCACCAGCAGGGCGAAGGGCATGATGGCGAAACCGCCGAATTGCAACAGGGTGCCGTTCCAGATGAAGGGGACCCGGCGCCAGCCCAACTCGCAGCGATGGGTATCGGAGCGGTAGCCGATCAGGGCGCGAAAGGGGGCGAAGATCAGGGGCAGGGCGAGCATGATGCCAACCAGGGAGGCGGGCACGTTCAACTCGACGATCATCACGCGATTGAGGGTCCCCACCAGCAGCACCAGGGCCATGCCGACAGAGACCTGAAACAGGGAGAGCCGCAGGAGACGCCCGAGGGGGAGATCAGGCGTGGCGACATCAGCAAAGGGGAGAAAACGCGGGCCAAGCGCAACCCACGATGCCATCAGTTTGAGCCCGAGGCGCTTCAATCCGGTGCCAACCTCAATAACAAAAATGGGTCGGAAGAAGGCACTCCCGACCCATTAGCATACCTCTCACGCGAGAGTGGAGACGATCAGCCGCCCCAAAACTTGGCAATCCAAGTGGTATGGCTCAGGACCGAATAATGAACGAGCAGGGAGATCACAGCGACCCCACCCAGGAACAGGGGTAAACCGACCGTGGGCTTAACGACACACCAAATGCGACCTTGGTTCATGATTATCTCCTCATCCCAGCCAGGGGGTCAGGATCGCGGCAAGAACGTGCGCGATCAGTGCGATCACGAAGAAAACACGAGCACCGTCGATGACGTGCTTGTGCAGTTCCTCAGATTCTTTAATTGTCAGTCCGGTTGGCCACACCCGGTCCGGATCGTTCAGGTCAGTTGCCATATGCTTTCTCCGAAGACATTAAGAGGTTTTGCTAACCTCGGTGTCGTGCGAACCCCGCACGGTGGGTTGCTCCTTGCCACGCTCCATGGGGACTTCAGACCCTGGATGACGCGGGACACGGCTGTTGGAACAGCCTGGCCAAGCCCTAGGAGCATGGATGGCCTCTCGGTGAAGGGATGCCTCTTTCGCCCCTGAGATGCATCCTACTTGCCTCAGAGCGACTTGTCAACAAGAGCTGTCTATCCCGAGTGTCAATTTTGATTGACATGTTTAGCCAGATGACGGGGACAAGCCCCATGCCCCTTGGCTATTTCAGTGTTCACGGGTCTGGCAGGCTCAAAGGGCGTGGTGTCAAGGCCTGGAAGTTCCGCCGGGTCCGGTCAGAGTTCCAGGTCAGACGAATCAACGCTTGCTGGTCAACAGGGGCAGACCAAACATCGAGGAGAGGGGGGCGGCGGCGTCCATCAGCAGGGGCATGCCGAAGCTCTCTTTCCCCATGTCAGCGCCCCCCATCAGGAGTCGCAGGCCGAAGAGTGAAGATAGAGGAGCCGCCTTGTCGCTCAGCAAGCGGTAACCAAATGAATTTGTCATGGTCACGCCGGACATGAGTTCAACTGCGTCGCACTTGCCAGCCTGGGAACTGGACAACAGGGGGAATCCCATGAAGTCCGAGAAGGGGGCGGCTTGATAGCGCTTCTTGGGAAGCTCGGGTTCGGGCAGGGTCTCCGTCTCCACGGGGCCGCAGCTATCCAGGATGTTGACCGCTTGCTGGCCAAAACCGAAGGCGGCGCGAACCACCACCAGGGAGCGACCGCGTTGCACCCCTTGCGCATAGGCTGAGACATTGCCGCCCAGGGCGAAGCCCGCCGAGAGGGCGGCCGAAATGCCTTCGATTGAGCCGGTGGTGCCTCCGCTGCCCGGGGTCACCAGAAGAATGGTGTCATCAGGAAAACCGGCCTCCATAAGTTTACTGACGGCGTCGCGGGCCTGCTGTTCGGTTTCGTACATACGTACGTAGGTCATGATGGCTCTCCAGAAGAGTTTGCGGGGGGAGAAATCGCCGTAGCGGCAGGGTGCGCCCGCGCCGGAAGGCCGTTTCCAGGTGACCACGGGATAAGGCGGAGTCCTTGCCGATCCAACCGTCAGGAGCAATGATCAGCCTCACGCCAGCATGAGGCCGCATACACCCTAAAT
>SACH01000071.1 GCA_009928645.1 Gammaproteobacteria bacterium | reverse complement strand
ACCTAAAAGTAAATAGCAGGTTTAATTGAACCCCCAGTAATACCATGATAAAAGCGGCAACGGCGGCTCTATGCTGTTCGAGTAGCGCCCGTTCCTTATTGATAATGACTGAGATATAACCCAGTAATTCACCATCATCGGTTTGAGTTTCTATATTAGAGTAAGCCGCTGAAGGTGTACTCGCAAAAATGGGCGTTCGTAAAATAAGGCTGTCGCCAACATGTTCGATTTCGGCGTAAGTCAGCCCATGTGATCGGCCATGAGCACGGACCGAGAAGCCACCACCGAAGCCTGCTTTGATTGATTTTTCGACGCGCAAGTCCGCACCCTGGACGGGTGTTTTGTCGTTGTTCCGACTGGTCACTGCGCTGGCGATGCCCGGCACCATCAGAACACACGCCGTAGCGCACCCCTTGAAAAAGTCTCTACGCTGGATGTTCATATCCCATTACTCTTTGATTTCAGACGAATTATTTTAAATCGTTTCGCGGGTTACTTGACGTGGATGATTGGCTGGGGCAAGCGCCGAGCAGGGAAGTTACACCAGCTCTGCGTGCGTTCTCCCTCTCCGCGGGGGGGGTGTTGCCTGGTTGCACCGGCACGTCATTGGGCCGCAAAAAAGGGCATTTTGCGAAACGAACCCATTTTCCCCATGCCGCGAAAAAGGGCATTTTGCGAAACAAAGCCATTTTTCCGCGGTTGTGTTGTGTCTTTCTGTTACGGGATCTGCCTGAAGTTGCTACCTTTTCTGGAGGTGAAGCAGGGAAGGGCGGTGAGGGAGGATCGGGTGGTGACTGGCGGGGGTGTCGACCGCATGGATGCGGTCGTCAAGCCTCCAGGGAAGGATTCACGGCGTCCCCCGCCAGTCGCCACCCGATCCGGAAGAGCTAAGGCTCTGGAAGATCTGAAGAACCAGAAGATCCCGAATTCCTTTACGAAGTCCATGACGAGCGGCCACTGATCCCCCGGAAGCGACTCCGGCCGGCCACGAAATAGGGTCGGCCACGAAACACCACCAGCCGCGCTGGACGCTCGGCTACAGGCGCTCGGCCCCCGGCAGCCCCAGATCCCGCCACAGCCGCAGCACGGGCTCCGCCTGATTCATGCTGTAGAAGTGCAGGCCCGGCGCGCCTCCCTCCAGGAGCCGGCGACAGAGGTTGAGCACGACCTCATGACCGAAGGCGCGTATGGCCTCGATGTCGTCACCCATGGCCTCCAGGCGCTTGCGGAGCCAGCGCGGGATCTCGGCGCCGCAGGCGTCGGAAAAGCGGGCGAGCTGGGAGAAATTGGTGATGGGCATGATGCCAGGCAGGATGGGGATCGCGACGCCCCGCCCCGCGCAGCGGTCGACGAAGGCGAAGTAGGCGTCGGCATTGTAAAAATACTGGGTGATGGCGGCGTTGGCGCCGGCCGCCACCTTGCGCTGGAAATTGGCCAGGTCCTGATCGGCATTGGCCGCCTGGGGATGGACCTCGGGGTAGGCGGCGACTTCCAGGCGGAAGTGATCGCCGGTCTCCTGGCGGATGAAGCTCACCAGTTCGTTGGCGTAGCGGAAGTCTCCAGAGGTCCCCAGGCCCATGCCCGAGGGCAGGTCACCGCGCAGGGCCACCAGGCGGCGGATGCCCTGGGCGCGATACCGGTCGAGAATGGCCCGGACCTCGGTTCGGCTGGAGCCGATGCAGGCCAGGTGGGGGGCGGCGGCAATGCCCTTGGCCAGGAGCAGGTCCAGGGCGGCGAAGGTGCAGTCCCGGGTCGAGCCGCCCGCCCCGTAGGTCACGGAGAAGTACTCGGGGCCGACGGCATTCATCCGGTCGATGCTGGCGGAGAGTTTGGCCATCCCCTCCGGAGTCTTGGGGGGGAAGAGCTCAAAGCTGAAGGAGGGTTGCGGGTGGTTCATGGGGCTCCTGCGGTGGTTAAACCGGGCGGGGCGGCGGGGCGGATGCCCCGGCGCCCCGCCGATCCTTTATAAGTGATAGCGCTTATATAGGTGATGGCGCTTAGAGAGGGTCCATCCAACGGTCCATCGAAAGAGGCCCCGAAGCGAGAGCGCCCCTGGGGGCGCCAAGCGGGGACTCGATAACGGACGCCTTCTCAGTCGCGATAGCGCTACTTAGTAGCGATAAGGTTCGGGCTTGTAGGGCCCGGTCACCGGCACGCCGATGTAATCCGCCTGGGCCTGGGTGAGCTCGGTCAGCTTGGCGCCGATCTTGCCCAGGTGCAGGCGGGCCACCTCCTCGTCGAGCAGCTTGGGCAGGACATAGACCCCGATGGGGTACTGATCACGGCGGTTGAACAACTCGATCTGGGCCAGGACCTGGTTGCTGAAGCTATTGGACATGACGAAGCTGGGGTGGCCGGTGGCGCAACCCAGGTTCACCAGCCGGCCCTTGGCGAGGAGGATGATGCGCCGGCCCGTCGGGAAGATGACGTGATCCACCTGGGGCTTGATCTCCTCCCAGGTGTACTGCTCGATGGCGGCGACCTCGATCTCGTTGTCGAAGTGGCCGATGTTGCAGACGATGGCCTGGTCCTTCATCGCCAGCAGGTGGCCATGGGTGATGACGTTGAGGTTGCCGGTGGCGGTGACGAAGATGTCCGCTAGTGGGGCGGCCTCCTCCATGGTTACCACCCGGTAACCCTCCATGGCCGCCTGGAGGGCGCAGATGGGGTCGATCTCCGAGACCCAGACGCTGGCGCCGAGACCGCGCAGGGACTGGCAGCAGCCCTTGCCCACGTCGCCATAGCCACAGACCATGGCGATCTTGCCGGCGATCATGACGTCGGTGGCGCGTTTGATGCCGTCCACCAGGGATTCGCGGCAACCGTAGAGGTTGTCGAACTTGGACTTGGTGACCGAGTCGTTGACGTTCATGGCCGGGAACAGCAGGGTGCCGGACTTGGCCATCTCGTAGAGGCGATGGACGCCGGTGGTGGTCTCCTCGGTGACGCCGCGGATGTGGGCGGCGAGCTTGTGCCAATGCTGGTGGTCGCGCTCGAAGGTGCGGCCCAGGACGCCCAGCACGGCGCGCCACTCCTCGTTATCGCTGGCGCTGGGGGTGGGGACGGCGCCGGCTTTCTCGTATTCGACACCCTTATGCACCAGCAGGGTGGCGTCCCCGCCGTCGTCCAGGAGCATGTTGGGGCCGCCGCCGTCGGGCCAGTTGACCACCTGCTCGGTGCACCACCAGTACTCCTCCAGGGTCTCGCCCTTCCAGGCATAGACGGGGACGCCGCGGGCGGCGATGGCGGCGGCGGCGTGGTCCTGGGTGGAGAAGATGTTGCAGGAGCACCAGCGGACCTGGGCCCCCAGATCGACCAGGGTCTCGATGAGGACCGCGGTCTGGATGGTCATGTGCAAGCTGCCACTGATGCGGGCCCCGGTGAGGGGCCTGGTGGCGGCATATTTGCGGCGGATGGCCATGAGACCGGGCATCTCGGTCTCGGCGATGGCGATCTCCTTGCGGCCCCACTCGGCCTGGGCAATATCGGCGACCTTGTAGTCGGTGAACTCACTCATGCTGGTACTCCAGGGTTGGTCTGAGTGAGCGCCGTTGTTGGTGTTGACCTTCCCCGAGCCTGGCGGGATCAGTCCCGTTGCAGCGCTCCTCGGCGGAAGGGGGGGATAGTTAAACCATTCGGGTTTTCGGCCGGGAAAGTAGGGGTGGAAAAACCGAACGCAACGCTGGGTGGCGCGACGAGCGCAGAAGGCCCAAGCTCAAGTCGAGACTCAGCCGCCAGCGGCCTTCTTCAGCAGTTCGGCCTTGTCGGTACGCTCCCAGGTGAAATGCTCCTCCTCGCGGCCGAAGTGCCCGTAGGCGGCGGTGTCCAGGTAACGGGGCTTGAGCAGGTCGAGCATGGTGACGATGCCGCGGGGGCGCAGGTCGAAATGCTCGCGAACCAGGGCGATGAGCTGATCGTCACCGATCTGGCCGGTGCCGAAGGTATCGACCATGATGGAGGTCGGCTCGGCGACGCCGATAGCATAGGAGACCTGGATCTCGCAGCGCTCCGCCAGGCCGGCAGCGACGAGGTTCTTGGCGATGTAGCGGCAGGCGTAGGCCGCGGAGCGGTCGACCTTGGAGGGGTCCTTGCCGGAGAAGGCGCCGCCGCCATGGCGGGCCATGCCGCCGTAGGTATCGACGATGATCTTGCGCCCGGTGACCCCGCAGTCGCCCATGGGTCCGCCGATGACGAAGCGCCCGGTGGGGTTGATGAAATAGCGGGTCTGCTTGCTCAGCCACTCCTCGGGCAGGACGGGTTTGATGATCTCGTCCATCACCGCCTCGTGGAGATCGGACTCGGCGATGTCGGGGCTGTGCTGGGTGGAGAGGACCACGGTGTCGATGGCCACCGGCTTGCTGTCCACGTAGTGAAAGCTCACCTGACTCTTAGCGTCCGGGCGCAGCCAGGGCAGGATGCCCTTGCGGCGTACCTCGGACTGGCGCTTGACCAGGCGGTGGGCGTAGGTGATGGGGGCCGGCATCAGGACATCGGTTTCATTGCAGGCGTAACCGAACATCATCCCCTGGTCGCCGGCGCCCTGTTCGTGGTCATCGGTCTGATTGACCCCCATGGCGATGTCGGGAGACTGTTTACCCAGGGCGTTGAGGACGGCGCAGGACTCCCAGTCGAAGCCCATGTCGGAGCTGTTGTAACCAATCTTCTTGATGGTGCGGCGGGCGATGGCCTCGACATCGAAGCAGATGTTAGTGGTGATCTCCCCGGCGACGATGACCATGCCGGTCTTGACCAGGGTCTCGCAGGCGACGCGGGCCGTGGGGTCCTCGGCCAGGATGGCGTCCAGGACGGCATCCGAGACCTGGTCGGCGACCTTGTCCGGGTGGCCTTCAGAGACGGATTCCGAGGTGAAGATGGTTTCTCGCGACATGATGGGCATTCAGCTCCTTGCGGTGGCTCCCGGGCAGGGCGCCAAGTTTAAAAGCGAGAATTCTAAGGTGCCGGGCCCCGGCTGCCTAGGGGAGGTTTGGGGTTTTCTCTCCCCGGGGTTAAGATGCCCGGCGGGAAATCTCAAACCAGTGCCCGCCCCGACGCGGGCATGGCGAAAACTGGTTCTTGACAGACATCCAATTGATCTAATTATGAATCCGCCACGGCGAGGAGGCCCGTGCCATGGTATCCCTGCAAACTCCACTCTGCGACTTCGGTCTCGCCGCCCCGGATTTCAACCTGCCTGGTGTCGACGGCCGCCGCTGGACCCGAGATGATTGCTCCGGCGACAAGGGTCTACTGGTGATGTTCATCTGCAACCACTGTCCCTACGTCAAGGCGGTCATCCATCGCATCATCCGCGATGTCCGGGAGTTGCAGTCTCTAGGGATTGGCTGCGTGGCCATCATGTCGAACGACCCCGCGGAATACCCCGAAGACTCCTTCGAGCGGATGCAAGCGCTGGCCAAGGAACTGGACTTTCCGTTCCCCTACCTGCTCGACGAGACCCAGGCGGTGGCGAAGGCCTATGGCGCGGTCTGTACCCCGGACTTTTTCGGCTACAACGCCGAACTGGGCCTGCAATACCGGGGCCGGCTCGACGAAAGTCGCAAGGAGACGGCGCCCGAGGGCGTCCGCCGTGACCTTTTCGAGGCCTTGAAGCAGGTCGCCGCCACCGGCCGGGGCCCTCAGGAACAAATCCCAAGCATGGGCTGCTCCATCAAATGGCGTGAGGCGGGCTAGACGGCTGTGCCAGAAAATCGACATATAAGCAACTTATAAAACTATTTCTGCCCATATAAGAGGACTTGCTTTGCGGTGACTCTGGTTAATGATCCACAATATGTGACCTTTTGCCATGCTAGCCGCGGGCGTGATCGCCAATAAGCCGGTTCCCAAGCGCAAGACACCGATTCCTAAAACAATATCCGAGGAGGGGCTTCATGTCCTCACGCCAAGAACTTGCGAATGCCATCCGCGCTCTGAGCATGGATGCGGTCCAGAAGGCCAAGTCCGGACATCCGGGTGCCCCCATGGGCATGGCTGACATCGCCGAGGTCCTGTGGAACGACTACTTGCGTCATAATCCGGCCAACCCCGCTTGGGCCGACCGTGATCGCTTCGTGCTCTCCAACGGGCATGGCTCCATGCTGATCTATTCCCTGCTGCACCTCACCGGGTACGACCTCGGCATCGAGGACCTCAAGTCCTTCCGCCAGCTCCACTCCAAGACGCCGGGCCACCCCGAGTATGGGTACGCCCCCGGCGTCGAGACCACCACCGGTCCCCTGGGTCAGGGCATCACCAATGGCGTGGGCATGGCCCTGGCGGAGAAGATCCTCGCCGGCCAATTCAACAAGCCCGGCCATGCCATCGTCGATCACCATACCTACGTCTTCCTGGGCGATGGCTGCCTGATGGAGGGTATCTCCCACGAGGCTTGCTCCCTCGCCGGTGCCCTGGGCCTGGGTAAGCTGATCTGCTTCTACGACGACAACAACATCTCCATCGATGGTGAGGTGCGCGGTCACGGCAACACCCCGGGCTGGTTCCTGGACGACACCCCCAAGCGCTTCGAGGCCTACGGCTGGCATGTCATCCCCAAGGTCGATGGTCATGACCCCGAGGCCATCAAGGCCGCTATCGAGGTGGCCCGCGCCATCGACGGCAAGCCCTCCCTGATCTGTTGCCAGACCATCATCGGTTTTGGCTCCCCCAATAAGCAGGGTAAGGAAGAGTGCCACGGTGCCCCCCTGGGTGACGACGAGATCGCCCTCACCCGCGAGAACCTGGGCTGGCGTCATGCCCCCTTCGAGATCCCCGCGGAGGTCCGCGCCGGTTGGGATGCCCGCGAGGCCGGCGCCCGCGCCGAAGCCGAGTGGAACGAGCACTTCGCCGCCTACGCTGCCGCTTATCCCGCCGAGGCCGCTGAGTTCCAGCGCCGCATGGCCGGCGACCTGCCCGCTGACTGGGCGGAGAAGTCCCAGGCCTTCGTCGATGCCGTGATCGCCAAGGGCGAGACCATCGCCTCCCGCAAGGCCTCCCAGAATGCCCTGGATGGCTTCGGCCCCCTGCTGCCCGAGCTCCTCGGCGGTTCCGCCGACCTGGCTGGATCAAACCTGACCATTTGGAAGGGTTGCAAGGGCGTCGGCAAGCACAATGCCTCCGGCAACTATCTTTACTACGGGGTGCGCGAGTTCGGCATGTCCGCCATCATGAACGGCATCGCCCTGCACGGCGGTTTCGTGCCTTATGGCGCCACCTTCCTCATGTTTTCGGAGTATGCCCGCAACGCCCTGCGCATGGCGGCCCTGATGAAGGTGCCGAGCATCTTCGTCTACACCCACGACTCCATCGGCCTGGGCGAGGATGGACCCACCCACCAGCCCGTAGAGCAGATCCCCACGCTGCGCATGATCCCCAACATGAGCGTCTGGCGGCCCTGCGACGCGGTGGAATCCGCCGTGGCCTGGAAGCTGGCCCTCGAGCGCAAGACCGGGCCGAGCTGCCTGATCTTCTCCCGCCAGAACCTGGCCCACATGGAGCGCGACGCCGACCAACTGGCCAACATCGCCCGCGGTGGCTATGTGCTACGCGATTGCGACGGTACCCCGGACGCCATCCTCATTGCCACCGGCTCCGAGGTGGAACTGGCGGTGAAGGGCGCCGAGGCCCTGGCGGCCCATGGCAAGGCGGTGCGCGTGGTCTCCATGCCCAGCACCGACGTCTTCGATGCCCAGGACGCCGCCTACCGCGAGTCCGTGCTGCCCAAGGCCGTCACCACCCGGGTGGCCATCGAGGCCGCCTGCACCGGAGGCTGGTGGAAGTACGTCGGCTGCCAGGGGGCGGTGATGGGCATCGATCGCTTTGGCGAGTCCGCCCCGGCGGGTGACCTGTTCAAGGCCTTCGGTTTCACCGTCGACAAGGTGGTGGAAACCGTCAAGGGCCTGGGTTAGCGCCTGAGAATTGGCAGCGTTTGGCTTGACGCCAAGCGCTGCCACGCGCCTGCGCGCTGGCAGCCCGGTGGTTGCCCTGCGCGATGCTGGGCAGATGCCGAAGCCCCGTCCCTCACCGCTGGGGTCCGGGGGTATCTGGCGCTCGTCAAGGCGTAACCAGACACCTTTACACTTAATCCCTTAACCCGATCACTTCACTCACAGCTTGCATCACTCAGGAGTAGACGCATGACGATCAAAGTCGGTATCAACGGTTTCGGCCGCATCGGCCGCATGGCCTTCCGTGCCATCGCCAAGGACTTCCCCAGCATCGAGGTGGTCGCTATCAACGACCTGCTGGACCCGGACTACCTGGCCTACATGCTCAAGTACGACTCGGTCCACGGTAACTTCCCCGGCGACATCGCCGTCGATGGCAACACCATGATCGTCAATGGCAAGCGCATCCGCCTGACCGCCGAGACCGATCCCGCCAACCTCAAGTGGAACGAGGTCGGCGCCGACATCGTCCTGGAGTGCACCGGCTTTTTCCTGGACGACGCCTCTTGCCAGAAGCACATCCAGGCCGGCGCCAAGAAGGTGGTGCAGTCCGCCCCTTCCAAGGATGCCACCCCCATGTTCGTCTATGGCGTCAACCACAACAGCTATGCCGGTCAGGCCATCGTCTCCGCCGCCTCTTGCACCACCAACTGCCTGGCCCCCGTGGCCAAGGTGCTGCATGACAACTGGGGCATCAAGCGCGGCCTCATGACCACCGTCCACGCCGCCACCGCGACTCAGAAGACCGTCGACGGCCCCTCCAAGAAGGACTGGCGCGGTGGCCGCGGCATCCTGGAGAACATCATCCCGTCCTCCACCGGCGCCGCCAAGGCCGTCGGCAAGGTACTGCCGGAGCTGAACGGCAAGCTCACCGGCATGGCCTTCCGCGTGCCCACCTCCGACGTCTCCGTGGTCGACCTGACCGTCGAGCTGAGCAAGGAGGCCAAGTACGACGAGATCTGCGCCGCCATGAAGGCCGCCTCCCAGTCCGGCGACCTGGCCGGCGTCCTGGCCTACACCGACGAGAAGGTGGTCTCCACTGACTTCCGAGGTCGTTCCACCCCCTCCATCTTCGACGCCGAGGCCGGCATCGCCCTCGATCCGACCTTCGTCAAGATCGTGGCCTGGTATGACAACGAGTACGGCTACACCTGCAACATGCTGCGCATGGTCGAGCACGTCGCCAGGTAAGCGCCAAACCGGCTGGCATCCCCCCCTCCTGACCGGCGGAGGGGGCCAGGCCCACCCCTCATCTACGGTGGAGGGGCCAAGGCCAGGCCCCACCCGCTGGAGAGAGCAAGTTCGAGTCCCCTCCCCCCCGGCGGGGGAGGGCCGGGGCGAGGGGGGAATGTCCTGGCCGCACCGTCGAGCACTCCGGCAAATCCCTGGCTTTGCCCGATTGCTTGGAACTCACTTCCTGACCTGAAACCCCGTCCCTTACATCACGGAGGCCGCCCATGTCCTTTATCAAGTTGACCGACCTCGATCTGGCTGGCAAGCGCGTCCTGATCCGCGCCGATCTCAACGTCCCCGTCAAAGAGGGCAAGGTCACCTCCGATGCCCGCATCACCGCCTCCATGCCGACCATCGAGCACTGCCTGAAGGCCGGGGCCAAGGTCATGGTCACCTCCCACCTGGGCCGTCCCACCGAGGGCGAGTGGAGCCCCGAGGTTTCCCTCCAGCCCGTCGCAGACAATATCGCTGGCCGCCTGGGCAAGCCGGTGCGGCTGATCCGGGACTGGGTGGACGGCGGCTTTGAGGTCGCCCCCGGGGAACTGGTGGTGCTGGAGAACTGCCGCATCAACCCGGGCGAGAAGAAGAACGTCGAGGCGACGGCACGCAAGTACGCCGCCCTGTGCGACGTCTTCGTCATGGACGCCTTTGGCACCGCCCACCGGGCGGAGGCCTCCACCACCGGGGTCGGCACCTATGCCCCGGTGGCCTGCGCCGGCCTGCTGCTGGCCGAGGAACTGGACGCCCTGGGCAAGGCCCTGGCCAACCCGGCGCGGCCGATGGTGGCCATCGTCGGCGGCTCCAAGGTCTCGACCAAGCTCACCGTGCTGGAGTCCCTGGCGGAGAAGGTCGACCAGATGGTGGTCGGGGGTGGCATCGCCAATACCTTCCTCAAGGCTGCCGGCTACAACGTCGGCAAGTCCTTGTGCGAGGACGACCTGGTGGCGACCGCTAAGGCGCTGATGACCAAGATGGCCGCCCGCGGGGCGAGCATCCCCATCGCCCGCGACGTGGTGGTCGGCAAGCAGTTCGCCGCCGACGAGCCGGCGGTGACCAAGGCCGCCAGCGAGGTGGCGGACGACGAAATGATCTTCGACATCGGCCCGGCCTCCGCCGCGGAACTGGCGGCGATCATCGCCCAGGCCGGGACCATCGTCTGGAACGGCCCGGTGGGTGTCTTCGAGTTCGACCAGTTTGGCGGCGGCACCGAGACCCTGGCCCGGGCCATCGCCGCGGCGCCGGGCTTCTCCCTCGCCGGTGGCGGCGACACCATCGCTGCTATCCAGAAGTACGACATCTACGACCAGGTGAGCTACATCTCCACCGCCGGGGGCGCCTTCCTGGAGTACCTGGAAGGCAAGACGCTGCCCGCGGTGGCCATGCTGGAGGCCCGCGCGCAGGGGTGAGACCCGGATGCCGCCGGGGGCGTGACCGGCGGCGCCAGCAACGTGCCCCGGGCTACCCTGACCGGGGCTGACGGGGCTGGCGCGGGTACGCCCCCTGACCGCCCTGCTTGACCCGACGCCGGCCCCCACCGGCCCCCAACCATCGCGAGCCCCATGCCCAGACGCACCAAGATCGTCGCCACCCTCGGCCCCGCCACTGACGGCCCGCAGGTCCTTGACCGGCTGATCGCCGCCGGGGTGGACGTGGTGCGCCTCAACCTGTCCCATGACCGCCACGAGCGCCACCGCGAACGGGTCGTGGCCGTGCGCGCCGCGGCCGCCGCCGCCGGGCGCGACCTGGCGCTACTGGTCGACCTCCAAGGTCCCAAGATCCGCATCGGCCGCTTTGTCGACGGCGCGGTACGGCTGAGGGAAGGTGCGACCTTCACCATCGACGCCGCCTGCCCCCTGGACGGTGGCGACGGCCAGCGGGTCGGCACCACCTATGCCGCCCTGGCCGGGGACGTCGCCCCCGGGGACGTGCTGATCCTCGACGACGGCGCCCTCGAACTGACGGTCACGGCGGTCGCCGACACGGCGATCCACTGCCAGGTCACCCTGGGCGGCGTCCTCTCCGACCACAAGGGCATCAACAAACGCGGCGGCGGCCTGTCCGCCCCGGCCCTGACCGCCAAGGACCTGGCCGACATCCGCTTCGCCGCCGACATCGCGGCCGACTACCTGGCGGTATCCTTCGTCCGCGGCGCCGCCGACGTCCACCAGGCGCGGGCGATCCTCACCGCCGCCGGCGGGCAGGGCGGCATCGTCGCCAAGATCGAGCGCGCCGAGGCCCTGGCCGCCGCCGATGAGATCATCGCCGCCGCCGACGCCATCATGATCGCCCGCGGCGACCTGGGGGTCGAGATCGGCGACGCCGAGCTGCCGGCGGTGCAGAAGGACCTGGTGCACCGCGCCCGCTCCCTCAACGCCGTGGTCATCACCGCCACGCAGATGATGCAGTCGATGATCGAACACCCGGTGCCGACCCGCGCCGAGGTGTTCGACGTCGCCAACGCCGTGCTCGACGGCACCGACGCCGTCATGCTCTCCGCCGAGACCTCGGTGGGCGCCTGGCCGGTCAAGGCGGTGGCGGCCATGGACCGCATCTGCCGCGAGGCGGAGAAGCACGCCCTCGCCACCCGCTCCCACCACCGCCTCGACTCGGTGTTCGGCCGGGTGGACGAGGCCATCGCCATGGCCGCCATGTACACCGCCAACCACCTGGGGGTGACCGGCATCGCCGCCCTCACCGAGAGCGGCGCCACGGTGAAATGGATGTCGCGCATCAGCTCCGGCATCCCCATCTACGCCCTCACCCGGCACATCGCCACCCGGCGCAAGGTCACCCTGTTCCGCGGCGTCCACCCGGTGAGCTTCGACGTCGCCACCACCGACATCCACGCCGTCAACCGCGAGGTGATCGAGGAACTGCTGCGCCAGGGCACGGTGCGGGACGGCGACCTGGTCCTGATCACCAAGGGCGACCGCTCCGGGGTCGAGGGCCAGACCAACATCCTGAAGATCATGCGCGTCGGCGAGCACGCCCTGCTGGCCGACGATTGAGGGCGCCACCGCCCATCCCCCACACCAACCCCGAGGAGACCTGACATGGCTTTGATATCCCTCCGGCAACTGCTGGACCACGCCGCCGAGCACGGCTACGGCGTCCCCGCCTTCAACGTCAACAACCTGGAGCAGATGCGCGCCATCATGGAAGCGGCGGCGCAGACCGACTCCCCGGTGATCGTCCAGGCCTCCGCCGGGGCGCGCAAGTACGCCGGGGCGCCCTTCCTGCGCCACCTGATCCTGGCGGCGATCGAGGAGTTTCCGCAGATCCCGGTGTGCATGCACCAGGACCACGGCACCTCCATGCCGGTGTGCCAGCGCTCCATCCAGCTCGGCTTCTCCTCGGTGATGATGGACGGCTCCCTGGGCGAGGACGGCAAGACCCCCACCACCTATGACTACAACGTCGCCATCACCCGCCAGGTGGTCGACATCGCCCACGCCTGCGGCGTGTCGGTCGAGGGCGAGCTGGGCTGCCTGGGCTCCCTGGAGACCGGCCAGGCCGGCGAAGAGGACGGCATCGGCGCCGAGGGCACCCTCGACCACAGCCAGTTGCTCACCGACCCCGAGGAGGCCGCCGACTTTGTGAAGAAGACCGGGGTCGACGCCCTGGCCATCGCCATCGGCACCTCCCACGGCGCCTACAAGTTCACCCGCCCGCCCACCGGCGACATCCTCGCCATCGAGCGCGTCAAGGCGATCCACGCCCGCATCCCCACCACCCACCTGGTGATGCACGGCTCGTCCTCGGTGCCCCAGGAGTGGCTGAAGATCATCAACGACTACGGCGGCAACATGGGCGAGACCTATG
>SACH01000371.1 GCA_009928645.1 Gammaproteobacteria bacterium | reverse complement strand
TACCTCGATCGATTCCCCGGCCCGGGCTCGGGACAGGATGCGTGAAAGATTGGCCTTCATATCTCGGATCGCCACTTGCATCTGATGAGACCTCGCACCTTTATTGTGACTCTATTGTAGGCCATGAAGAGGGTATTGTGGTCACAATTAAGTGTCGGTGTTTGCCCCCAGTGTTGATAGATGCCGGGACGACGGCGTTGGTGATCACCACCCACCATGACAGCCATGCGCGCTGGCTGACGCAGGGCTTGGCGGCGGGGAAGGCGGTGTTCGAGGAAATGCCGTTGTGTCTGACCCTGGAGGCGTTGGCGGCGATTGCCGCGGTGGCGTGCTCCCTCTCCCCCGGCCCCTCCCCCACGCGGGGGGGAGGGCTGGGGAGCGTCGGAGTGTCGCCGTACTCAGGATGCGAAACGGGACGTCCCAGTCCCCCTTTCGCCTTGCGCTCGGCGACAACCCGGGTGCCCCGGTTCGCCCCGCTCCGGGCCACGGCTGCGTCACGACGGGCCCCCAAGGGGGCGGTCTGATTGCGCCATGGCCCTCCGTCGAATGGCTTGACGGCGGATCGGATGCGCTGGCATCTGGCCTCTGCGGCGGCGGGCCTTCGCCCCTCTGCCACGCCGCCCAGACGCCCGCGCCGACGCCTACCGGGGACTACCGGCCTGCGCTCCGCTCTCCATGGCCGGCAGCGGGGGAGAAGACCGCGGCGGCCCCACCCTTGCTCATGGTCGGCTTCAACCCGCTTTGCCCCCCAGGTGCAGAAGATCAAGGCCCTGTTGGCGGGGGTGACCGGCCCCAAGGCCCTGGTGATGACGGTCAACGCCGGGCCATCCCGGCGGAGCACTGGACCCAGGACCCGGCGGGCGCGCGGTGAGCACCTGGGCTGATGCCATAAGCGCGCTCAACTCACCAACTGCGCCAGCTGAATCCCCAGCGCATCCGCCAGTTTGGCCAGCGTGGCCTTGCGCGTCTTGTGCTGCCCGGACTCGATTTGCGCCAGGGCGGCCTGGCTCATGCCCGCCCGTTGTGCCACTTCGGCCTGGGTCAAACCCAGGTGCTCGCGCCAGGCGCGTACCGGGTGGAGCCCGTCCATGACCAGCTTGCCCACTACCTCGTTAGGGATCAGGCCCTCCTCCTGGCCATATCGGCGCACAAACTGTGCGTATGGCACCACCACGAAGGCCGGCGCCCCCTGGGCATCGGTGATGATTTGCAGGTTAGTAGGTGCGTTCATTGCGTTTTTTCACCTCCTCGATGCGAATGATCTTGATCGCGCCATCAAAACTGAAAAAAACCCGGAAATCCCCCACCCGCAGCCGGTAGTCATGCGCGGCATTGACCAGTTTCTTGACCTGCTGGCAGTGGGGAAAGTCGGCCAGGGATTGCGTCTCGCGGTAGATGCGCTGACGCAGGGCGGCATCCTTGAGCTTGCGCAGTTGCCGGGTCGCGGTAAGGGTCCAGAGGATGCGGTTCATGTGGATCATAATAAGACAAATATAAGTATATGTCGAGATAATTCTTATATCACGGCCAGCTGGCCAAGGAAATCCAGATCCCCCCGCTCGCCCTGCACCCCGGCCAAGAGGCCATCTTTTCCGACCGCGCCCGGTATCGCGTCATCGCGGCTGACCGAAGATTCGGCAAGACTTTGCTGGTTATCGAGTGGCTGGCCCTAGAGCCTGGCGGCGCCCTGGACGGTCAGCCCGTCGCCTCTGGATGCGCTTTCTGGAGCGCTTTGCCGCACCCCTACTGCTGGGGGAAGTTTTCGACCCGTCCGGCTTCGTCGCCGCCCTGGAGCATGAGCCACAGGCTTGACGCCGGGCGCCATTGGCCACGGGGGCGGCATAAGCTCCAGCCCCCGCCGGAGGACGCGCCCGCCCCCCAGATTCAGGCGGGGAAGAGGGCGGCGATGGTGGCCTGAATTTCCATCGCCATGGCGCGCCTGGCCGTCCCCCTGGACCCCGCCGCCTTCCGCGGCGCGGCCGCCGCCCGGGTCTGCGCCCCCCCCGGCGCCCCGCACGGGGAGGGTAATGTCCGCCAAAACACGCTTTGCCCAGACGCATGCGGCGCAATAACCCCGGCCGGCACGGTTAGGCTGTCGCTGGGCTCCTCTGCCCGCGCCACCCGCGCTTCGCTTGCTTCCCAGGGGGTACTGACATGATCCGTTACTTGCGCCACATCCGCGCCCGGCTGCTGGGAGTAGGGCTGGTCGTGCTGGCCGCCCCGGCCCTCGCCGCGCCCACGATCACCGCGGTCGCCCTCAGCGAAGCCACCGGCCTGGAGGATGGCTATCTCAACTACGGGGATAGCGTGACCGCCACCGTCACCTTCAGCGCGCCGGTGACGGTCAGCGGCACGCCGCAGCTGACCCTGACCGTCGGCACCACCGCGCTCAAGGCCAGTTACGCCAGCGGCAGCGGCGGCAACACGCTGGCCTTTACCTACAAGATGACCCTGAACCGGACGGACACGGACGGCATCAGCATTGCGGCCAATGCCCTGCTGCTCAACGGCGGCACGA
>SACH01000370.1 GCA_009928645.1 Gammaproteobacteria bacterium | reverse complement strand
GCATGAGGGAAAGGATGAAAAAGGTGGTGGAGCTGGGGGGTGACAGGCTGAAGTACTAGGGTGGGGCGGTATGTGTGGGTTCCACCAACCTTGAAGACAGCATGTTCCATAACCACAGGCAATGGTGTTTGAGTGGCATGGACACATGCTTTGGTCCTGGGCACCTGGGCTGTAGTAGAGAATGACCTGAAAAGTTGTTCTCATGGATTGGTTGCAAACCTCGCGCGTCCCGCATGCCATGGGCAAACCGTTTTTGATGCCACCAATGGGGCATTTTTAGGGGTTGATGGAAGGAGGGGTGGGGCCAGTGTTGACATGTTGGGGGCTTTGGTTTTCTTTGGCTACTAGTGCTTACTGGTGATGTGCTTGTGGTGCACAGTCTGGTGGATTGTGGTGTACAATGCTCTTGCTGAGTGCCGCGTTGCGGGTGTGGGCGTGCAACTTGCTTTTTTTACCCCCACCCACAATTCCTGTTTTGGCATGGCACTCAGCACCTGGCATGAGCCCATCCAGTGAAACATGTTACATACACAGTCCCTGGTGTCTGTCAAATATTGCCCTAATTTAGCGTTGCACTGCTGGCTGTGTGAGCTGTAGTGCAGTCCAACATGTAACACATGGTATCACATGCCCATGTGCAGCCATTGCACACAGAATTCAGGCACGCCCAGCCAGCCATTGCTTTGGAATCAGGGGATGTTTTCCGGTATGAACATTAAGTTCATGTTGCAAGGATTACACAGCAACAAACAGCTCTTGAATTGGCCGCCATTTGGGCCAGATATGGGTGTTCTTGGGGAACCAAAACAATTTCAGTAAAAATGCCATAACTCACCAACCCCTTGTCCGATTGTGGTGATTCTTGGTGGTTGGATTCCCTTTGAAGCCCTGCATACCAATAAGTCCAAGGGACTTATTTGTGTCGTTTGGGCAGAATTTCAGCCCCTAATTCCCACTCCTAGGCCATGAAATCAGAGGCTGAATGTTTGTGTGGCAAAAAATACCGAAAACACCATCATGAAGGGGGTCAGAAACAGACCTGTTGCTAACCAATGGTGCATTACAACAGCCCTGCAGCCTTGCTACAGTGAAACGTGTACAGACAGGATGCCAGCAGTGACAGGTGGTTGGGCGGTTTGGCCGTTGAAAGGGTCAAGCAATGGTTCTTCCGAAACGACGTGAAAAAGTTTCAATAGGTTTTGGAACATACTGTCCAGCACAAATCGAAAGTTGTGCCCACGTGCAGATCTCATCACTCTTGACCCTGGAATTAGTGGGAGGACGTAGTCTACTGAGCACTAAAAAGCCTCATATTATTTTTTAAATTTCGAATTATTGCCGAGAAAATGCTGGCTTTTGGAGTTTTTGCCATTTTGTCATGCTTAGTGGCAGTTCCTAAGCACGTAAGAGTAAAGATTATTAGAGCACATGAAAGAACAAATAGTATTGCTGCTGCTGCCAAGTCTGTAGGCGTGTCCTACAACACTGCAAAGCGATGGGTGGAGAGGTCAAATACTGAGCTGGGCCTAGACGAAATACGCAAAGGAGGCCGACCAAGGATTCTCACGGAGGAGTCCGAGTTGAAGGCCATGGAAGGCCTGATAAACCCAAAGTTAGATGGTGCTGCCCATGTCGCCTTGGAGCTGTTTCACAGTCAAGTCACTCCACGGAAGGTCAGCAAGCAGACTGTCATACGTGCCGGTTACAGGGCAGCAAAGCGTACTGACACCAAACTCAGGGTAGTGCGAGGAAGGCCCATGAAGAAGCTAAGTGACGACGTGAAAAAGAAGCGCCTGGAATTCGCCCAGTTGCATCTTAACACCGATTGGGGGCATGTTGTGTACACAGACAGGAAGCGTTTTCAGTTCAAGTACCCAGGGGAGAAAGTGAAGCCAGTGTTCTGGTCCAAGGATGGCCAAAGGCAGCAGGTGGCAGTGGCCTCACATCCGTGCAGCGTCAACGTCTACCATGGCCTGACCAGGTTTGGCACCACAGATCCGCACATTGTGGCAGGCACAAGCAAGCACAAGAACATTTACATGAACAAGCAGGGCAAGCCATCAAAAAATATTACTGCTGCTGAGTATCAGGATGTCCTGAAAAAAACCTTGCTGCCAAGCTCCCATGCAGTTTTCAGCAACCATGGCATCCAGTTCTGGGTGTTCCAACAAGACAATGACCCAACCCACAGAAATGCAGGCAACATTATTCAAGAGTGGTGCCAGTCAAGCAACTCCAGGCCCAGCCTGCTGCAGGATTGGCCACCACACAGTCCAGACTTGAACCCAATTGAGAACATGTGGGCTTGGGCGCAAGCACATGTCAACAAAATGGGCTGCAAAACCTTCCTCCAGTTCAAGGCAGCTGTGATTCAGACTTTGAAGGAGGTGCCTAAGGAGATGTGTGCTAACCTGGTGGACAGCATGAGGGAAAGGATGAAAAAGGTGGTGGAGCTGGGGGGTGACAGGCTGAAGTACTAGGGTGGGGCGGTATGTGTGGGTTCCACCAACCTTGAAGACA
>SACH01000369.1 GCA_009928645.1 Gammaproteobacteria bacterium | reverse complement strand
CGCGCATAAAATGGGCATAATATTTACCCCGGCGGGAGGATTTGTAAAGCAAAAATTCTCGGTCGCTTGGGGAGGGGCCGCATCCGGACGATGCCGGGAAGGCTGCGGCAATCCGTTGCTCATGACTGGGCTTATTGTGGTATACATTCCCTGAATCGACTCGCGAGCGGGTGCCCGATTGACCAGGTAGATTCGCTGGTTGCGCGGACTTCGCGGCGGGTCGGTGGTGGAGCAAGCGTCCGTCAGAGGCGCGGCGCCAAGCCAGGCATATTCTTAGGAGTTTTCACCAAAATGAGTGCCTTGATCGAGCAGTTTCGCGCCTCGAGCGCCCTTTATGGGGGCAATGCGGCCTTCATTGAGGATCTGTACGAACGTTACCTCGCCGATCCCGAGAGCGTGGATCTGACCTGGCGCCAGCGTTTCGACCTGATGCGCGGAGCGGCGGCCAACGATATCCCCCACGGCCCGGTTCAGGAAAATTTCCGCCGCCTGGCCCGGGAGAGCCATCTCCGGCCCCTCGTCCGGCGCTCCGAACATCTGGAGCCGGCGGCGGCAGAGAAGCAGGCCGCGGTCCTGCGGCTCATCAATGCCTACCGCTATCGCGGTCATCAGGCCGCTGCTATCGATCCCATCCAACTGCGTGACCGGCCGCCGGTGCCGGACCTTGATCCGGCCTTCTACCAACTGGGGGAGACCGACCTGGATCAGGTCTTCCATACCGGGTCCCTCTATGCCCCCGATCGGATGCGGCTGCGCGACATCGTTGCGCTGCTGCGGGAGATTTATTGCGGCTCGGTCGGTTCCGAGTACATGCATATCACCAGCGTCGAGCAGAAGCGCTGGATTCAGAAGCGCCTGGAAGGTTATCGCGCCAAGCCGGAACTGGAGGCTGCGGACCGCCGCTGGCTGCTGACCCTGCTCACCGCCGCGGAGGGGATGGAACGTTATCTCCATGCCCGCTACGTCGGCCAGAAGCGCTTCTCCCTGGAGGGCGGCGAGGCCCTGATTCCCTTGGTGGACGAACTGGCCCAGCGTGCCGGGCGGAAGGGGATCAAGGAGATCGTCATTGGCATGGCCCACCGTGGCCGTCTCAATGTCCTGATCAATATCCTCGGCAAGCCGCCCACCACCCTCTTCGATGAGTTCGAGGGGCGGGTTCCGGAGGCCGGCCTCAAGGCTGGCGACGTCAAATACCACATGGGCTTCTCTTCCGACATCCAGACCCCGGGCGGCAACCTCCATATGGTGCTGGGTTTCAATCCCTCCCACCTGGAGATCGTCAACCCGGTGATCGAGGGTTCGGTGCGCGCCCGCCAGCGCCGGCGCCGCGACCACACCGGTGATCAGGTGCTGCCTCTGCTCATCCACGGCGATGCGGCCTTCGGCGGACAGGGTGTGGTCCCGGAGACCCTGCAATTGTCCCAGACCCGCAGCTATGGTACCGGCGGTACCTTCCATGTCGTCATCAACAACCAGATCGGCTTCACTACCAGCCACCCCCTGGACCTGCGCTCCACGCCCTACTGCACGGACGTGGCGAAGATGGTTGAGGCCCCGGTGTTCCATGTCAACGGCGACGACCCCGAGGCGGTGATCTTTGTCACCCGCATGGCCCTGGATTTCCGCAACCAGTTCCACAAGGATGTCGTCATCGACCTCATCTGTTACCGCCGCCTGGGGCATAACGAGGCCGATGAGCCCGCCGTGACCCAGCCGATGATGTACCGGAAGATCCGCGCCCATCCCACCTCCCGCGAGGTTTATGCCGAGCGGCTGACCGATTTGGGCGTCGTCACCAAGGAAGAGGCGGATGAGATGGTGGAGAAGTACCGCGCCGCCATCGAGCAGGGCGTGGCCATCGCCCGCCCCGTCGTCCGGGGCCTGGAGAATCCCTATCGCGCCTCCTGGCGTGCATACGCCGACAAGGACTGGGACCAGGACGTGGCCACCGGCCTGACCCGGGACCAGATCCAGGACCTGGCCAGACGCCTGCTGGTGGTCCCGGACGGTTTCGAGCTCCACCCCCGCGTCAGCAAGCTCTGGAACGAGCGACGCAAGATGGCCAAGGGCGATCAGTTGGCCGACTGGGGCTTTTGCGAGAACCTGGCCTACGCCAGCCTGCTGGATGCCGGCTATGGCGTGCGCCTCTCGGGCCAGGATTGCGGCCGCGGTACCTTCTTCCACCGCCACGCCAAGATCCACGACCAGGCTACCGGCGAGAGTTATACCCCCCTCCAGCACCTCAGCGCGCATCAGGCGCCCTTCATTGCCATCGACTCGGTCCTGTCCGAGGAGGCGGTCCTGGCCTACGAATATGGCTACGCCAGCACCGAGCCCAACGAACTGACCCTGTGGGAGGCCCAGTTCGGCGATTTCGCCAACGGCGCCCAGGTGGTCATCGACCAGTTCATCACCTCCGCCGGTACCAAGTGGAATCTCGAGTGCGGCCTGGTGATGCTCCTGCCCCATGGCCTGGAAGGTCAGGGCTCCGAGCATTCCTCGGCCCGCCTGGAGCGCTATCT
>SACH01000368.1 GCA_009928645.1 Gammaproteobacteria bacterium | reverse complement strand
TGTGGCGCGACGGACAAGCGCCTAGTGCGTGGGCAGATCTGCATCTCCTGCTACAACCGCGAGCGGGAGCTGCTGACTGGGCGCTACCGGCGGCAGGCCCCGCCCCTGGGGCTGTGCGTCGCGTCCCTCCAGGTCTTTATCGTCGGCCAGTCCGCGCCCCTGCGGGTGCAGGCCGCCAGTGCCACCGAGGCCCTGCGGGTCGCGGCGCGTCGTCAACCGGGGGCCGCACTGCTGGCCGCTGCGTCCTCCTGTCCACCGTGGGTCGCTCAATGCCGTCTGCCTCAGATCAGTTTCCTGCCTGGCGCCTGACCGAGCATGTCTGTCGCGTGTGTTTTGGCCGTGTTCTGGAGCGCTGGCAGGACACCCCCGACGGCCAGGTGCAAGTAGTGCGCTGTGCCAACTGCGCCACCGAGCTGTGGAATCAGCCCGTGAACCACTTGTGCTGCTGCGGGTTGAAAACCAGCCGGGGCAAGGACGCCGGGCTGCGCTGTCGGCGCAACGAGCGCCCGACCCCGGAGCAGCCGGCCGAGCTGGCGGTGGGGTTTGGGGAGCCTAAGGCGGTGGTGCCGCGGGCGTCACGCAAGTCCATCGGGGTGCTGGGGCATCCCAGTTTGTTGTTGGAGTAAGGAGGATAAGGGTCATGCCAAGACCAACCCCGGAAACCTGGTCAGACATCCGCGCCAAGCGCGAGGCCGGTGCGACTTTCAAAAGCCTGTCCCTGGAATTTGGCGTGTCGGACGCGGCCATCGTCAAGCGTGCCAAGGCGGAAGGGTGGGGTGACGGCAAGGATGTTGCCGAGGCCATTCGGCGCAAAGTTAGCGAGAAAGTTAGCGCCATAGTTAGCGCGGACCCGGTTAAAAAGGCCCGCGAAATTGATGCGGCGGCGGACCGGGCGGCGGACATTATTCGGCGCCACCAGGAAGAGCCCGAGACCGTGCGGGGCATGCTGTACGCGGGCATCGAGACGCATCAGGCCGCCGAGAGCAAAGAGGCCAAGGCGCTGGCCTTTGAGGACCTCAAGGCGGCCAAGATCAGTTCCGAGGTCCTGCTGAACATCCATCGCCTGGAGCGCCAAGCCTGGAACCTGGATGAGGCGGCGGCGGTCAAAGTCGACCTGACCAAGCAGGAACTGCCCCCGCCGGACGTCTACCGGCGCATCGCCGAGGACCTGCTGCGGCGTGTCTAGGGTGACGCCGGAAACGGCGGTGGCCCGCGATCTGTGCCGGCATGACTTCTACTTTTTCACCCGCTGGCTGTTTCAAGCGCGCAAAGGGTTTCCGTGGATCAAGGCCGGGCATCACGCGATGATTGCCGCGGCCCTGGAGCGGGTCTTTCGCGGCGAAAGCCGGCGGCTAATCATCAACGTGCCGCCGCGCAGCGGCAAGACCGAGATGGTGGTTATCAACTTCATGGCCTGGGCGATGGGCAAGGTCCCCGATTCCGAGTTTATTCATGCCTCCTACTCGGCGCGGTTAGCGACCAACAATAGCTGGCAGACCCGGGAACTGTGCCTGCATGAGGAGTATCAGGCTATCTTTCCCGGCTGCGTGCTGCGCACCGACAGCAAGGCCAAGGACGAATGGCGCACCACCGCGGGCGGCTGCGTCTATGCCGTGGGCGCGGGCGGGTCCATCACCGGCTATGGCGCGGGCAAATATCGGGATACCTGGGGCGGGGCGCTGATCCTCGACGACTTGCACAAGGCTGACGAGGCACGCTCGGATGTTATCCGTGAGCATGTGCTGGAGTGGTTTCAGAATACCCTGGAATCGCGCAAGAACAGCCCGGACACGCCAATCATCCTCATCATGCAGCGGCTGCATGAGCGCGACATTGCCGGCTGGTTGCTGGATGGCGGCAACGGCGAGCCTTGGGAGCACGTCAATTGCCCAGCCATCACCGCCGAAGGGGAGAGCCTGTGGCCTGAGAAGTGGAGCCTGGACGAGCTGCGGCGCATGGAACAAGCTAACCCCTACGTCTTCGCCGGCCAGTACCTGCAACGCCCGGCCCCGCCCGAGGGCGGGCTGATCAAGCCTGATGCCCTGGTGCCGGTGGACGCCCTCCCCGCCGGGGTGACGCAGTGGGTGCGCGGCTGGGACTTTGGCGCCACCACCGCCGGCGACTACACCGCCGGGGCCAAGCTGGGGCGGCTGGCCGATGGGCGCTTTGTCATCGCCGACCTGGTGCGGCTGCGCGTGGGACCGGACGAGCGCGATGCGGCGTTACGCAATACCGCGGCGCGCGACGGCCTGACCTGCACCGTGTCCATCCCCCAGGACCCCGGCCAGGCCGGGCTGACCCAGGCCAAGTATCTGGTCCGGGAGTTGGCGGGCTATCACGTCAAGGCGTCCCCCGAGAGTGGCGACAAGGTCACCCGCGCCAGCCCCCTGGCGGCGCAGATCAACGTCGGCAACGTGCTGTTGCTCAAGGCGCCATGGAATGACGGCCTGATCAGCGAGATGCGCCTATTCCCCAATGGCGCCTACGATGACCAGGTGGACGCCCTCAGTCGGGCCTTCATGGA
>SACH01000070.1 GCA_009928645.1 Gammaproteobacteria bacterium | reverse complement strand
TGGCTGCTTGGCTGCTTGGCTGCTTGGCTGCTGACTTGCCAATGACCTGGCGCTTTGCCTCATGGAGCCTATCACCATGTCCCCGACAACCACTGAGCCCACCAAGCCGGCCTTCGACTTCGGCAAGCTCCGTGCGCGCTGGCTGCGGGAGCAAGAGAAGCAACAGCGCCTGTCATGGGAACTCGCGGCCCGTGTCGGGACGGTTGTCCCGCCGGTCCTCAAAGGCTATGACGTCAGCAGGGCCTATGTCTTTGGCTCCGTCGCCGAAGGGCGGGCGGGTACGGCATCCGACGTCGATCTATTGGTCCTCGGCGCTAAGGCCACTGACTATTGGGATCTGCGGCGGGACTTGGAGCACGCATTGGGTCGGCCGTTGGATCTCTTTACCCAGGATGATGATCCGGTGCTGGTGGCCAAGATCATGGCGCGGGGGAAATTGATTTATGGTCTTGAACAAAGTCCCGAATTTGGCCCCGAACCTAACCCAAATTTAGGCGCCACATGACACGAAATCCTGAATTGCTGCGCGCCGATGTGCGCGACGAACTGGCCAAGATTGCCCGTCTGGCACGGGAGTTCGCGGCGGTGGAGCCCTTCCTGACCCGGCCAGCGGAGGAAATGAGCCACTATGACCGCGGCGCCATCGGTTATCTGCTGCACAATTTTTACAATGGCTGCGAGAACATCTTCCGGAGCATCGCCGCCTTCTTCGAGAACGACCTGGGCCCCGGCACCTGGCATGCCGACCTCCTGCGCCGCATGCGTCTGGATGTCCCTGGCTACCGGCCGGCCGTGATCGATGAGGAGCTTTATCACCTGCTCGAAGACTTTCGCGGCTTTCGCCATGTCTTCCGCAACTGTTACTCCTTCGAACTCGACTGGGAGCGTGAACGCCTGGTGGCATCCCGCTTCCGGCGCTCAGCAGATCTGCTGCGCGTCCAGGTTGGCGAATTTATCGATCAGATTGAGGGGCTTGGCTCCTGATCTCCAACCCCACGGGTCCATCACCCCAAATTCCTATCCCCAGTAGCTGCAACCCGAGAGCCACCATGCCCGAAACCAAGATCATCGTCCTCGACGACGACCCCACCGGCTCCCAGACCGTCCATGGCTGCCTGCTGCTGACCCGCTGGGATGTCGCTACCCTGCGTCAGGCCCTGGACGACGCCTCGCCCCTGTTCTTCGTCCTCACCAACACCCGTGGCATGGGCGCGGACCAGGCGGCGCAAGTCACCCGCGAAGTCTGCCACAACCTCAAGCAGGCCCTGTCCGATTGGTCGGTGGCGGTCCAGGGGCGGGAGGTCCATCCCCTGTTCGTCAGCCGTTCCGACTCCACCCTGCGCGGCCACTATCCGGTGGAGACGGACGTCATGGCCGAGGAACTGGGGCCCTTCGACGCCCACTTCCTCACCCCGGCCTTCTTCGAGGGCGGGCGCATCACCCGCGACTCCGTCCACTACCTGCTGGTCGATGGCCAGCCGGTGCCCACCGCCGAGACCGAATTCGCCCGTGACTCGGTCTTCGGCTACTCCACCAGCTACCTGCCTGATTACGTCGCCGAAAAGACCCGGGGCCGCATCCCGGCGAGGCAGGTCGAGCGCTTTTTGCTGGCCGAGGTGCGCGCCGGCGTCCGGGAGCGCCTCATGGCCCTCACCGACAACGCCTGCGGCGTGGTGGACGCCGAGACCCAGGCCGACCTGGATCGCTTCGCCGCCGAGGTCCTGGCCTGTGTCGCCGCCGGCAAGCGCTTCCTCTTCCGCAGTGGCGCCAGCCTGCTCACCGCCCTGGCCCAACTGCCACCCCAGCCGGTGGCGGCGACCGCCATGCGCCAGTATGTGCGCGGCGGCCGGCCCGGCGCCGTCATCGTCGGCTCCCATGTCAAGAAGACCACCGACCAACTCCAGCGTCTGCTCGTCCAGCCCGGAACCGCCCCCCTGGAGATCGATGTCGATCGCATCCAGCCCGAACGCGCCGCCCTGCTGACCGCCACCCTAGCCCGGGCCGCCGAGCTACACACCCAGGGCCAGACCCCGGTGATCTTCACCAGCCGCGTCGAGCGCACATTTGCCGATCAGGCGACGCGCCTGGCCTTTGGTGAAGAAGTCTCCGCCTTCCTCATGGACGTGGTGCGCGGTCTGCCGCCGACCTTGGGTTTTCTCATCAGCAAGGGCGGCATCACCTCCAACGACGTCCTCTCCACCGGCCTGGCCCTGGCCAGTTCCCGCGTCCTGGGGCAGATCCTCCCCGGCTGCTCGGTGGTGCGCTGCCCGGCGGATCACCCGCGCTACCCGGACCTGCCGGTGGTCATCTTCCCCGGCAACGTCGGCGACGAGGAGGCGCTGGCCGAGGTCTATCGGCGGCTCGCCGGCGCTGAAGGAAAGGGGTGAGCCACCAATCCCAAGCAAAGACAATTAGGGGGTACTGACCATGGGTTACGCCGAGTTGATCGAAAAAATGGAGACTTTGCCAGACGAGAAACGGAATGAGGTTTTCGACTTCGTGGATTATCTGGCCACCCGATTTGCTGGACACCAAGCCCCTGCCATTGGCAGGTGGACAGATCGGGAGTTTGCTGACATGGCGATGCAGCAGGCATTACGCGGTATGGATGATGATCCGGTCATTTATAACGATGCCGATCTTCGCGAGCGTTGGCAATGAAACGTGCTGGGCAAATCGCCCTGACGCCTTTCCCCAATACTGATCTCTCCGGTGTCAAGCGACGCCCCGTATTGTTGATCCGTCAAGCCTCCAGCCGCTTCGATGACTGGTTGGTTTGCATGGTGTCCTCGCAACTGCATCAGGCCGAAACTGGATTCGACGAGTTCCTGATGCCGCAAGACCCTGACTTTGCAGGCACTGGCTTGAAGGCGCCCAGTGTCCTGCGTCTTTCGCGGATCGCGGTATTGGACGGTGATTTATTGATTGGCTCCATTGGGGCGATCAGCAATGAACGACTGAGTCGAATCCGCGCTCGCCTTGCTGAGTGGTTGGCGATGGCTCCATGATGGGTATCGGGCCTTTCCCCAACCCATGGGCCTGGTTGCCAAGGAGGGGTTAATGGACACTAAGTCACCCACTCCAATCCGTACTGATCATAATTTAGTTGCACTTGCCCCACGTTCACCCGCCAGCGGCCGGGGCCGTCCGAGGAAACCTTGCCCTGGGTCCCCGGCGCGACACCCTTGAGCCAACGGCCTGGCACGGGGAGGGCGGCAATAGCCGCGCCGGTGAATGGCGAAGCCAGAGGCATGTTGAGAGTGACCGTCACCGTGGGATCACCCAGGCGGGTGGGGATGGCATCGTCCACGGTCTGTCCCTCATAGGGTCGCGTCCAGTCGATCAGGCCGCTGGCGGCCACCTGGCGTTGCGCCAGCCGGTTACCCCAGGTGTGCTGCCACAGGGCCTCCCAGCCATGCCGGTAGGCGAAGGCCTCCAGGGACTCGGGATGGGTGGCGGTCTCCACCAGCCAACGCACATCGTCTGGCACCCGGAGGTGGTCCTTGTCCCCCAATGCCTCCAGCGTGGCCAGGGTCGCCAGCACGTCATAGACGTAGGCCCAGTCGCTCCCGGGGGGCATCCGGGCCCGATGGCCCTGGACTAGTCGGAGTTTGGCCGCCACGGTCTCAGCGGGGTTTGCCGCAGCGATGACAATCAGGGGCAGAATCTGGTCGAGGCGATGACGCCCCAGGCGTCCCCGTCGTTGCAGCAGCACATCCCCCGGCGCCGGATCGGTCACCAGCAGGTCGGCATCGATATCCAGGGATTGTTCGGCGGTCTGCGTCGCGACGATGGCCAGCGGCGTGCGGTGGCCACCCTTGCCAAGGATGCCGACCAGTTGCGCGTCCAGATACTGGCGATCGACATCCGCATAGCGCGAGTGGTGCAGCATCGCCGGCATGCCAGCGCCCTGAAGATGCTGAAAAGTCTGGCGGGCGCTGTTCACCGTCGACCGGATGATCAGGGCGCAACCACCCTGGGTGACGCAGTCGGTCGCCGCGGCCAGCGCGGCATCGGCATCCAGCAGGCGCAGGGCGGAGGCCACGGCGGGTGCCGTCACGATCAGCCCGTTGACCGCCGGATAGGGCTGGATCAGGGCCTGGGCCAGGTCGAGGCGGGGGCGTTGTTCCAGTTCGGCGCGCAGGACCTCCCCCAGGGTGGCGGACATCAGCAGGGCATGACCGCCAACGGCCAGATGCCGCCGGACCAGGGCGCGCACGATCTCCAGCATATAGGGGTCGGAGGCGTGGACCTCGTCGATGACCAGCAGGAGACGGCTCAGCGCGGCATGACGCATCCAGGCGTGGCGGGTGCGCAGGGCCGAGAGCATGGCCTGGTCGATGGTGCCGACGGCGATGGGCGCGGCCATCACCCGCTTCGGGCTGGCGATGGCCCAGGAGGACAGGTCCCGCTGCCAGGGATCGGTGTCCAGCAGACCCGGCACGGCGCGCACGACCCGGCCGGCGAGGGCCGGGGAGTGGGCGCGGGCCATCCAGGCAATCCGCTCATGGATTTCGGTGGCGGCCGCCCGCGTCGGCAGGGCGAAATAGAGGCCGTCCACCTCACCCGCTGCCACCAGACGCAGGGCATGAAGCAGCGCGGTTTCCGTCTTGCCCGTGCCCGTCGGCGCCTCGACCACGACCAGCCGACTGGCCAGGGGGACGGCGCCGATCACTCCCTGGGCCCCAAGGGGTGGCCAGGGCAGGATCGACGCGGCCGGTTTGCCCGAATGCCAGCCCGACCAGGGCAAGGTAGCGATCAGGTCCTGGATCTCCCGGGGTCGCCAGTCGGCTCCCGAGATTGGCAGACTGGAGCCCAGCCAGTCGGCCAACATCACCATTCCGGCGAACAGGTGGTCGAACGAGGCGGTCCAGTGGATGGCCGGCGCCTGGGCCTGGGCTTGCGGGAATCGGCGCAGCAACTCGGCGCTCAACTCCGCCAATTCCTGGAGCGGGGCATAGTCGGTCGAGTCCTGTACCTGTGAGGGTACCTGCGAGAGGGCGGTCGAGATGGCCGCGCGGGCCACTGGCGAACCGTGGTGGCAGATGGCGCAGAACAGGGCCGCCGCGGGATCGCTGAACCAGGTGGTCAGCAGCGGGACCCGCAAGGCTTGTTGCACCCCGGGGTGCGCCATCAGCGCCGCCAGGGCCTCGGCGAGGTGGGAGGTACCGCGCCCTTGGCCGGTGATGCGCCGTTGAAAGCCGACCAGGGCCTTGCCGCAATCGTGCAGGCCCGCCAACAGGACCAGCCGGGCACGCTGGGTCGCATCGAGGGGCTGCTGACAGGCGGTCTCCAGCCGCGTGAGCATCACCGGATCGCCGATCAACCGCTCGGCCGCCAGCGCGACGTCGAGACAATGTCCAATGAGGGAGCGGGTTTCGCCGGTGTTACGGTCACGTTTGGCGATGGCGGTCATGATGCTGAGTGAAGAACATGTAAAGCCACCGCGTTCAGGGGGGAGACCCGGCATAGGTCAGGGACTGCCATGTCAGTTTAGATAAACCCCCGCGTACGGGGGGAGAGACATGCGCTTGGGGTATTGCTGCCAGGGGCCTTGTGGTAAACCCCCGCGCACGGGGGAGAGACCGCATCCAGTCGCAGAACGTCGTCGCCTCCTCCGGTAAACCCCCGCGGCGGGGGAGAGACTCTTCCAGATATTTTGCTGATTATGAATAGTTTTTCACCAGCCTCACGCAGCCACCGAAAAAAGCGCGGGCGCCCGGCCTCGCGATGGAATGGACACCACCAGCCCGTCCACCAGATCATTACCTTGAAGCCCATTCAATGGTCGGTAGATGACACCACCCCTCGCCTGGCGCAGGGCCGTCAGGGCTTCCTCCAGCGTTTCCGCCTCCACCAACCGTTCGCCTACCTGCCCGCTGGGTGGACAGGACGTCCGGCCGAGGTAGAGGGGAAACACGGGGGCGCGCAGGGCGGCAAGCAACTGGTCCAGGTCCCAGCCGGGGGCTTCCAGTACCAGGGTCATGTCGGCATCCGCCAGCAGGGGGCGCCATTGCTGCGCCCGTTCCTTGACCACCGAGCCTTCTCTTCGGTACACGCGGATCTCCCCCCCTGCATCTACGGCGACGGCCTCCAGGCCGATGGCGCCGAGATCAGCGGTCTGGTAATCCACCAGGGGCGTGCCGGGGTTATGAACCACGACGCCGTACCTCAGCCCGTCGGCAAGATCATCCAGCCGGCTGTCCCCACGCCGGTAACCGAGGGCCGCGCCCAGCAGGCCGGCGATGGCGGTGAGGGAGGGGATGGGCATGGGCTGGGCGAAACCGTCGATACGCGCGCCGGCCAGGGACATGAGGGGTCCGCGCCAGCGCAGTTGCAAATAGGCGGGCATGGCGGTCTCCGGGAGGGCGTCAGGGCGCGGAAGCGCCCAGCAATTGCCCGGCGGCGGCCGCCAGGGCGGCGACCCGCGGGGCGGGTTGCTCCGATAGCCAGTGAGAGGCCGCCGGCCGACCGAAGGTGTCATAGTCAGCGGCGACGGTCTCGCGCAGGCAGCGGATGGCCGCGTCCTGCCGGGCGATGGGGGTGGCGAAGGCGTCCATCAGCGAACGAACCTGGCCACCGGCCTCCAGCAGGGCCTCGATCGTGCGCGCCGGGGCGCGATTGCCGATGGGGGAGACGGTGAGCAGCGCGGTGACCAGGGGGCCGACCACGGCGGCCGGCGCCACGCCGTTGCGTGCCAACTGGTCGGTATCGATGATGACGTGCCGGTAGAAGAGCCCCGCGGCCTCCTCCCGGGTGTTGATGTGGGAGCCACCGGCCTCGCCGGCGGCGCGGTCCTTGAGATCGTCGGTGACCAGGAAGAAGTCGGTCACCGGGGTCATGGCATGGGTGGTGAGGGCATCGCTGATGCGCACGGCGCGGTCGACGGTGGCCACGGCGATGCCGGTGGCCATGCGGCCGAAGAGGGCTCCATCCAGGCCGACGGCGCCGCGCGTGATGCGCAGGGCCTCGATGGCTGGCGCGACGGGGGAGCCCTTGGGCAAGCGTCCATCCACCAGACCACGCAGGTCCTGGGGCGGGATGCCAGTGGTGGTGCAGGCTTGGGCGACGGCCACGAAGAGCCGGATTTCCTGCTCGCCGATGATCAGGGGGGCGGCGGATTCCTTCTCGTCCTTCCTGGCCGCCCGGGGGGTACGGGTCACCTTGGCCGGCTTGTTGGCTTGATCCGGCGCGGTGTTCGTGGCGAGATCCGTTTCGGCGCTGGATTCCTTGTTGGTGGCCTTTTCCCTGTCCGCCTTGCGCCATAGGGCCATGATCGCCTCGGTCCATTGGGCCGCGTCGGGGATGGCCGCGGCTTCCAGGGCGGGTAACAGCAGGCGTTCGCCAACCAGGGCGGTGCGGAAGGTGTGGCCGGCCTGACTCGCCGCCTCCAGGGGGGCCAGGGCGCCACTGTGGCGCAGGGCATATTGCTGAGCCTGGTAGGAGATGCGTTGGCGCTCGACGCCACCAAAGACGGCGCGCTTGGCCAGGCCGTCGGCTCCGCGGTTGGGGACGTGGACGGGGAGGGAGGTCAGGGTGTGCAGTTGGATGATCATGGGTCCCTCAGCGCGGTCGAGCCGCGGGTCATCGGTAATGAAGGGTTGAGACGGGGGCGGGTCACCGTGCCTCCAGGCGGATGGCGCCATAGCCATAACCACGCTGGCGACCGATGCCCCGGGCCAGGGTCCAGGTAAGGCGGTGGGGGTCGGTGATGGTCAACTCGCCGGCCAGGTCGGCAACCGGGAAGGTCCGGGTGCTCCAGTCCTGCTTGCCCTGGCGGCGGACCAGGGGGGTCAGGCGCATGCCATCGAGGCGGGCAGAGCCGATCGTGGCGCCATGGAGTCGGGCGGCGACATAGGCCAGATAGACCGTCGCGCGGTCGTGTGACGCCTCGGGGGCCTGGCGGACGGTATACAGGAAGGCGTCAATCTCGCCCCCCTGGGTCTGTTTGATGGTCGGCACCAGCCGCAGACTGAAACGCAGTCGCTGACCGGCGGCCAAGGTCGGCAGTGGGGTGGTGGCGACGACCTGGACCGCCTGCTGCCAAGCGGGGGTGGCAAAGGCCAGCCGGCCGCGCAGGGCGGCGGCGTCCTGGCCATCGGTATAGCCGAGTAGGGTGGCGGTCTGGTCGCGGGTGCCCATCAAGCGCCAGGGACGGACAAGCGGTCCACCCAAGGCCTCGGTGAGGGCGGTCTTGAGGACCAGGGACAGATCGCGCCGGCCGGCGTGGGAGAGGGAGCCGCTGGCCGCCGCCAAGGCGGCGGGCAGGGAGACGGCCAGTTGCGCCTGAATGAGTTGGGGCGGGGTGTCCGGAAAAGTCAGCCGCTCGGCGGCGGATGCCGCCAGGGCGGTCATGCGGCCTCCTTGAGGGGGCGGTTGGCGCGCACGTAATCCAGGGCCAGTTGGCGCTGGAGGACGGCGCGCGTGTCATCGTCACCGAGGGCGTCGGCCAGGGCGTAGGCAGTGAGGGCGGCCAGGTCCACGGCATTCTGCTCGTGGGCGATGAGCCAGCGCACCACCTCCGCCGACTGGGCGACCAGGGTCTCGCCGGTGGCGGCTAGCAGTTGGCGGAAGCGCAGTTCGGGGTAGTCCGTGCGCGCCAGGACCTGGCCGAGGGGAGCGCCAGCGGGGCGAAGGGTGCCAAGGGCGGGCAGCAGGGCGCGCCAGACCGCCTCCAGGGCCGGGCTGTCGCTCAGTCGGTCGGGTACCTGGGACAGGGCTACCCAGTAGATCAGGGGTGGCGCGGAGGGGAGCATGGTCCGCAGTTGGGCGCGGTCATCCGGGGTCTGGTGGGCACTGAGGTCTTGCAGGATGGCGAAGACCTGCCGGGACAGGGGCAGGTCGGGGTGGGAGGTCATGGAGTCTTCTCCAGTCATGTCGCGAATCCGGAATTCGAGCCGGTCGGTGCCGAGGGCAACGGCGAGGGGATCGGGGCAGCCCGAGGAGAGCTTCCGCCATACCGTCCGCAGCACCTTGACCATGGACGTCTGGAGGGCAACTTGCTCGGCCACGAGGCCGGCGGGCGCGGCAAGCAAGGCCAGAACGGTGGCGGTGAGGGGGGCGGTCAAGGCCTCTTTGAGGAAGAGGGAGGCACGACCCTTGGCCGCCTTGATGGCGGCGGATTCGGCGGAGCCAGGCAGCAGGGCGGCGATGGCCCAGCGCAGGGCCCGATCCGCCTGGTCAGCGATCTCCAAGGCCCGTTGGGACAGGTCCGCCCCACGCTGAGGTGAGGCGGCCAGGGTGAAGGCCGCCTGGGGAGTCAGGGAATAGAGTTCCTCCCAGAAGCCCAGGGTCTTGCCCTGATCCGTCCCGACGCCGCACAAACGGACGGCGCGATAGCCCGGTAAATCCAGGGTGGTGGGGCGTTGGGTGCGCGAGCTGCCAAACAAGGCCTCATGTTGCGTCGCCATCCCCCAGACCCGGGCGCCCCACAGGACGTAGGGCGCGCCACCGATGAGGGGGACCTGGGGGTCTTCCGCATGGCCCTTGCCGGCGATGCGGCGCGGTGTCAACTGTTGGCCGATGCCGGCGTAGCGGCCGGGGCGCGTCTCGACCAAATGGATGGGTCGGGCCTCCAGGTAGGGATAAGGCAAGGCGTCCAGCGTTAGACTGGCCTCCATGACCGGGCGCAGCCAGAGACAATGGTCCGCGGCGCGGCTGGGCATGGCCTGGGAGCCGATCAGGGTGGAGGTATGTTGGTCGTAGGCCATGGCCAGGTGGCGAACCTCCCCGCCCAAGGTCGCGTCAGCGGAGGGCAAGGCCGCCACGGGACATTGGCGGGTGCCGGCGGTCCATTTCACGACGCTGATTTTCCAGGTCCCCGCGAGCAGGGCGAAAACCGCCTCTTCGGCGGTGCCATCGTCGACCGGCTTGGCGGCGTGCAGGGCGCGGGTGAAGGTCAGGTCGATGTCGCTCAGGAGCAGGTCCGAGTGGTGGACCTGCCGTGACCTGGGTTCCAGCGGGGGCTGGAAGAAGGCGACCTCGGTGACCGGGGCCAACAGGCGCAAGGCGTCGGCGCCGATTGGCCCCGCCACTCGCGTGCCCAATCGGCGTGGCT
Organism: Gammaproteobacteria bacterium; assembly: GCA_009928645.1. Taxonomy (GTDB): domain Bacteria; phylum Pseudomonadota; class Gammaproteobacteria; order Chromatiales; family Chromatiaceae; genus M0108. The sequence continues at coordinate 3,059 of SACH01000070.1, read as the reverse complement.
GGTCAGGGGTCCTGAAGCATGGCGGCGCAGGGCGGTCATCAGAATGGCTAGCGCGGTTACGACCGGCGCGCGTTGATGGGGGCGTAGCCGGTTAAGCTCCAGAGGTTGGCCATCGGCGATGGTGGCGAACAGGTCGAACAGGGACAGACGCTGGCCGCCGGTGGTGGTAAAGAGGGGATCGGCGAGCGTGGGCATTGGGTTTACCGGGAGCTGGCGACGAATTTACCGCGGTGCTACACGCTGGCCCCACGGGAGCATGGAGACATCTGACACCTTCAATGCCGGAGGAGGGCAGACGGGGATAGCCAAGAAGCCAGCGGGTAAGAGACGAGCGCTGAGCTCTGCAAGACAGGATTGTCAGGTCGACAAGGTGGCACTGGTGGTGAAGGCACGGTTCATCCAAGGACCCTCTTGGAACATGTTGTTTTTGATTTTTCCTCGCCGTCGCCTCCGATGCTGCATCCTTGACGGCTGGGCTGAGGGTAACCCAGGGTTCCGGATCAGATCAACCCTGGAGATTCTCTTCGGTGGAGTGAGCGCGGCGGTGGGGAATCTGGGTGATGTGAAACTTTTGAAATTTGCCGCACGGACGCCACTTTCTCCTTTAATCGACCTTGGCGACTGTGACAGCAAGGCCAGCGCTAACGATCATTGAACGTTCTCAGGCGCATTGATTGTTGAGTTCGGCGAGAATTTTCCCTTCTATTTCACTGAGACTACCGACATGCTCTGGTTTCTTCTCGGTCTTATCGCCCTGATCCTGGGCGCGGAATTGCTGGTGCGCGGCGCCTCCAAGCTGGCCATGGCCCTGGGCATCTCGCCCCTGGTGGTGGGCCTGACGGTCGTGGCCTTCGGCACCAGTTCGCCGGAACTCGCCGTCTCCGTGCAATCCGCCTGGGCGGGGCAGGTGGATATCGCCCTGGGTAACGTGGTGGGCAGCAACATCTTCAATGTCCTGTTCATCCTCGGCCTGTCCGCCCTCATCACCCCTTTGGTCGTCGATCGGCAGCTCATCCGCCAGGAGGTGCCCCTGATGGTCGGTGCCTCCCTGCTGCTCTGGGCCCTGGCGGCGAACCAGTCGATCGGCCGCCTTGAGGGGCTGTTGCTGGTGGGTTTGCTAGCGGCCTATACCATCTATGTCATCCGCGCCAGCCGGCGGCAGACCGCCGCGGACCGTCAGGAAGCCGCGGCACCCCCGGTCGTGGCGGAAAAGTCCTGGGATTCGCACTGGTCCATCCAGGTGGCCCTGATCCTGGCGGGTCTGACCCTGCTGGTGCTTGGTTCCAACTGGCTGGTGGAGGCGGCCGTCGCCTTTGCCCGCGCCCTGGGGGTCAGCGAGCTGGTCATCGGCCTGACCTTGATCGCCGCCGGAACCTCCCTGCCGGAGGTCGCCACCTCGATCATGGCGGCCTTGCGGGGCGAGCGGGATATCGCCGTCGGCAACGTGGTGGGGAGCAATATCTTCAACATCCTGGGCGTACTGGGGGTTTCCGCCGCCATCGCCCCCACCAGCCTGACGGTGGCACCCTCCCTGCTGGCCTTCGACCTGCCGGTCATGGTTGCGGTAGCCCTGGCCTGCCTGCCCATCTTCTTCACTGGCCACCTCATCGCCCGTTGGGAAGGAGGGCTCTTCTTTGCCTACTACCTTATCTACACCCTCTACCTGATCCTCATGGCCCGCCAGCATGATGCCCTGGCGCAGTTCGGCTGGATCATGGGCTCCTTCGTCCTGCCCCTTACCTTTGCCACCCTCGCCATCCTTGCCGGACGGCATTGGTGGCACAGGCACGGCTGAGAAAGTCTCACACCCCCTATTGGCGGTAGCGGATTCCCGTATCCCTTGCCGCCGTCCAACCTGATGACCAGGCTATACGAGCCCTGGCCTTGGAGGCGGAAAAGACAAGCAAATGATCCAGCAAATGAATACGCATGGCTCCTGGTTTCGCCGACTTCTGGTATTGCTGTTTGTCGTCTTCCTGGCCCTTGGCAGCCAGGGTGGGGTGCTGGCAGCCGCCTCGCCCCTGAAAGCCCTGGGTCAGGGTGACCAGGCGGCGGTGACCCTCTATCAATGCCCCATGCACCCCTGGATCAAGTCGGACCAGGCGGGGGACCGCTGCACCCTGTGTGGCATGGACCTGGTCGCGGCCACCAGTGGCGACCAGGGGGGGGGACTGTCAACCGACGATCCCAACCTGGTGCGGCTCAACCCCGCCCAGGCGGCCGTCACCGGCGTGGCGACCAGCGCGGTGACCCGTGGCCCCATGGTTCGCACCCTGCGGGTCAGCGGCATCATCGAGGATGACGACACCCGCCATCGGATCCTGGCCGCCCGGGTGCCGGGCCGGATTGAGAAGCTCCAGGTCAATTACATCGGCGCCGAGGTCGAGGCCGGCGCCCCCCTGGCCACCGTGTTCAGCCCCGAGATGCTCACCGCTCAGCGCCAGTACGTCGAGCGTATCAAGGCCGGCGCGGTGGCCACCGCCCAGTCCGAGCGCGCCGCCGCCCGCGAGCGTCTCCTGGAGCTGGGCCTGACCGAGGAGGAGATCGGCATCCTGGAGAACACCCTCAAGCCCACGGCCATGGTCAGCATCCGTGCCCCCCTGTCCGGTACGGTCATCACCCGCTCGGTGTACGAAGGTCAATATGTCCAGACCAACGATCCCCTGTTCGAGATCGGCGATTTCTCGCGCATGTGGTTCGTCTTCGACGCCTACGAACCGGACCTGGCCTGGCTTCAGAAGGGCCAGACCGTGGAGGTGGCGGTACCCTCCCTGCCAGGGCAGATCCTGACCGCGCCGATCACCTTCATCGATCCCAGCCTGAACGAAATGACCCGCACGGCGCGGGTGCGGGTCATCCTGGAGAACCCCGACCGCCGGCTGAGCCATCGCCAGACCGCCCAAGCGACTGTCCAGCTCACCACCCCCGCGACCTTGCTGGCGCCGCGCCCCGCCGTCCTCCAGCATGGCGGCAAGCCGATCGTCTACGTCGATGAAGGCGGCCTGGGCTACCGGGCACGGGAGGTACGGCTCGGCCGGGTGGGGGACACCCAGGTCGAG
>SACH01000367.1 GCA_009928645.1 Gammaproteobacteria bacterium | reverse complement strand
CGACCTGGCCTATCACGTCGGCATGCTCGACCTGATCAAGCAGGGTTATCTGGCCACGCTGACCTCGTTGGCCCCGGCGGCAGGGACCATCGACACCGATGGCGTCAAGACCCTGGGGGGTGACTTTAACGAGCGGCAATTGGAAGAGCGGGCCACGGCCGAGGGCATCATCGATGCCGCCCTGGATGAATGGCAGGCGACCGCGCATGCCCAGGGGCGCAAGGCCAGCGTGTTCTTTTGCGTCAGCATCCTCCACGCCGGACTGGTGAAGGAGGCCCTGTTGCGCCGAGGCATCGAAGCCCATGCCGTGAGTGGCGAGACCACGGCCGAATTGCGGGCGCGCCTGCTGACAGACTTTGCCGCCGGGGCTTTTCCCGCCCTATGCAATGTCGGCGTCCTGACCGAGGGCTGGGATTGCCCGCGCTGCGATTGCATCGTCCTGTTGCGCCCGACCCGTTCCGCCAGCCTCTATGTGCAGATGGTGGGCCGCGGCCTGCGCCTGTCGCCCAGCACGGGCAAGACCGACTGCCTGATCCTCGACTTCGGCGGCAACATCGAACGCCTGGGGCCGGTGGATCAGGCCGATGAAAAGGAACCACGGCAGACCAAACGGGCGCAACCGGAGGAGGCCCCCTATCGCCGCTGTGGCGATTGGGACCCGACCAGCAGCCAGTTCATCGGCGGTTGCGGCCACAAGAACCCGACCGCGGCGATCAAGTGCGAGGAGTGCGGCCGGCTGTTTATCCGCCACAAGGCCGAGGCCAAGCGTGGCGGGCTGATCTCCAGCGAGCGCAGTTTCCAGGACTTCGAGGTGGAACGTCTGTCATGGCGCGTGGCTTACAGCCAGGCCAGCGGGCAATCCTATCTGCGCCTCAGTTATCACTGCGGGCTGTTCGAGACCTTCTACCGCAACCTGATGATCGGTCGCCCGGGTTATGCCGGGCAGAAGGCGGCCCTGGAATGGGCCGGCTTGACGACCCGCGGGACCTCGCCCATGACCCCGGAACAGGCGGCTTTATACCTTGACCAGGGCGAGGAAGTGCTACGCCAGCCGCGGCTGATCACGGTGGACGTGGCCAGCCGGTGGAAGGACATCGTGAGGAGTGATTATGACCACAGTATCTGAACCCACGGCCTTAGCTTCGGCGGGTGTCGTGACCAGCTTGTTTACCCCCGGCACCCTGGACGCGGCGCGGACCAAAGACACCCCCCTGCCGGCGGACGCCCCCCTCTTCCCCGAGCCGCCCCCGGTGCTGGCAGCCCTGGACGCGGCCATTGCCCGCGCCATCGCCGCCCGTCATGGGCGTGGCCACCTGGGCATGTCGCAGATCGGCAAGACCGACAGCCGGACCTTGTGGCTGCAATTCCGCGGCTGCCTGCCGGAGGAGCACAGCCCGCGCACCGAGCGCATCTTTCGCCTGGGGGATGCAATTGAGGGTGAGATCGTGCGCTACCTGCGGCAGATTCCCGGCGTGGAGCTGCACACCACTGACCCGGACGGCAAGCAGTTCCGCTTTGGCTACTTTGGTGGCCACTTCGGCGGCTCGATGGACGGGGCCATTCATGGCGTGCCCGAGGCGCCCAAGACCTGGCATGTCTTCGAGGCCAAGTCGGTGTCCGGCAAGCGCTTCGCCGAGTTGGAAAAGAAAGGCGTCCAGGCGTGGAGCCCGGAGTATTACGCCCAGTTGCAGTGTTACATGGGCGCGTCCGGCATGGAGCGGGCGCTGTTTGTCGCCTATTGCAAGGACGACAGCCGGCTGCATGCCGAACGGGTGCGCTTCGAGCCCATGACCTGGGATGGCCTGTTGGCCAAGGCGCAACGCTTGCTGGAAGCCCCTGAGCCGCCGGCCAGCAGCTACCGGGACAAGTCCTGGTACGAGGCCAAGTGGATGCCGCCTATCACCGCTGCCGTCTACTGGACCGAGCGCTTGCCGCCAGTGGCCCACTGCCGCAACTGCCGCTTTTCCGCCCCGGATCTGCGCAGCGAGGACCTGGGCAGCCACTGGCTATGCAGCATGGCGGGGGAAGAGATCCCGGCCAAGGTGGTCCCCACGGGCTGCCAGTGGCACCAGTGGATTCACGCTCTTTGCCCCCTGCCCGTCGTTGAATCGGACGCGACGCGGACCGTCTATGCCCTGCCCGATGGGCGCCACGTCGCCAATGGCGCGGATGACTACCGCAGCCAGGAGCTGTCCGAGGCGAGCAAGAACGGCTTTACGGTCCTGGACGAAATAGGCCAGGCCATTCATCAGACCTTTGACGCCACGCTGGTCCATGCCAGCGAGCCGCTGACGGTGGGCGAGGGGGAAGACGATGTGCCCTTCTGACACCGGCTGATTACCGTTGGTGGTAAGCCCCCGAGCCTGGCGGGGCGCGTAACGCGATGAGCCAGGACGCCCCAGCCGGCGGTGGGCGATCCGCTAAACACCGGCAGCCCGGGCGGGCAGGAGTCCTCCTTTCCGCCGCCCGTGACCGGGCACCTTTTTCACCACAGGTTGACCTTATGGAACAGACTGACATGACCATGACTCGCACCCAGTATG
>SACH01000366.1 GCA_009928645.1 Gammaproteobacteria bacterium | reverse complement strand
GACCATCGCCGGGGACGTCAAGGTGCAGATCGAGTTCAACCCGGCCCAGGTGACCGAGTACCGCCTGATCGGCTATGAGAATCGCCTGCTGGCGCGGGAGGATTTCAACAACGACCGGGTGGACGCCGGGGAGGTGGGCGCCGGCCATCGCGTCACCGCCCTCTACGAGATCACCCTGGCCGGCCAGCCGCCCCGCATCGAGCCCCTGCGCTATGGCGCCGTGCCGGTCGCGGCGGGAGAAACAGCCGCTACTGGCGGCGAACTGGCTTTCCTCAAATTACGCTACAAGCTGCCCGGGCACGCGGAGAGCACCCTGATCAGCCAGGCCATTGCCACCCCGACCGGTCAGGAAAGCGCCAGCGAACGCCTGCGCTTCGCCGCCGCCGTGGCCGCCTTCGGCCAATACCTGCGGGGTGGGACCAGCCTGAACGGTTATACCCTGGCGGATATCGTCACCCTGGCCAGCGGCGCCAAGGGCGAGGATGCCTCCGGATACCGGGCCGAGTTCATCGGCCTGATCAAGCTGGCGCAGGCACTCCAGGGCGCTTGATCGCTGGTTCCGCCCGGCTCAAGATGGGGCCATTCAGTCGCATGGCCCCAATCGCCAGGTTGTGATGATCCTTCTCCGCTGCCGATAGCCATCGTGCCTGAACCCTCCGACGAACACCTGATGCTGGGCTATCGGGATGGCGACGCCGAGGCCTTCGCGACCCTCTACGGACGCCATCGCGGCCCCCTTTACCGCTATCTGCTCCATGGCTGTGGCAATTCGTCCATCGCCGAGGAACTGTTTCAGGACGTCTGGACGAATCTGATCAGGGTCCGCGGCACCTACCGGGTCGAGGCCAGTTTCAAAACCTGGCTCTATCGCCTGGCCCATAACCGGCTGGTGGACCATTACCGAAAAAGTCACAGCCAAAGCCAGAGGCAATGGGAGAGTGTCGAGGATCTGGATGCGGTGCCGGACCCGGCCCCCAGCCAGGACCAACTCGCCAACGATGCCGATTGCGTCCAGCGTCTGCAGGTCGCTCTCTGCCGCTTGCCGGCCGCCCAGCGCGAGGCCTTTGTCCTGCGCGAGGAGGCGGGCATGAGTCTGGAGGCCATCGGGGCCTGCGCCGGGGTTGGTCGGGAGACCATCAAGAGCCGGCTGCGCTATGCCCTCAAGACCTTGCGCGCGGCCCTGGAGGATTGCCTGTGAATCCCTATCCCGATCAATCCGACCCTGAACTGGATGAGCCTGGCTTGTCCGCCCTCTACCGCCAAGGGGCGACGCAAACGCCCCCGGCAGAACTGGACCGGCGCATCCTCGACCAGGCCCAAGCGGCTCTCCAACCCCAGTCTGAAAAGGGGGTCACCCCTGGGGCCACCCTCTCCGTCCGGGGGAAGGAAGCGCGGCGCTGGCTGCCCCCTTGGCCTCAGCTCCGGGACTGGACCCCGCGCGGGAAATGGCCGCGGGGCTGGTCTGGGATCAGGGATTGGCCGCGACGCTGGGGTAGACCCCACTATTGGCATTGGCCTCCGCGTTGGCCCCTGAGGGGGGACGGTCGCTGGACCTGGCGCCGCCTGGCCATCCCCTTGTCCTCGGTGGCCGGCATTTTGCTGACCGTGGGGTTGGTGTTGCGGGTACTGGATGAACAGGGCGCGATGCAGGGGGTAACCGGCATGGCACCCACGCCGCCGGCTGACTACCAGCCAAGCCACCCATCGCAGCCTTCGCAACCATCACGGACATCCCCGTTACCCCCGCCAGCGAAGCCGGAACGGGAGGTCGTGGCCAAGGAAGTCTCCGAGGAAGCCATGGGGCTCTCCGCCGCCGCCCGCCTGTCAAGGGCACCCGCTGCTGCCCAAGCCCCGGCCATGGCGCCAACCGGGGAGGGGGCGATAGGTCAGGCTAAGGGTCAGGAAAAAAAACAGGCTGAGAATCAGACCCAGCTTGATGACCCGCTTGCTGAAAGGCGCCCGGCGATGCCGATGACAGATACCGCCGGGGCTCTGCATCAGAAGTCGCAGATAAGCGATGATGTGCCTCAGGAATACAGCGCGCCACCTCGGCTAACCGACGAGCGCTTTCAAGCCGACCCGGAACGCTGGTTAGAGGACATCCGTCAGAGTTGGTCAAGCGGACAACGCGACGAGGCCATCAGGCAACTGGCCGCCTTCCGACACGTCCATCCCCAGTATCCCTTACCGGAAGACCTCGCCTTTATCCACTGAACCGGGGCCAAAGACGATCGGCCCGCCCAGAATACCGCCGCGCTGCTTGAGCCAATACCGGCCCGTGCGGCGCTCCAGATGGAGGCTAACGCGGACGGCATCCGCGATGCCGGCGGGCGGGTCGATCCGCACCACCAGCATGCCACGGCGTGGCACCGGGCCTGGCCAGCGGGGCAGTTCCGGCAGGTGGCCTTCGTTGAGTCCGAGTTGTTCGATCAATGCCTTGGCATCGGCGGTGAGCCACCAGGCCCGGGTGCGCCCGGTCACGGGGTGGCGGATCAGCCGGTTGCGCCAGGTCAGAGCATGGAGCGCCAGGGCAGCCAGGCCCAGGA
>SACH01000365.1 GCA_009928645.1 Gammaproteobacteria bacterium | reverse complement strand
CACCTGGGTAGCGGATCATTAGGGAGCGGCGGGCAGGATGCGCAGCAATTGGCCATCATGATGATCAGTCAGCAGGTAAAGATAGCCGTCGGGCCCCTGACGCACATCCCGCACCCGCTGGCCGATGGAGAGCTTGTCCTCCGCCACCACCCGGGCGCCGTCCAGCACCAGGCGGCGGATCTGCAGGAACTTGAGGGCGCCGCTGAACAGGTTGCCCCGCCAGCCGGGATAGCGGTCGCCGGTGTAGAAGGTCAGGCCACTGGGGGCCTTGGACGGCGTCCACACCAGGATGGGGTCCTGGATATTGGGGCGACTCTGGTCGCGGGCCACGGCGGGACCCCAATACTCATGGCTGTAGCTGACCTCCGGCCAGCCATAATTGGCCCCCGCCTGGATGCGGTTGAGTTCGTCGCCACCCCGGGAGCCGTGCTCGTTGGCCCAGACCCGCCCTTGGGGGTCCAGGGCCAGGCCCTGGACGTTGCGGTGGCCCAGGGTCCAGATCTCCGGCCGGGCACCGGGCCGGCCCAGGAAGGGGTTGTCCGGGTGGGGGCTACCGTCATCCCGCAGACGCAGGATCTTGCCGAAGTGGGTGCCGAGGTTTTGGGCCTGATTGCGGATGTTGGCCCCAGCGAAGGCGAGGGGGGGATTGCCGCCATCGCCGATACTCATCAGCAGGCTCTTGTCCGGCAGAAAGAGCAGGCGGGAGCCGAAATGCTGAGCCCCGTCCTTGACATCCGCGTTCTGGAAGATGATCTCCATTCCTTGCAGACCGGCGTCGGTCAGGCGCCCCCGCGCCAGGGCGGTGCGGTTGGCCTCCGGGGCGCCGATGGCCAGGCTGAGATAGACCAGGCGGTTGGTGGCGAAATCCGGGTGCAGGGCAATGTCCAGGAGCCCTCCCTGGCCATAGGCCAGGACCGGCGGCAGACCGGCGACCGGCTCCGGCTCGAGATGGCCATTGCGGAACCAGCGCAGGCGTCCCGGCCTTTCCGTGATCAAGGCCGAGCCATCAGGGAGCCAGGCGATACCCCAGGGGTTCTCCAGATCCCGGGCCAGCACCTCCAGGGTCCAACCCTTGGCCTCGGCCACCTCGCCGCTGATCGGGGCGGGGCCGGTGTCCGAGTGGCAGCCCGTCGGCAGGAGGAGGACCAGGCTTAACCAGAGGAGATAGAGGAGATAACCGGGGCAAGGCCAGCGCTGTCCGCTCCGAGCTTCTCCCGGCAACCGTTCCCTGCCGGCCATCCGGCTGGGTTTCAGTCGGTCTCCCAGTCGCGCCCACCCCGTGACGGCATTGATCGGCAACAGTTGGTCTGGCGACCGGATTGCCTGACGGGGCAACAATCGGATCACCCCAGCGGTTCCAGGCGGGCATAGGCCAGGACCAGCCACTTGGTGCCTTCCTGTTGGAAATTGATCTGAATCCGCGCCGCCGCGCCCCGCCCCTCGCTGTTGAGCACCACCCCCTCGCCGAATTTGGGGTGCAGCACCCGCTGACCAAGGCGGAAGCCACCAGCGCCGGTCTCCGTCTGGCTGGCCATCGTGGCAGTGGGCCGCTGCGCCGCCGCTGATGGGAAAGCGGAGCGGCCCCAGGACGAAGAGGAGGACCGCGAGACCCCGCCGCCACGCACCTCCACGACCAGTTCCGCCGGGATCTCACGCAGGAAACGGGAGGGGAAAGGGGATTCCTCGCTACCGCGGAAACGGCGGCTCTCGGCATGGCAGACGAAAAGGCGCTGCTTGGCCCGGGTCAAGCCAACATAGCAGAGACGGCGCTCCTCCTCCAGGCGGCTCGGGTCCTGCACCGAGAGGCTGTGAGGAAAGAGGCCCTCCTCTGCGCCGACCAGGAAGACGAGGGGGAACTCCAGGCCCTTGGCGCTGTGCAGGGTCATGAGTTGGACCGCATCCTCGGCGTCGTCGGCCTGGGTATCGCCCGCCTCCAGGGCGGCGAGGGCGAGGAAGGCGTCGAGGTCGCTATTTTCGACCGGCTCGGTGTCCGCGCCCCCGCCTGAGTCGCTGGCCGCGGGGCTGGACTGGGCGCCGGCCTCGGTACTGGCCGTGGGGCTGGCTTCAGCGGTGACGGGTACCGCATAGTCCCACCCCATCTCGTGGCGAAAGCGCCGGGCGGTCTCCACCAATTGCTCCAGGTTTTCGATGCGGTCCTGGCCCTTGCCGTCCTTTTCCTTGCGATAGTGGTCCGCCAGGCCGGCGGCGGCGATCAGGTCCCGGGTCAGGGCCTCCAGGTTCAGGTCTTGAGCGCGGGCCCGATGCGTGTCGATCAGGCCCAGGAACTGGTTGACGGCAGCCGCGGCCCGGGGGGGGGGGGCGCCGCTACCGGCCAGATCGCGGGCCGCTCGCCACAGGGAGACCCGGGCCTCCCGCGCCTGTTCGCGCAGGCTGTCCAGGGTGCGCAGGCCGATGCCCCGGGGCGGATTGTTGACGGATCGCTCGAAGGCGGTGTCGTCGTCCGGGTTGGCGACCAGGCGCAGGTAGGCCATGGCGTCCTTGATCTCGGCGCGCTCGAAGAAGCGCAGGCCGCCATAGACCCGGTAGGG
>SACH01000364.1 GCA_009928645.1 Gammaproteobacteria bacterium | reverse complement strand
ACCAGGGTTCGATCCGACCAGCGCACGGCATGAAGCTGACTGGCAAACCGCCAGCGCGGCTAGTCCTGGGAAGGGTTGGGACGCTGCACATTTGAGCCATCCTCGCGATCGACTTCCCAGGGAGTGTCGATCACCAGTTGGGGCAAGCTGCCCGCGTCCGGGCCCGCGGAGGCAAAGCTAATCCCAAGCTGTCCCCCCGGATCGCTGATCGTCGCCACGGAGGCCATGGCCGCGGGGCCGGCGGCCACGGACAGGCTCAAGGCGCGCAGTTCGAATTGCCCGTCCCCGATCTCCACCAGGTGCTGATAGATGGCGACGGCGGCTTGGTCCTCCGCCCAGGCCAGGGGGGTCGCGCACAGCGACAGGGCCAACATTGCTTGGGTGCCCGCTGACCGGGCCCACGGCTGGCGTCCGCGTGGCCTGGGGGGTGATTGCGTCGCGGGGCGAATTGTGGTTTTAGGCATCGTTGATATTCATCTTAAACACCAGCATCAGGACATCCTCGGTGGTGCTCAGCTCATCCCGGTAGATGTTCTCGTACCAGTTGTACTTGATCCGCGTCCATTGCAAACGGAGCGTTGGGTTGGTGGAGTGATCGAACGGGCGCCAGCCGATACCGGCCTGGCCGACCACATAGCTGGTCTGTTTGGAGGTGGGGGTATAGAGGCCCGAGAGGTCGAGCCGCGGACTGACGCGATAGGAAAACCCCAGGGTGGTGCTCTGCGCGCGCGAGTCGGGCAAGACCTGGTCCAGGCCCTGGATGAGTGAGAGACTGAGCCCCCCGCGCTCGACCCGGGCGCTCAGGTCCAGACGGCTGGCGTCATAATCCAGCACGAAATTCTCATAGTCCCCCGGGCGATCAAAGGCATGGGAGGCAAAGGCCCCCAGGGTGAGTTTGGTATCCTTGGGCAGTTGCAGGCTCTTGGCCAGACTGCCGCGCGCCTCGCTGAAATAATCGTAATTGGGCTCGGTGTAGCCGATGGCGCCAAGCTGGGCGCGCCAACCGTTGCCGCCGTTGTAGGTCCAGTCCCCACCGAGATAGCCGTTGACACGAAAATTGTCCGGATCCTCGCCCTCCATGGCGCCGGCGAAATAGCGCAGCACCTGCTCGGCCCCCGTCCAGGTCCCGGTCAGGGAGAAATTGGGCACGTACCGCGTGGTCTCGACCAGCTCGCTGGTGCGGATCAGGTTCGCCGCCTGGATGGTGAAATCGAGCCCGAGCTGCAGGAAGGGGTCCTGGAGCAGGTGCACATCGAGTTGGGAGGTGATCCCGCCTAGCGAGGTGATTTGCGTGACGTCGGCCATCTGGGACAGAGCGTCCTCGTCGCCACCCTGGTTGAAGGTCGAAGAAGTCGTAGCGCGCGGTCCCAAGGTTTGTAGGCGCAGGCGGTTGGTCTGGACGCGGTTGACCACCGGCGAGAGTCCCAGCCAGATGGCGTTGTACGTGGCCCAGGGGACGTCGGCGAAACGGGTCACCGCACCCTTGGCGTGGACCACCCGCCCGACCCCGGACTCGTAGAGGGTCAGGCTGTCGGCCGGCCGCCGGACGTTGTTGGCGGCCAGGAACAGATTGTTGTTGATGCGCGGATAGGCCTTGTCCTCATTGGCCTGCAGGTCGGCCTTGAGGGCGGGCAGCAACCAGGCCAGCGCTTGCCAGCCGAGGGTGCGCTCGTTCCAGTCGTGGTCCGATGGCAGCGCCAGCCCCCGGATGGTCCGGGACAGTACCGCGCCCTGGTCGTTGCTCATAAGCTGTTGGCGCACCTTGGAGAGGGCCAGCACCCCGCCGATCTCGTCATTCTCCCGCCGCGTCATCCGGGCCTCGCCGCGCCGCGCCGCGTTGGGGACATAGCCGGAGTTGGGGATATCCAGATCCAAGCCGATCTTCATGCCACCCGGCGCGCCCCGTTGCCAGCCCGGCTGGCGGATGGCGTCCAGGTCGGCCGCGTCCACCTCGGTCCCGAAGTAGGAATCGTTGACAAAGCGGGTCGGCAGCAGTAGGTCGGGGTCGAGCGAGTTCGGGTCCACGCTCAGGCCGGGCGTGTAGGTGCAGTAGGTCCCCTCGGCGTGACCGGGGAGGGCGCAGGTGCCCGTCAGGCTGTAGCGCAGGCGGAACCCGATCACATCGACCGGCGCCGTCTCGGTGAGGGTGATATCGCGCACCCGATTGAAGCTGATGACCTGTCCGTACCAACCCTCCTGCTCGCGCAGGTACAGGTTGTCCTCCTTGCGCTCGCGCAGTTCGCCCTGGAGCCTGACCGTGCCGCGCGCCACCGGGCTGGTGTTGCGGCCATCGCCCCCCACCGCGCCCAGCGACAGGTCCCAGGCGGTGCGATGGTCGATCGGGACATCATTGAGGGTCAGACTGGTGGTGAGGGGGGCCACCTGGCGCGCCGCGGGGAGGGGTTCGGAGGGCCGGTCCGGTCGGCCGCCGATCACCGCCGCGGGATCGTTGGGGTCCACCGCCAGGGGCTGGGCAACAAGAGGGCTGGTCGTCAGCAGGACGCCCAGCCCGAGGGCGAGCCCACGGACGTGGGGGCCGCGCCCCAGCATAAGCC
>SACH01000363.1 GCA_009928645.1 Gammaproteobacteria bacterium | reverse complement strand
GGCCGAGGCCGCCTATCGCCAAGCCATTGAACTCGCCCCCGGCTATCGGGAGGCCTGGGTCAATCTCGGCAACCTCCTGCGCGAGCGCGAGGCCTATCCCGAGGCGGAGCGCATCTTTCGTGACCTGCTCGCGCGCCAGCCCGACCTGCACGAGGCGCGACTCAACCTCGGCACCCTCTACCGGCTTCAATACCGCTATCGGGAGGCACGGGCCCAGTACGAGACCCTGCTGCGCGCCGTGCCGGGTCACCCGCGCGCCCTCCTCTCTCTGGCCCTGGTCTGTCTGGAGGAGCGGGACGAGGTCGGGGCCCAAGCCCTGATCGCCCAGGCCGAGGCCTCGGGCTCGGCGCCACCCCGGGAGTTGCACGCCGCCAGGGTGGGCCTCTTTTCCCACCTGGGGGATACGGATGCCCTGCGCGCGGAGATCGTCAAGGCCCAGTGTGCCGGTATCAACAACCTGGAATACGAGCATATTCTGGCGCAGTCCCTGGCCCGCCTCGGTCATCACGAGGAGGCGGTGGCCATCTGGGAGCGGATCCTGCCGCGCTTTTCCACCCCCCCGCGGGACCTGCTCGGCGCCCTCCACGCCAGCCAACGCCATCTCTGCGATTGGCGTGCCTGGGATGAGCGGGTTCCCGCCCTGGTCAAGCGCATCCAGGCGGGCGAGGGTGACGCGATGGAACCCTTCGACGCCTTTAGCCTGCCGGGGCTTAACGCCACCGACCTGCTACGGGTGGCTCGCGCTCATGGCCAGCGGTATCTCGGCTGGCAGGAACTGGGCCCCCTCCATGCCCAGGGGCCACGCCAACCCCACGACCGGCTGCGTATCGGCTACCTCTCGGGCGACCTGCGCGACCATGCCACGGCCCGGCTGACGGCCGGAGTCTTTGAACTGCATGATCGCAACCGGTTCGAGGTCTTCGCCTATTCCCTGACCCCGTTGGACGACAGCGCAATGTGTCAGCGTCTCGTCGCGGCTTTCGAGCACATCACCGAGGTCCATTCGCTCTCCCCGGGCGAGGCGGCGCGCCGCATCCGCGCCGACGATATCGACATCCTGGTGGATATGCATGGCTACACCCGCTTTTCGCGGCCCGCGATCCTCGCCCAGCGCCCAGCGCCCATCCAGGTCTCCTGGCTCGCCTTTCCCGGGAGCATGGGCGTGCCCTTCATCGACTATCTGATCGCCGACCCCCGGGTGGTCCCCCTGGAGGAGGCGGCCGCCTACGACGAGGCCCTGGCCTACTTGCCGAATTGCTATCAGCCTCGGGACTCTCGCGCTCCCCGAGCGCCGACCCCGACCCGCGCCCAGGTCGGCCTCCCCGAGGGTGCCTTCGTCTATTGCTGCTTCAATCACACCTTTAAATATACCCCTGAAGGTTTCGCCCTCTGGTGCGACCTGCTGCGGGCAGTGCCGGGCGCGGTCCTCTGGTTGTTTGCCCCGGGGACAGCCGCGCGCGCCCATCTCCTCCAAGAGGCAGCCCGGTTGGGCATTGACCAGGATCGCCTTCTCTTCGCCGACCATGTCCCCCAGGACCAGCACCTGGCCCGGATCAGCCTCGCCGATCTCTTTCTGGATACGGCGCCCTACAATGCCCACACCACCGCCTCCGATGCCCTTTGGGCTGGGGTACCCGTGCTGACCTGTCCGGGCCAGACCTTTCCCTCCCGGGTCGCGGCCAGTATCCTGACCGCCGCGGACCTGCCGGAGTTCATCGCCAGGAATCGGGACCACTACCGGGAAATGGCCCTGCACTGGGCCAGCCATCCCAAGGACTTGCGGGACTTGCGCCGCAAGCTCGCCGCAATGCGGGATCTGATCCCCCTGTTTGATACCCAGGGCTATAGCCGTGACCTGGAGGCGCTCTATCTCCAGATGTGGCAAAGGCGCCAGGCGGGGCAGTCGCCGGCCAGCCTCGCGCCACTATCCTTCCGCGAGGGTTAGATCCCCGGGCGCCGCTTGGCCCTGATTTGTTGTAATTGCGCTACAATTAGCAGTCCGCGCTTCATCCTTGATCGGGCTTGCTCCAGAAGAGACTGATTTTTAGGGCATAAGTAGGCGGTTGCCAAAATGATGAAAAAAAATCCTTCTTGTGGGTTGACAACAACAACCTGTGGTGTAAACTCCTTTTCACGGTAGGCTGCTTTAGGCTCTACGCGGAAAGCTGATGTTTACAACGTGGGTAAATCCAGTTTAAGTAAAGAGTTTAGGAGTTAGGCCAACCCCAAGAATTGGTTGTTGGGATTGACACCGTGAAGCTAAGGTGTAAACTCCCAGCCAAGGTAAACTATGAGCAAGGATCCGTTATACCTGGACAATCAGGTACCGGATTTTAGATCCATAACCTAAGTGTCTACATCCCTCGGCTAACATGAACGCAACAGGAGAACATCTAGCCATGTTAAATCAAAAGAAACTTGCCGTCGCCGTCACCGTCGCCCTCGGTCCCTCCGTCGGTTTCATGTCCTCGGCTCAGGCCACTTCCTCCCTATTCTTCCCTCACGTCGTGGGTAGCCAGACGGTCGCCTCCATCATCACGGTCATCAACACCGCTG
>SACH01000015.1 GCA_009928645.1 Gammaproteobacteria bacterium | reverse complement strand
CCGCGTCCCCGCCAAGCTGGCCCTCCGCCCTGCTGCTCACCGGTGACCAGATCTATGCCGACGACGTCGGCGGTCCCCTGCTGCGCGCTATCCACCAGCTCATTCCCCGCCTCGGCCTGCCCAATGAAATGCTGGCCGGGGGTGAACTCCAGGGCCTGGGAGATGCCGCCGCCCTCTATCGTCACCCCGCCGGCTACTACCGGCGGGAGTCCCTGCTGCCGCGCCACAAGCATAGCTACGCCCTGCGGGAGGTCCTCTTTGGCGGGGTCGAGAAGCCGATCTTCACCACCGACAGCGCCCACAACCACCTCATCACCCTGGGCGAGATCCTCGCCATGTACCTGCTGGTCTGGTCGCCGGCCCCCTGGGTAGGGCTGGACCTGGACCCCCCGCCCGGGCTGGACCTCGCCGCCCGGGCCCAGTATGCGACGGAGCGCCAGGCCATCGCGGCCTTCGTCGCCGATCTGCCCCGGGTGCGGCGTCTCCTGGCCCACCTGCCGGTGGCCATGATCTTCGACGACCACGACATCACCGACGACTGGAACCTGAGCCGCGAGTGGGAGGAGATCGCCTATGGCCATCCCCTGTCCCGGCGGGTGATCGGCAACGCCCTGCTGGGTTATCTCCTCAACCAGGCCTGGGGCAACGCCCCCGAGGCCTATCCTGACGAGCTGCTGGCCCTGGCCGGCCAGGCCCTCGCCGCGCCGGGGAGCGAGGCCCACGAGACCTGCATCGCGCGCTTGCTAAAGTTCGAGCAGTGGCAATACACCTGGCCGACCACCCCGCCCCTGGTGGTGATCGACAGCCGCACCCGGCGCTGGCGCGCCGAGACGGCTGCCCGCCAGCCCTCGGGCCTGCTGGACTGGGAGGGCCTCACCGACCTTCAGCAACTCCTGCGCGGTCAGCCCGCCGCCCTGCTGGTCTCCCCCGCGCCCATCTTCGGCGTCAAGCTCATCGAGGCCCTGCAGCGGCTGGTGACCTGGTTTGGCCACCCCCTAATGGTGGATGCCGAGAACTGGATGGCCCATCCGGGCGCGGCCCACGCCATCCTCAACATCTTCCGCCATCCCAAGACCCCGCGGCACTTCGTCGTCCTATCTGGCGACGTGCATTATTCCTTCGTCTACGACGTGGAGTTGCGGGGCCGGGTGCGGGGTCCCGACATCTGGCAGATCTGCGCCAGCGGCCTGCGCAACGAATTCCCCCATCGCCTGCTCGCGGTCCTGGATCACGGCAACCGCTGGCTCTACTCGCCGCGCTCCCCCCTCAACTGGTTCACCCGCCGGCGCCACATGCGCGTGATCCCGCGCAAGCCCGAGGGTACCCCCCATGGCCGGCGCCTGCTGAATGGCAGCGGCATCGGTGTGGTGGAGCTCGATGCCGAAGGGGTCCCCTGGCGCATCCGGATCCTGCTCGCCTCCGGCCGCTGGGTCCTCTTCAACCGCCGGGAGGAGGAGTCACGGCTGGATTGAGGGGGACTGCACGCTGACTCAGCCTGCCTGGCTGCCAGGCGGGGCGCAAGGTCTGCGAGAGGGGACGATGCCTCGCCGGGGGTCTTGGCTGGTGCCTGGGTAGGGATGCCTCTCTGTGGCGGTAGAGGAGGGGCGATACCGGGGTAGCATGGGGCGGCCAGCGGAAAATCCCTCGGAAAATCCCTCAGAGCTGCTCCCCCAATCTGAGCGCCAGCGCCTGGCTACCTGTTGTCGCCTTGTTTTCGGCCGCCCCCACGGAGCCGCCCCCTTCAGAGCCGCTTGATGAAGACCTTGGATTTGCGCTGGTAGTTGTAGAGGGCCTGCTTGGCCATGGGCAGGTCGGCCAGGGGGGCGGGATCGAAACCGCGCTCGCGGAACCAGTGGGCGGTCTGGGTGGTGAGGACGAAGAGACGGGTCAGACCCCGCTGGCGAGCCATGGCCTCCATCCTTTCCAGGAGCAGGGCGCCGCGGCCGCGGGCGCGATACTCGGGATGGACCGCGAAGCAGGCCAGTTCCGCCATGCCCTCGACCGGGTAGGCGTAGAGGGCGGCGGTGGCGATGGCCATGCCATCCCTTTCCATGAGATAGAAACGGTCGATCTCGGTCTCCAGGCGCTCCCGGGAGCGGCGCACCAGGACCCCGGCCTCCTCCAGGGGCTGGAGCAGTTCCAGGATGCCGGCGACGTCGTCGATGCGCGCCGGGCGCAGTTCCTCGAAGGGCGCGTCCGTGATCAGGGTGCCCACGCCATCCCGGGTGAAGAGCTCCCGCAGTAGGGCGCCATCCAGGCGTCGGCTGACCAGGTGGACCCGTTTCACGCCCTGGATGCAGGCATCGGCCCCGGCGCGCAGGGCCTGGGCCAGGTCGGCCGGGAGCTGGGTTTGGGGACCCTTAACCAGGGCAACGGCAGGGGCCGTGGACAGCTCGCTGGCGGCGGGTTTCCCAATCATTACCGGCATGTGAGTGGTGGCGGGTTGTTCCGCCAATGCCGGAGCGGGTTCTGAGCGTTTGGCATTCGCAACCTTGGCCGGGACCGCGGCAGGGGCCATGCTCAGTGCCACCGCGGGTTGGGTAGCCGGCCCGCCACCGGGCGACGCATTAGGCTGGTCAGTGGCTCTGGTCCCCTGCTCCAGGATAGTGGCCACGTCCCGGCTGATGATGTTGGAGACCAACTGGCCCCGATCATCACTCAAACCCGCCGTGTCCTCCAGCAGGAAGATCAGCTTGTCGGCCTTGAGGGCGATGGCCGTCGAGCGGGCCACGTCGGTGGCGCTGAGGTTGAAGACCTCGCCGGTGGGGGAGTAGCCGATGGGCGGCATGAGGGCGATGGCACTGCTGTCCAGGCGCTGACGCAGCGCCTCCCGGTCGATACGCCGCACCACCCCGGTGTGCAGGTAGTCGACGCCATCGATCACCCCCAGGGGTTTGGCGGTGACGAAGTTGCCGGAGGCGACGGGGATGCGTACCCCGGCCATGGGTGAGTTGGCCAGACCCTGGGAGAAGAGGGCCTCGATCTCCACCCGCAGGCTGCCGGCGGCCTCCTTGACGCAGGCCAGGGCGGCGGCATCGGTGACGCGCAGGCCCTTGACGTAGCGGAAGCCCGCCCCCTGTCGGGCCAGGCTGGCCTGGATCTGGGGGCGGGCGCCATGCACCAGGACCAGGCGGATGCCCAGGCCGTGGAGCAGGGCCAGGTCGTGGATCAGATTACGAAACGTCTTGTCCGCCACCGCCTCGCCCCCGAAGAGGATGACGAAGGTGCGGCCGCGGTGGGCGTGGACATAGGGTGTGGCCTGGCGGAACCAGCGCACGAAGTCGTTGCTGTCGCTCATTCGATACCCAGCTTGTTCAGGCGATAACGCAGAGACCTCAGGCTCATGCCGAGCTGTTTGGCGGCGGCGGTGCGATTCCAGTGGGTCTCCTCCAGGGTGCGCAGGATGACCTGGCGCTGAATCTCACCGATGGACGCGGCGAGGGAGGCGGCGGCGTCCTCGGTCATCGCCAGGGATGAAGAGACGGGCACGGAGGGCAGGGAAGATGCGCCTGGCACGCAAGGCACAGAGGATAGGGAGGGTACTGAGGGCAAGGAGGGCAGGTAGAGATCCGCCGCTTCCAGGGTCTCGTTCTCCGCCAGGACCAGGGCGCGCTCCAGTATGTTCTCCAGTTCCCGGACGTTGCCGGGGAAGGGGTAGCGGGCCAGGGCCTCTAGAGCCGAGCGGGCTAGACGGGGCGCGGGCATGCCGTTCTGGCGGGCGATGTGGTCGAGGAAATGGGCGGTCAGGAGGGGGATGTCCCCGTTCCGCTCCCGCAGGGGGGGCAGGTGCAATTCGATGACGTTGATGCGATAGAAAAGGTCCTGGCGGAAGCGGCCACTGGCGACCTCTATGGCGAGGTCGCGGTGGGTGGCGCTGATCAGCCGGACATCGATGGGCACCTCCCGCTGGCTGCCCACCGGCCGGGCCCGTTTCTCCTGCAGGACGCGCAGCAGCTTGACCTGGGCCGACAGCGGCAGCTCGGCGACCTCGTCGAAGAAAAGGGTGCCGCCGTCGGCGGCCTGGAAGAGGCCCGGGTTGTCGCGGATGGCGCCGGTGAAGGCGCCCTTCTTGTGGCCGAACAGCTCACTCTCCACCAGGTCCGGCGGAATGGCGCCGCAGTTGACCGGGACGAAGGGGCCGGCTGCCCGGGGGCCCTGGAGGTGGATGAGGCGGGCCGCCAGTTCCTTCCCGGTCCCGCTCTCGCCGCTGACGTAGACCGGGGCCTGATTGCGCGCCAGTTTGGCGATGAGGCGGCGCAGTTCGACCATGGCCGGGGAGTCGCCGAGGAGGGGCGGGAGGTTGCCCTGGGTGGAGCCGGATGCCACGGCGCCGGTCTCAGCGCCGTCGCTCGCCGCGTCACCCCCGGTGGTGAGGGGGCGTAGGCGCAGGGCGGCCGTCACCAGCCGGCGCAACACCTGGAGATCCAGGGGCTTGGCGACGAAATCGAAGGCCCCGGCCTTCATGGCGGCCACGGCCGTCTCCATGCTGCCGTGGGCGGTGATCATGGCCACCGGCAATTGGGGATAGTGGCTGGCGATCTCGCGCACCAGGTCGATGCCGTCGCCATCCGGCAGGCGCATGTCGGTCAGGCACAGATCGAAGGGCTCTCTGCTCAGCAGGCGCCGGGCCCCGCCCAGATCCGCGGCGGCCAGGCAGTCGATCCCCATGCGTGACAGGGTGATGCGCAACAGGTCGAGGATATCCTGCTCATCATCGACGATGAGGGCGCGGGGCTTAGTCATGGGGGGATGGGGTGGCTGACGATGGCCGCATAGTATGAGCCCGGAGGGCCGGGCCTGACGAGGGAATGGCTGGTCTGAACGTCGGGTCATACCTTTCGCCAACCAATTTGCGGTCCTTTCGGGTCGGGTGGCGTCCGGCGGGGGCGCCGTAAATACCTCCTGGTAGGCTTGACGACAGCCTCCCTGCTGTCGACACCCCCGCCGAACGCTCCCGACCCTCCCTCTCCATCAGGCTCCACCATCAACTCGCCGCGGGGAGGAGGAGCCGGAAGCCGTTGCCGCCGGCCGGGGTGAGGCGGTAGTCCAGACTGATGCCGTTGATGGCGGCCAGCTCCAGGGCGATGTAGAGCCCCAGTCCGGTACCGCTGACGCTGGTGGTATAGAAGGGGGCGAACATCTCCCGCGCCACCTCCGGGTCGATGGGCTCACCGTCGTCGCTGACCTCGATGAAGGCACTGGGGGGTGACGTCCCCGGGACGGGGCCAGCGCTGAGGCCGAGGCGGGGGGGCTGGTCCCCCTTGCCGGCATATTTTAGGGCGTTGTCGCACAGGTTGGCGATGATCTGGTGCAGATGTCCGGCATTGACCCGGACCGGCGGGATCTCCGCGGCCAGGTCGAGGGGGAAGCGCGCCGCCGGCAGCCGCCGGGTCTCGCTCAGCTCCGCATGGAGTTCTTCCAGCCAGGTCGGCAGGTCCAGGGTCTGAAGTTCGGGGGGTTGGCCGCGGGAGAGCTGAAGGACGCTCTCGACAATACCGTCGATCCGGCCGCTGTTGCGGGCGATGATGGCTAGCAGGTGCTGGTCCTCCGCGCTCAGGTCCGGCGACTCGGCCAGGAGCTGGCTGGCATGGTTGACCGCGCTCAGCGGATTGCGGATGTTGTGGGCGATACTAGCCGTGAGCCGGCCCAGGGCCGCCAGCTTGATCTGCTGGGCCTCCTGGAGGAGCGCCCGCTGGTCGCGCAGAAAGAGCAAGGCAGCCCCCTGGCTATCCCGGCCCAGGCCCAGAAAACTGACGGCGAGGTCACGATCCCCGACCCGCAGGGTGGCGTCGGGGGAGGGCTCGGGCGCCCGGGCGCCGGTTGCGGTGGCAGGCGATGGGGCTGGGGATGGCGGTATCCTGGTCTCCTCCGCCCGGGCCGAGGGGTCGCCAGCGGCCGGAAAGTCGCTGGCGCAAGGGCGGCCATGCGCCGTCTGCCGCGCCAGCCAGGCCGCGAGTTCCGGGGCGCTTCGTGCCAGGAGCTGAGGCTTGCCATTCGGGGTGCCCAACAGTTCGTTGGCGGCGGCATTGCTGAGCCGGATGCGCCGATCCTCGTCGACCACCAGGACGCCGGTGCCCATGCGCTGGATGATGAAGGCATTGAGTTTGTGCAGGTCGTCGATATCGACCTGGCGACTGGCGGCGAGCCGTTCCGCCGCCTGGAGGCGGCGGTAGAGGACATGGGCGAGGATGGCGACCATGAAATAGGTTGCGCCGAGGAGGCCCGCCTGGGTGAAGCCATCCCGGGGCCCCAGGCCGGAGAGCTGGGCGTGGATCTGGACTGCCATGATCCCGGTGGTGGCGAAGGCGGCAAACAGCAGCGACAGGCGGCCTTCCATGAGCAGGGCGCCGGCGGCAACGGCGATGCCCATGGGCAGGCCGAAGCTGGAGTTGATCCCGCCTCCCTGATGCATCAGCAGGCTGAAGACCAGCAGGTCGATGAAGACCCCGGTGTGGACCAGGGCCGCCTTGTCGGCGCGGCGGGTCTGGGTCAGGGCCAGGCCAAGCAGGACCAGGGCCAGGTAGGTGATGACCAGGCTGACGGTCGCCGGGGTCTGATCAAACCCCGCCACCAGGGCTTCCAGGGGCGGGATGAAGAGCAGGAGGCTAAGACCCAGGGCCAGGACGAGCCGGTAGAAGCCGAACCAGTGCAGGGCGCGCCAGCTCGGGTAGATGGGGTGGTCGTCCGGGAGGGGGGCCGGTTCTGGCCGGTTGCTGCGGGGGGTGGCGGTCATGATCTGCGTGCGGTTGTACTCCCCCCGGGAGGAGGAGCGATGGTCAATGATCGTGGGGTGGCGGTTATCTCCGGAGCAAGGTCGTGCTTCCGGTGTCAGGTCGCGTCGCCCTGTGGCTGGGGGCGATAGTCAATGATTACGGCGGTGGCGGTCATTACCGGTGCAAGGTCGCGCCCGCTCCGGGTAGGGAGAGAGGCCGGCGGGGACGCGGGCGGTTGGTAATCGGCTGGTGATTGCCGGAGAATAAGCCCCCGTTCACTATGCCGACCCGTACAGCGCGCCGCAAGTGGACCTGCCGATGGCGAGCGGGATCAGGGCCCGCGGTCATCCCTAGCCGTACCCCACCGACCCTGGTCAGCCAAACCCAACCCGCTACCAACCACCAAATACCTATAATTAAGAGCTATTATTCATGAACTTACACGAATACCAGGCGAAAGGCCTGTTCGCGCGCTACGGTATCCCGGTGCCACGGAGCCTGACCCTCTCCTCCGTCGGCGAGGCGCGGACCCTGGCGGAGGAACTCGGCGGCGAGCAGTGGGTGATCAAGGCCCAGGTCCATTCCGGCGCTCGTGGCAAGGCCGGTGGCGTGGTGGTGACGGATAGCCTCGACACCGTGGAGCGCGAGGCCGCCCGCCTGCTGGGTGGTCGGCTGGTGACCCGCCAGACCGGCGCCGCCGGGCTGCCCATCGGCCAGCTCCTGGTCGAGCAGCCCACCGCCAGCCACCGTGAGCTCTACCTGGGCGCCCTGGTGGATCGCGAGGACAAGCGGGTGGTCATCATGGCCTCCGCCGATGGCGGCATGGACATCGAGGAGGTGGCGGCCAAGACCCCCGAGCGCATCCTGACCACCCATGTCCACCCGGCAGTGGGGCTCATGGGCTGGCAGAGCCGTAAGATCGGCTACGGCCTGGGCCTGGCACCGGAGCAGGTCAAGGCCCTGGACAAGGTGATGCGCGGCCTCTACCAATTGTTCATCGAGTGCGATGCCAGCCTGGTGGAGATCAATCCCCTGGTGGTGACCCCCGCCGGCGAACTCGTCGCCCTCGACGCCAAGCTCAACCTGGACGACAACGCCCTCTACCGTCATCCGGAGCTCCTGGCATTGCGCGACATCACCCAGGAGGATGGCCGGGAGGCCCAGGCCAAGGAACACGACCTCAATTACATCAGCCTGGAGGGCAAGGTCGGCTGCATGGTCAACGGGGCCGGGCTGGCCATGGCCACCATGGATCTGATCAAGCTCCACGGTGGCGAGCCCGCCAACTTCCTCGACGTCGGCGGCGGGGCCACCGCGGCGCGGGTGGCGGAGGCCTTCAAGCTCATCCTCTCCGACGATCAGGTCCGGGCCGTGCTGGTGAATATCTTCGGTGGCATCGTCCGCTGCGACCTCATCGCCGAGGGCATCATCCAGGCAGTGCGCGAGGTTCAGGTCGAGGTCCCCGTGGTGGTCCGCCTGGAGGGGACCAACGCCGAGCAGGGCCTGGCCATGCTGGCCGCCAGCGATCTGGCCATCACCACGGCCGCGAGCCTCAGCGAGGCCGCGGACAAAGTCGTCGCCGCCGCCGGCGCCAAGCACTGAGAGGAGACCCGAACATGAGCGTACTGGTCAACAAAGACACCCGGGTCATTTGTCAGGGCTTCACTGGCAAGCAGGGTACCTTCCATAGCGAACAGGCCATCGCCTACGGCACCAACCTGGTGGGGGGCGTGACCCCCGGCAAGGGCGGCACCAAGCACCTCGACCGCCCGGTCTTCGACACGGTCCACGATGCCGTCAAGGAGACCGGCGCCAACGCCACCATGATCTATGTCCCGGCCGCCTTCGCCGCCGACGCCATCCTCGAGGCGGCGGACGTTGGCATCGGGGTGATCGTCTGCATCACCGAGGGCATCCCGGTCCTGGACATGCTCAAGGTCAAGACCGCCCTCACGGGCTCGGCCAGCGTGCTTATAGGCCCAAACTGCCCCGGCATCATCACCCCTGGCGAGTGCAAAATCGGCATCATGCCCGGCAACATCCATAAGCCAGGCAAGGTCGGCATCGTCTCCCGCTCCGGGACCCTGACCTACGAGGCGGTGTTCCAGACCACCCATGCCGGCCTGGGCCAGAGCACCTGCATCGGCATCGGCGGTGACCCCATTCAGGGCATGGACTTCATCGCCTGCCTGGAGCGCTTCCAGGCCGATGACCAGACGGAGGGGGTGATCCTGGTGGGCGAGATCGGCGGCAGCGCCGAGGAGGCGGCGGCCGAATTCATCCAGGCGCGGGTCACCAAGCCGGTGGTCGCCTACATCGCCGGGGTGACCGCCCCCTCGGGCAAGCGCATGGGCCATGCCGGCGCCATCATCACCGGTGGCAAGGGCACCGCCGCCGGCAAGTTCGCCGCCCTGGAGGCCGCGGGCGTGGCCATCGTCCGCTCCCCGGCGGAGATGGGCCAGCGCATGGCGCAACTGCTGGGCTGAGGCGCCGCCCCGGCCCCAATCCCGCTCCCGCCGTCGCCTTCACCCGCCCCGCTGCCCGCCCCTGTGTCGGGGCGGGCGGCAGGGCGGGTGGTGGGGAGCGGAGCAATCCTTGTTGCGATATCCACACTAGCTATGTCACTTAGGGATCCGGTGCCTCCAGACGTCTAAGGCGTTTTCGGCGGTCAGGGCGTTTCAACCTAACTGATATGAGGCGGCAGGCCACACCCCTGATAATGAAAGACATTCCCTTGACTTCCACGCTAAATCCAACCAATGACTCGCGCAATGACACCAAGGACCCCAAGAAGCCCAAGAACGCATAGAAAACATAATGTTGAGTGAGTAAACTCTCAGAGCAGGCGAGCGGCACGGTGCTGCTAAACCGAATGATACATCTTGTCGACTTTGCGGTTTTGCGCGACAACCACCCTTTTTGGGTTCAAGGGGAGTTCCCGGCATGATCCTCCGTATCCTCATTGCTCAGATCAATCTCCGGGTGGGTGACGTTGCCGCCAACCGCGACCGGGTCCTCGCCGTGATGGCGGAGGCCCGGGACCAGCAGGGCGCCGACCTGGTCGTGTTCCCGGAGCTGACCCTGACCGGCTATCCCCCCGAGGACCTGCTACTGCGCCCGGAACTGCTCGAGCGCGTGGTCGCCGCCCTGGAGGAGATCCGCGCCGCCAGCCAGGGCATCGGCCTGGTGCTGGGTTACCCCAAGCGTGACCTGGGCAGCCTGTTCAACGTCGCCGGTTTCATTTATGACGGCCGATTGCTGGCGGAATACGCCAAGCAGCGATTGCCCAATTACAGCGTCTTCGACGAGAAGCGTTACTTCCAGGCGGGTCATGCCCCCGCCGTGGTGGATTTCAAAGGGGTGCCTCTGGGCCTGCTCATCTGCGAGGACATCTGGGAGGAAGGACCCACCACCCAGGCGGTGGAGGGCGGAGCACGGCTGCTGATCAACCTCAACGCCTCACCCTATCACACCGGCAAGGCCCCCGAGCGTGAGGACCTGCTGACGCGGCGCGCCCGGGAACACCAAGTGCCCATCCTCTACGCCAATCTGGTCGGTGGCCAGGATGAGCTGGTCTTTGATGGCGGCTCCTTCGTGGTGGACGCCGCGGGCCAACTCACCCAGCGTGCGCCCTTCTTCAGCGAGGCCCTGATGCTGGTCGAGGTGGAGGCGGAGACCAAGGCGGAGGAACAAGCGGCGGCAAAAGCTGGGGGCGGAGGGGTGGCCGGGCGGCTCGGTCTCCGGCCGCTTCCGGCCGCCATCGCCCCCCACCCCGCAGAGGAAGAGGCGGTCTACCAGGCCCTGGTCCTGGGCGTCCGGGACTATGCGCGCAAGAACGGCTTCCACGGCGCCGTGCTTGGGCTCTCCGGTGGCATCGACTCGGCCCTGACCCTGGCCATCGCCGTGGATGCCCTGGGGGCAGATCAGGTCGAGGCGGTGCTCATGCCCTCGCGCTACACGGCGACGATGAGCATCGACGATGCCCTGGCCCAGGCCCGCACCCTAGAGGTCGCCCATCGCCTCGTCCCCATCGAACCGGCCTTTCAGGCCTTCCTCGGCATGCTGGAGGGCGAGTTCGCCGGCTGCGCCCCGGATGTCACCGAGGAGAACATCCAGGCCCGTTGTCGCGGCATCGTCCTCATGGCCATCAGCAACAAAAAGGGCAAGATACTGCTCACCACTGGTAATAAGAGCGAGGTGGCGGTGGGCTACGCCACCCTCTATGGCGACATGGCCGGTGGCTTCGCCCCGATCAAGGATGTCCCCAAGACCCAGGTTTACCGGCTGGCGGCCTATCGTAATACCCTGGGACCGAAGGCTATCATTCCCCAGCGCGTCATCGACCGCCCCCCCTCGGCGGAGCTGCGGGAAAATCAGACGGATCAGGACAGCCTCCCCGATTACGCCGTGCTGGACCCAATCCTCAAGCGCTACGTGGAAGAGGACGAGAGCGTGGCTCGCATCGTCGCCGCGGGCTTCCCGGAGGAGCTGGTGCGGCGGGTGACCCGCCTGGTGGATCGTAATGAATACAAGCGCCGTCAGCCCCCGCCGGGGGTGCGCATCACCACCCGCGCCTTCGGCCGCGACCGGCGCTATCCCATCACCAGTGGTTTCTAGGGTCAGGTCCCCCGTGTCCGACCCCGCCACTGCCGCGACAGGCTGAATCCCTATGCTCGCTTCGCTCGATAAAGAACGCATCCTCATCGTCGATGACACCCCGGACAACATCGACCTGCTGGTCGGCGTGCTCCAGTCCGACTACGAGATCATGGCGGCGATCAATGGCGAGCGCGCGCTGAAGATCGCCCGCTCGCCCAACAAGCCGGACATGATCCTGCTGGACATCATGATGCCGGGCATGGATGGCTACGAGGTCTGTCGGCAACTCAAGGCCGATCCTGCTACCTCCGAGATCCCAGTCATCTTCATCACCGCCAAGACCGAGGTGGCGGATGAGACCCAGGGCTTTGCCTTAGGCGCCGTCGATTACATCACCAAACCCATCAGCCCGCCCATCGTCCGCGCCCGGGTCCATACCCATCTGACCCTGCACGATCAGCGACGCGCCATGGCCCGCGAGGTGCGGGATCGGACCCGCGAACTGCATGAAACCCGGCTGGAGATCATCCGCCACCTGGCCCGCGCCGCGGAATTCCGGGACAAGGATACCGGGACCCATATCATCCGCATGAGCCACTACAGCCGTCTGCTGGGCCTGGCCTATGGCGGTAATGAGGAATGGGTGGATCGCCTGTTCAATGCCGCCCCCATGCACGACGTGGGCAAGATTGGCATCCCCGACCAGATCCTCCTCAAGCCCGGTAAGCTGGATGCGGCGGAATGGGAGGTGATGAAGCGCCACACCACCTATGGCGGCGAGATCATCGGGGACAATCCCTCACCCCTGTTGCAAATGGCCCGTAACATCGCCCTGACCCATCATGAGCGCTGGGATGGCAGCGGCTATCCCGTGGGGCTCAAGGGGGAGGAGATCCCGCTAGAGGGCCGCATCGTCGCCCTGGCGGATGTCTTCGATGCCCTAACCTCGGCGCGGCCCTATAAGCAGGCCTGGACCGTGGAGGCGGCGGTGGCGGAGATGCGCCAGGGAGCGGGCAAGCACTTCGATCCCCACCTGGTGACCCTGTTTGAGCGCATCCTGCCCGATTGTCTGACCATCCAGTCGCGCTATGGCGACACCCTGGCTTGAAGAAGGAGAGAGAATGAACGATCCGCTGACCCTGACCCCTGGCCTCAGGGTGCCGGGACTGATCCTGGCGGCGCTGTTGGGCTCCGGCCCGGGACTTGGCCTGGCGGCAGCCGATTTCCCGGTGGACGTCGCCACGCTGAACCGCTCCGCTCCCAGCAACCCGGCCTGGGAACAGCTCGACGGCAGTGGTCTCAACCTCCAGTCCGCCGCCGTCATGGTGGTGGATACGGCGGGCAACACCATCTATGCCAAGCGCGCCGATGAAGCCAAGTCCATCGCCTCGGTCACCAAGCTGATGACCGCCGTGGTGGTCCTGGATGCGGGGGTGGACCTGGATGCCCCTATCACCATCCGCCCCGAGGATAAGGACCTATTGCGCAACAGCCGTTCCCGCCTCCAGATCAATCGGGCCACCCTCCCACGCCGGGAGCTGTTGTTGGTGGCCCTCATGTCCTCGGACAATCGGGCCGCCGCCGCCCTGGGGCGTACCACCTTCGCCGGCGGGACAACCGAGTTTGTCCGGCGCATGAACCTCAAGGCCCAGGCCCTGGGCATGGGGGACACCCAATTCGCCGATGCCAGCGGGCTGAATGCGGCGAACCGCTCCACGGCCCGCGATCTGACCAAACTCGTTGGGGCCGCCTCCGCCTATCCCCTGATCCGCGCCGCCACCACCCGCACCGAGGCCCACCTCCAGCCCCATCCCGGCGGCGGTGCCCTCGGCTATCGCAATACCAACCCCCTGGTGTCGAGTGAGGCCTGGGACATCGAACTAAGCAAAACGGGCTATATCACCGACGCGGGTCGCTGCCTGGTCATGCAGGCCATGATCAGTGGTCGCCGGCTGCGGATCGTGTTGTTGGACTCTCCGGGCAAACTAACCCCCATGGGGGATTCCAACCGGCTGCGCCAGTGGATCGAGCGCAGTCTGGCCAAGCAAGGGGCGGGTTAGCGGCGAAACAGGGAGGTCTGGGGGTAAGGATCAGCGGTGGCCAGGATAGCGGTGGATCCGGTACCAGAGCTGTCCGCGGTGAGGAGGATGGTGAATTCCCAGTGCCAGGGAAGTCAGCGGTGTGGGGGGTAGCGGGTCTCGGGACCTGAAGTCGGGCGGGGATCATGCTCCCGCTCGGCATAAGGCTGATCGCCGGGGTAGGAATAACCGGGAGCGGCGTCTGGGGCACGCGGCCGAGCGGGGGGTTGTTGGGTCCTCAAGCGCTCCTCCTCCCGCTTGTTCAGGGGCCGGAATTGATACGCATCCAGGGGCTGAGGCGGGGGAGAGGCATAACGGGGTGACGCCGGGTTAGTCCAGAGACCGTAGGTCTCTCCGGGAGCGGTAGGAGCGGACGAAAGGGAGGGCATGGCAGAAGGAAAGGGAGCGGATGAAGGGTAGGGTACGGATGCTGGCCCCTGGGGTGGCAACGGCCCCTGGGGGGAGAGCGGCGTAGCAACCGGCCGCTCGGCGGGGGGAGCCTCTTCCGAGGGTGAGAACCACCACCACCCCAGACCGAGGCCCAGCAGGCCGACAATGAGATAGCCCGTGATTCTCATAGCGGAACCTCCCGATCCACCGCCCTTGGTTGCTTGAAGCGATTATAGACCAGGAGGGTCCCGACCTCAGATCGGGGCGTCCAGTCCCTTATCCCGCTCGATCAGGGCATAGGCGGAGTGGTTGTGGATGGACTCGAAGTTCTCCGATTCGACGATATAAGCACCGATCCGCTCATCCTCATTGAGGCGTATGGCCACGTCCCGCACCATGTCCTCGACGAATTTCGGATTGTTATAGGCGCGTTCGGTGACGTACTTCTCGTCCGGCCGCTTGAGCAGGCCAAAGAGCTCGCAGGAGGCCTCCTTCTCCACCAGGTCGATGATCTCCTCCAGCCAGATGAAGCCCTGGGTGCGGACCTGGACCGTGACATGGGAGCGCTGATTGTGCGCGCCGTAGGCGGAGATCTCCTTGGAGCAGGGGCAGAGGCTGGTGACGGGCACCACCACCTTGATGTACATCCGCGGCTGGCCGTGGCTGATCTCGCCGATGAAGGTCACATCGTAGTCAAGGAGGCTTTGGACCCCGCTGATGGGGGCCTTTTTGTTGACAAAGTAGGGGAACCGCATCTCGATATGCCCCATCTCCGACTCCAGCCGCTCCGCCATTTCCATGAGCATGTCCTTGAAGGACTCGACGCCAATCTCCTTCTCATGCTTGTTAAGGATCTGCACGAACCGGGACATGTGAGTCCCTTTGAAATTGTGGGGCAGATAGACGTACATGTTGAAGGTGGCGACCGTGTGCTGCTCACCGTCACTGCGATCCCGCACCCGCACCGGGTGGCGGATATCCTTGATGCCTACCTTGTCGATGGCAATCTGCCGCAGGTCGGCGCTAGCCTGGACATCGGCGATGGGGTGACTGGCGGACTTGGTCTTGATCGCTGAATCCATAATGAATTTAACCTCTTGAGACGGCCCTGGCGATAGGTCGCGGTACAGATGGGCTCTATCTGGGGGTGGGGGGGGGGAAAGCCAAGCCGCGGGCCGGGGTGAGGCTAGCCTGCGTCGATTTCCGCTTGCGCCCGCGGGCAGAACCCTCAACCGCACCTGCCTGGCCCCTGGGGCGGCCGGAGGCCAGAGGCCAGATCCCGGGGGAGGAGGGGGTGAAGGTCCCTCGATAGGTGGGTGGCGGCGGGGATGCGGGTGGCGGCAATCGGGTGTTGGGTTCTCAGTGGTCCCGCTCGTTGATATAAGCCGCGATACAACGCAGGGGGTCGGCCGTGCCGTCGAAGGGCTCCAGGCTGCTTAGGGCCTCGCCGACCAGATCCCTGGCTGCCTGGCGGGCGCCCTCCAGCCCCATAAGCGCCGGATAGGTGGCCTTGTCTTGAGCCAGATCCTTGCCATGGGTCTTGCCCAGGATGTCGGTAGGGGCCTCGATATCCAGGATGTCATCGCGGATCTGGAAGGCCAGTCCCAGGCACTTGGCGTAATGGTCGAGCCGCTCCGCCCGGTCGCTGGCGAGGTCGGGGCGGGCGCGGCACACCATGCGCACGCTGGCGCGAATGAGGGCCCCGGTCTTATGGATGTGGATGCCCTCCAGGCGGGTGAGGTCGATCTCCTGGCCCTCGGCCTCCAGGTCCATCATCTGGCCGCCGGCCATGCCCCGGGAGCCGGAGGCCCAGGCCAGGTCGTCGATCATGGCCAGGCGCGCCATGGGACCCCCGGGAAGGTCCTCATCCCGGGTCAGGAGCAAAAAGGCCTGGGTCATGAGGGCATCGCCGGCCAGAATGGCGGTGGCCTCGTCGAAGGCCTTGTGGCAGGTGGGGCGACCACGGCGTAGGTCGTCGTTGTCCATGGCCGGTAGGTCGTCGTGGATTAGGGAATAGCCGTGGATCATCTCCACCGCGCCGGCAATGCCGTTGACCTGTTCGGGTGTCAAGCCGATGGCCTCGGCAGTGGCATAGGCCAGGGTCGG
This sequence comes from Gammaproteobacteria bacterium, assembly GCA_009928645.1. Classification (GTDB taxonomy): domain Bacteria; phylum Pseudomonadota; class Gammaproteobacteria; order Chromatiales; family Chromatiaceae; genus M0108. Next base: position 37,408 of record SACH01000015.1, on the reverse strand, counting down.
TCGGATGCGTTTCCCTCCCCCCAGCATGGCATACCGCATGGCCTGGTGGAGACGGGCCGGAGGTACCTGCTCTGGTGGCAGCCACCGCTCCAGGGTAGCCTCGATTCGCTGGCCGCAGGCGGCGATGAAAGTCTCTAAGCGAGGTTCAGTCATGTTGGGTGAAGGGCTCCAGTTCGGCCTCCGCCGACTTGGCGGTGAGAATCCTGACCCGCTGCTCGGCCTGGTCCAGGGTCTGCTGGCAGGTGCGGGCCAGGCCAATGCCGCGTTCAAAAACCGCCAGGGACGCCTCCAGGCTGAGGTCCCCGGACTCAAGGCTGTTCACCAGGGCCTCGAGTTCGCTGAGGGCCTGCTCGAAACTGGCGACGGCTGTCTGGTTGTCGGTGGTCATGGCGAGATCATCCGCGCGCTGTATCTGCGCCTAAAAAAAAAGAGGTGGCCAGACACGCGACGGTGGCTGATCCTGTATGAAATTTGATACCGCCCGAGTGGCTAGAGTACCTTTCGCCTGTTTGGCCGGTCAAATTAGGCCGGTGACTTCGCCCTGTCGCCGTTCCCGATCTCATTCCAGCCAGGGTATCGACTGGCGGCGCGCGGGGCCCCCCGTCAGGTATCGCCAATTTATGAGAAATTAATTCAACCAGTTACGGATTCTTCCCCGGCTGTTACTTCCGTCAGGCATGATCCATCCATGACCACCCCCTACAACGCCGCCGCCATCGAAGTCCTCAGCGGTCTGGACCCGGTGCGCAAGCGTCCCGGCATGTACACCGACACCAGCCGGCCCAACCACCTGGCCCAGGAGGTCATTGACAACAGCGTCGACGAGGCCCTGGCCGGTTTCGCCCGGACCATTGGCGTCATCCTCTACGCCGACGGTTCCCTGGAGGTCAGCGACGACGGTCGCGGCATGCCGGTGGATATCCATCCCGAACAGGGCCTGCCCGGCGTCGAGGTCATCCTCACCAAGCTCCATGCCGGCGGCAAGTTCTCCAACGACAGCTACCGCTTCTCCGGTGGCCTCCATGGCGTCGGCGTCTCGGTGGTCAATGCCCTGTCCCGGCACCTGGAGGTGTGGGTCAAGCGCGAGGGCCAGGAATTCAACATGGCCTTCGCCCATGGCGACAAGGTGTCCGACCTGGAGCCGGTTGGCAAGGTCCCCCGCAAGGATACCGGCACCCGGCTGCGCTTCTGGCCCGATCCGAGCTATTTCGACAGCCCGCGCTTCTCCGTGCGGCGCCTCAAGCATTTGCTCCAAGCCAAGGCCGTGCTCTGCCCAGGGCTCACCGTGACCTTCCGCGACGAGGTCAGCGGCGAGGAGGTAACCTGGCATTACGAGGACGGCCTCAAGGACTATCTGCTTCAGTCCCTTCCCGACCGCGAGCTGATCCCCGCCGCTTCCTTCACGGGCAGCTTCGAGGCTCGTACCGAGGCCGCTGCCTGGGCCCTGGCCTGGACCCCGGAGGGCGGTGAGCCGTTCGCCGAGAGCTACGTCAATCTCATCCCCACCGTCCAGGGCGGTACCCACGTCAACGGGCTCCGCACCGGCCTGACCGAGGCGGTGCGTGACTTTTGCGAGTTCCGCAATCTGCTCCCACGGGGCGTCAAGCTCGCCCCCGAGGACGTCTGGGCGCGCTGCGCCTACATCCTGTCGATCAAGCTGCTCGACCCCCAGTTCTCCGGCCAGACCAAGGAACGCCTCTCCTCCCGCGAATGCGCCGCCTTCGTCGCCGGCGTGGTCAAGGACGCCTTCAGCCTCTGGCTCAATCAGCACGTCCAGGAGGGTGAGGCGATCGCCCAGCTCGCCATCGGCGCCGCCCAGGCCCGGCTACGCGCCGGCCGCACCGTGGTGCGCAAGAAGGTCACCAGCGGTCCCGCCCTGCCCGGCAAGCTGGCCGACTGCACCGCCACTGATCCGCAGCGGGGTGAGCTCTTCCTGGTGGAGGGCGACTCCGCCGGCGGCTCCGCCAAGCAGGCCCGTGACCGCGAGTTCCAGGCCATCCTGCCCCTACGCGGCAAGATCCTGAACACCTGGGAGGTCGCTGCGGATCAGGTCTTGGGCTCCCAGGAGGTCCACGACATCAGCGTCGCCATCGGCGTCGATCCCGGCAGCGAGGACCTCTCAAGGCTGCGCTTCGGCAAGGTCTGCGTCCTGGCCGACGCCGACTCCGACGGCGCCCACATCGCCACCCTGCTCAGTGCCCTGTTCCTCAGGCACTTCCCGCGCCTGGTAGCGGAGGGCCATGTCTATGTCGCCCTGCCACCCCTCTACCGCATCGACGTCGGCAAGCAGGTCTTCTATGCCCTGGACGAGGACGAGAAGCGTGGCATCCTCGACCGCATCGAAGCGGAGAAGCTCAAGGGCAAGGTCAGCGTCCAGCGCTTCAAGGGCCTGGGGGAGATGAACCCCAGCCAGTTGCGCGAGACTAGCATCCACCCCGACACCCGCCGCCTGGTGCAGCTCACCATCGACGACCCCACGGAGAGCCAGCAACTCATGGATATGCTCTTGGCCAAGAAACGCGCCGCCGACCGCCGTGCTTGGCTTCAGGACAAGGGTGACCTGGCGGAGGTGACGCTGTGACCACCACCCTGACCCCGGACGCCACCTTCTCCCCGAACGCCGCCTTCACCCCCGAGGGCATCGAGCGCCGCCCCCTGCATGTCTTCAGCGAGAAGGCGTACCTGGACTACTCCATGTACGTCATCCTCGACCGCGCCCTGCCGCACCTGGGAGACGGCCTCAAGCCGGTGCAGCGGCGCATCCTCTACGCCATGTCCGAGTTGGGCCTGTCCGCCGCCGCCAAGCACAAGAAATCGGCGCGCACCGTGGGCGATGTCCTGGGCAAGTTCCATCCCCACGGCGACACCGCCTGCTACGAAGCCATGGTGCTCATGGCCCAGCCCTTCTCCTACCGCTATCCGCTGGTCGACGGCCAAGGCAACTGGGGCTCGCCTGACGAGCCCAAGTCCTTCGCCGCCATGCGTTACACCGAGGCGCGGCTGACCCCCTATGCTGAGGTCCTGCTGGGCGAACTGGGCCAGGGCACGGTGGACTGGCAGCCCAACTTTGACGCCACCCTGGAGGAGCCGCGCATCCTCCCGGCGCGCCTGCCCAACCTACTGCTCAACGGGGCGACGGGTATCGCTGTGGGGATGGCCACCGACATCCCACCCCATAACCTGCGCGAGGTGGCGCGGGCCTGCATCCACCTCCTCGACCATCCCGGGGCCACTGTGCTTGACCTGATGGCCTTCATCCCCGGCCCCGACTATCCCACGGCGGCGACGATCATCACCCCCACCGAGGAGATCCGCCGGCTCTATGAGACCGGCAACGGCAGCCTGCGCCAGCGCGCCCGCTACGAACTGGAGCAGGGCGACATCGTCATCACCCATCTGCCCTATCAGGTCTCTGGCAACCGCATCCTGGAGCAGATCGCCGCCCAGATGCGCGACAAGAAGCTGCCCTGGCTGGAGGACCTGCGTGACGAGTCCGACCACGAAGCGCCGACGCGCCTGGTCCTGGTGCCTCGCGACCGCCGGGTGCCGGTGGAACGGCTCATGTCCCACCTCTTCGCCACCACCGACCTGGAGCGCTCCTATCGGGTCAATATGAACCTCATTGGCCTGGACGGCCGGCCGCGGGTCATGGACCTCAAGCAGATCCTCTCCACCTGGCTGCGTTTCCGCCAGACGACGGTCACCCGCCGCCTCCAGCACCGGCTCGACGAGGTGCTGCGCCGGCTGCATCTGTTGGAGGGGCTGCTGATCGCCTTCCTCAATATCGACGAGGTGATCCGCATCGTCCGCACCGAGGACGAGCCCAAGCCGGCGCTCATGGCCGCCTTTGGTCTGGACGAGGTCCAGGCCGACTATGTGCTCAACACCCGGCTGCGCCAGTTGGCACGCCTGGAGGAGATGAAGATCCGCGCCGAGCAGGCGGAACTGGCGGAGGAACGGAAACATCTGGAGCGGCTGCTGGGCGACCCGGCGGCCCTGCGCGGGCTGATCCAGGAGGAGCTGGCGCGGGACGCGGACAAGTATGGCGACGAGCGCCGCTCGCCGCTGGTGGCCGTGGCCACCAGCGCCGCCGCCCTGGACGAGACCGAGGTCAGTCCCAGCGAGGCCATCACCGTCATCCTCTCGGAGAAGGGTTGGGTGCGCGCCGCCAAGGGGCATGAGATCGACCCGACGACCCTGGCCTACAAGGCCGGTGATGGCTTCCTCGCCGCCGCCCGCCTGAGGTCCAACCAGCAGGTGATCTTTCTCGACTCCACCGGGCGCGGCTACTCGCTGCCGGCCAACGGTCTGCCTTCGGCCCGGGGGCAGGGCGAGCCCCTCACCGGCAAACTGTCGCCCCCCGCCGGGGCCAGCTTCGTCGCCATCCTGGGCGGGGAGGGCAGTCAGCGGGTGGTGCTTGCCAGTGACGCCGGTTATGGCTTCGTCACCACCCTCGAGGAGCTCCAGGCCAAGCCCAAGGGCGGCAAGGCGGTCCTGACCCTGCCGGAGGGGGCCAGGGTCCTGCCGCCGCGGGCGGTGCTCAACAGCGGTTCCGACCGCCTGGCGGTCATCGGCACTGGGGGCCATCTGCTGGTCTTCCCCATCAGTGACCTGCCGGAGATGCCCCGGGGCAAGGGTAACAAGCTGATCGCCATCCCCAAGGCCCGGCCCGGGGAGGAGCAGGAGCGGGTCGCCTATCTGGCGGTGATCCACCAGGGGGGGGGCCTGCTCATCACCGCCGGCAAGCGCCATCTGACCCTCCAGCCTGGCGATAAGCCGGGGGACCTGGATGCCTACCAGGGCGAGCGCGGCCGGCGGGGCAAGCTCCTGCCGCGGGGTTACCAGCGGGTGGAGGCGGTCGAGAGCGTCTGATGGGAGATACTGACCCTGTCCCAGCCTCTTTACTTATGGCGGGGGTGACATTGTCAGACTAACATGACATTGTTTTGTACATGCTTGGAGCCCGGGATGAGACAAGTCAGCTTTACTGAAGTGCGAAATCATGCCAAGGCCTATTTTGATCAGGTCCAGGCTGGAGAGACCGTCCGGGTCTTGCGTAATGGCAAGCCGATTGCCGACATCGTTCCAATCCAGCCCGACCTGCCCTCCTGGAAACGCCGCCAGGTCCAACCTCTGGTACTTGACGGGGTTACACTCAGCCGTCTGATTATCGAGGAGCGGGATTCCTCCGTTTGAGCGCGACCCATGCGGGTGTTTTTTGACAGTTCGGCCTTCGTCAAACGCTATGTCAGCGAGGCCGGTACCGAAGAGGTGCTGATCTGGTGCGATCGAGCCACCGAGATTGGCCTGTCAGCAATCGCCCTGCCCGAGATGATCTCTGCCTTCTGTCGGTTACAGCGCGAGGGTCGGATCGATGACGGCCAATATCGGCATCTGAAGACTGCCTTGCTGGCCGATGTGGAAGATGCTGCCATCTGTGACCTGACCCCCGCGGTTCTGCGACAGGCCGTGAAATGCCTCGAATCCAGCGTCCTGCGTGGCATGGATGCCATCCACATCGGCAGTGCCTTGACCTTGGCCGTCGATGTCTTTGTCACTGCAGATCAGCGCCAGCAGGAAGCTGCCCTGCAAGCCGGACTTCGGGTTGACCTGGTATAGGCGGGTTTATCCCCTGACACACAACCAGCAGCCAGCGACGGTGGAACTGGCCTAAGCCCCTATCATGTTAATTGTCGACAACCTGGAGAAGCGCTTCGAGGCCGTTGCCGGCCTGCCCCTGTTCATGGGGGTCTCCCTGCGGCTCGCACCGGGGGAGGCGGTGGCCATCATGGGTGAGTCGGGGGTCGGTAAGTCGACCCTGCTCAACTGCATCGCCGGCCTGGAGGGGGTGGACGGGGGCCACGTCCAATTGGACGATCAGGACCTGATGGCCCTGGACGAGGATGCCTTCGCTCGCCTGCGGCGGCGGGACTTCGGCTTCGTCTTTCAGGCCTTCCATCTGTTGCCCCATCTCACCCTGGCACAGAATGTCGCCTTGCCGCTCTGGCTGCTCGACCGGGACGAAGGCGAGGCCGCGGAACGTGCCCGGGCCATGCTCGCGCGGGTCGGCCTCGACCGGCGCGCCGATGACTGGCCGCGGCACCTCTCCGGAGGGGAGATGCAGCGGGTGGCCATCGCCCGGGCCCTGGTGCATCAGCCCCGGCTGGTGCTGTGTGACGAACCGACCGGCAATCTCGACCCGGGCCGCGCCCTGGGCGTGCTGGAACTGCTCTTCGAGGGCATCCGTGGTGCCGGGGCCATGGGCATCATGGTCACCCATTCGCTGCAGGCGGCGGCCTTCGCCGATCGCGTCCTGCGCCTCACGGCCCAGGGCCTGGTCGATGTTGCTGCTGAGCCCTCATGAACTCCCTTGGTCAGGCCGGGGTGGGAATGCCCTCATGGCATCCTGGATCTGGTCGTGGCGACCTAAAGCCACTGAATAGCAAGGTTCTGGGTGTTCATCCCAGCCCTGATGAGCATCAAGGCTCCGCGCATGGCCCATATCTGTCGTGAACGGCCAGGGGTATGTCGCTGCGAGCGTAGCTTCATGATCATCCGGTTTTTGGCCGTGGGAGTCGATTCAACGTGCCCAGCCTGAAGAGCCTGGGCCGGCGGCCCGATCCCATCCTCTGGCACCTCTTCCTGGCCAGTCTCGGCCGCCGGCGTCTGGCGACCTTGCTCTCGGTCCTGGCCATCGCCCTGGGGGTGGCCTTGGGCCTGGCGGTGCAACTCATCCATGCCGAGGCCCTGAGCGAGTTTGGCCGCGGCATGCGGCTGCTCAGTGGCGAGGCCGATCTCCAGGTGGTCGGACCCCAGGCCGGCTTTGACGAGGAACTGTACCTCCGCCTGGCCCTGAGGCCGGAGATCGCCGAGGCCAGTCCCCTGCTGGAGATCGAGGCGCGCCTGCCCGGTCGGGAGCGAACCCTGCGCATCCTGGGCGTCGACCTCTTTCGCCTCGTGCGAGTCACCCCCTCCCTCCTGCCGGTGGCGGCGGCGGGGGAGACCCCGGCGAGGGGAGAGGGGACGCGGACAGTGGCGGGAGAAGAGGCTCAGCCGGCCGCGAGGAAGGAGACCCGGCCGGCAACGGTAGAAGAGCCTTTCGCGCCGGCCCTGGCCGCGCCCACGGCCCGACAGGATTTCCGCCTGCGGGCGTTGCAGGAGGGCGTCCTCTTTCTCAGTCCCGCCGCCGCCAGTCAGCTCGAGCTGACCAGCGGGGAGCAACTGGCGGTCCAGGCGGGGCAGGAGCTGGTTATCCTGACCATCGCCGGCCAGGTCCCCGGGGCGGGCAGGGGCCAGGCCCTGGCGGTGATGGACATCGCCGCCGCGCAGTCGGCCTTCGGGCAGGTCGGGCGCCTGTCCCGCATCGACCTGCGCCTCGCGCCCGGCGTGGATCGCGAGCGGGCGCGGCGAGACCTGTCCGCCGACCTGCCCCCGGGGGGCAGGCTCCAGACCCCCAGCGAAGCCCAGTCTGAGTTGGAAGGCCTGTCCCGGGCCTATCGGGTCAATCTGACCATGCTGGCGGCGATCGCCCTGCTGACCGGGGCCTTCCTGGTCTTTTCCGCCCAATGGCTGGCGGTGGTGCGTCGCCGCCAGGAGTTCGCCCTGGTGCGCGCCCTGGGCCTGGACCGGGCGAGTCTGCGACGGGGACTGCTGGCGGAAGGCGCCCTGCTGGGTCTGGTGGGGGGACTGGTGGGGGTGGCCCTGGCCCATGGCCTCACCGGGCTCGCCTTTGGCCTGCTGGGGGCCGACCTGGGGGCGGGATATTTCCGTGGCCTGACGCCCACCCTCAGTTTTCAGCCCGGTCTGGTGCTGGCCTATCTGGGCCTGGGCGTGGCGGCGGGGACGGCCGGTGCCTGGCTGCCGGCGCGGGAGGCGGCACGCATGATCGCCGCCCGGGGCCTGCGGGCGGGCGATGAGGCCGAGGCCTATCAGGCCCACCCGCGTTGGGCTCTCGCCCTAAGCCTGCTGCTGATCGCGGCCCTGCTGTGTGGGCTACCGCCCCTCGCCGGCTTGCCCATTGGGGGCTATCTGGCGGTACTGCTGTTGTTGGTGGGGGCGGTCCTGCTCCTGCCGGGAATCCCCCCCCCGGTGCTGCGCCCCCTGCCCGGACTTGGCTCGACCCTGTGGCGCCTGGCCCGGGCACGCCTCGCCGCTGCCCCCGGTCAGGCGGTGGTGGCCGGTGCCGGGATCGTCGCCAGCGTGGCGTTGGCGGTGTCCATGGCGATCATGGTCAACTCCTTCCGCGTCTCCCTGGAGGAGTGGTTGACCCAGATGCTCCCCGCCGGTCTCTATGTGCGGGCGGCCCCGGCGGGGACCAGCGGTTATCTGGACGCCGAAACCGTGGCGCGGCTGGCGGCGTTGCCCGGGGTCCAGGGGATCCGCCCCATCCGCTATGAGACCCTCCGGCTGGGGACCGCGGGGGAGGCGCTGACCCTCATTGCCCGTCCCATCGGCGTCAAGGCCCCCTTGCCCCTGGTGGCGGGTAGTCTGGCGGCCGGCGCTGCCTATGCGGGGCCGCTGCCGGCGGACCCGGGCTTGAACCCCGGCGCGGTCCCGCCCGCCTGGATCACGGAGGCCGTGGCGGATCGCCTCGGCCTGGGCGTCGGTGATCCCCTGGACTTGCCCCTGGGGGGGCGAAGCCAGCGCTTTGAGGTCGTCGGCATCTGGCGGGACTATGCCCGGCAGCAGGGGTCGATCGCCATCGAGATCGCCACCTATCGCCACTTGACCAGGGACGAGGGCGTCAACGATCTGGGCCTCTTCCTGGATGCCAGCACGGACCCTCAGGCCTTGATGCCGGTCATACGCGACCTGTTGGGCGCGGAGGTGACGGAGATGATCCTCCCGGATGAGCTGCGGGGGATGATCCTGGCGATCTTCGATCGCACCTTTTTGGTGACCTACCTCATGGAGGCGGTAGCGGTGACGATCGGCCTCTTCGGCATCAGCACCAGCTTCGCCGCCCTGGCCACCAGCCGGCGCAAGGAGCTGGGTATCCTGCGTCACCTCGGCCTGTTACGGCGCCAGGTGGCCCAGCTACTGGCCCTGGAGGCTGGCCTGACCGCCCTGGTCGGGGTCCTCGTCGGGCTGACCACGGGCGGGGCCATGGCCCTGATCCTGATCAAGGTCATCAACCCCCAGAGTTTCCACTGGAGCATGGAGGTGCAATGGCCCTGGGGACTGCTGCTGATCTTCAACCTGGCGATGATCCTGCTCTCCGCCCTGGCCGCGGCCCTGGCCGGTCGCCAGGCCATGCGCCAGGAGGCGGTCCTGGCGGTGCGGGAGGATTGGTGATGCGCGGGATAGGGTATCTCCGTGCCCTCATGGCCCTGATCCTGATGGTGGCGTTGTTCCCGGCCTGGACCGCGAGGGCGGGGGTGACGGACGCTGCCGGGGAGGTGACGGCCGCCCCGGGGGATGTGGCCCACGCCTCAGGGGATATGCCAGAGCTGCCCGGAGGGCCATTCGCCCCGGTCGTCCCCGATCGGCACCTGGTCTTTCCGGACGACACCGGCGCCCATCCGGACTTTCGCATCGAGTGGTGGTATATCACCGGCTGGCTCGGCGATGCGGACGGGATCGAGCGGGGGTTTCAACTCACCTTCTTCCGGGTCGGGACCGGCATCGGCGCCGATAACCCCAGCCGCTTCGCCCCCCGTCACCTGATCCTCGCCCACGCCGCCATCGCCGATCCCGCCAGCGGTCGCCTGCGGCATGCCGAGGCGGCGGAGCGTGCCCTGGCGCCCCTGGCCGGGGCGGCGACTGGTCGGACCCAGGTCTGGCTCCGGGACTGGGAACTGCGGCTGGAGGAGGAGGGCTACCAGGCCCGGGTCGCGACCCCGGACTTCACTCTGGATCTGCGCCTGGTCCCGCCGGGGCCGCCGGTCCTCAACGGCCGCGGCGGTTTCAGCCAGAAGACGCCGGAACCGGCCGCCGCCAGCTACTACTACAGCCGTCCCCACCTGGCGGTGACCGGCCAGTTGCGCCTGGACGGGGTGGACCGGCCGGTGAGTGGCCGGGCATGGCTGGACCACGAATGGTCCAGCGAGCTGTTGTCCCCCGAGGCCACCGGTTGGGACTGGATCGGGATCAATCTCCATGACGGTGGCTCCCTGATGGCATTTCAGATGCGCCATCGGGAGGGCGGCGCCCTCTGGACGGCAGGCACCCTGGTGGCGCCCGGGGGCCAGCCCCGGGCCCTGGTGCCGGGGGAGGTGCGCTTCCGCCCGGGGCGCCTCTGGCGGTCGCCGCGCACCGGCAAGACCTATCCCGTCACCTGGGAGCTGGCTATCGCGGGGGAAAACTGGCGGTTGCAGCCGGTGATGGACGATCAGGAGCTGGATGGTCGCCGTTCCACCGGCGTTGTCTACTGGGAGGGCGCGGTCCGGCTTCTGGCGGGAGAGCGGGAGATCGGTCGGGGTTATCTGGAGATGACCGGTTATTGACGGAAGCCCCGTTCCCCCAACAGGCGAAGTGGCGAGGGGCGAGGGCGAGGGCGAGGGGCGAGGGCGAGGGCGAGGGGCGAGGGGCGAGGGTCCAACGCACGGTCTTTGCCGTCAGGTTTTTGCTAGACTGCTTCGCAACTCTCTGGTTTTTCGTTCAGATCCCTTGCACCCCAGGAGGGCTCAGGCAGCCCAAGCTACTGATTCTCTTCCCCCCTCCCCCCTGGCGGGGAAGGGTTGGGGAGAGGGGGCTGAACGGTTGCCTCTCTGGACGGCTGGATGTTCGATCGAACGAGGCGCCTGAAACAGTCATGAAATTCCCCTATGGTCTGAGCGACTTTGGCACCCTGATCCAGGAGGGGTATTGGTATCAGGACCGCACCGACCGCATCGCCTCCTTGGAGCAGGCAGGGAAGCAACTGATCTTTTTGCGTCCACGTCGCTTCGGCAAGAGCCTGCTGCTATCGATGCTGGAGCACTACTACGATCTGAACCGGGCCGATCGGTTCGAGACGCTGTTCGGCCATCTCGCCGTGGGTCGCGCGCCGACCGCGCTGCGCAATCAGTACTTCGTGATGAAGTGGGACTTCTCCCTGGTGCAGGCCCACGGCGAGGTAACCGATATCGAGGCGGCTTTACATCAGCATCTCAATGACCGCGTCAGCGCCTTCCGGCAGCGTTATGCGCCGCACTTCACTTCACCCATCGTCATCCAGCCTGACAATGCCCTTTCCTCCTGGGAGTCGGCCCTGTCGGCGGTCTCCCAGACCCCCCATAAGCTCTACCTGTTCATCGACGAATATGACAACTTCGCCAATGAGGTGCTGATGGCCGATCGCGACGGCAGTCGCGATCGCTATGAGGCCTTACTCTACGGCGAAGGGCTGCTGAAGACGGTGTTCAAGGCGGTGAAGGCCGCTGCCGGCGGCCTGGGGCTGGACCGGGTCTTCATCACCGGCGTCTCGCCCATCGTGCTCAGCGACATGACCAGTGGCTACAACGTCGGCGAGAACATCTATCTGCTCCCGCAATTCAACGATCTTTGCGGTTTCACCGCGGTCGAGGTCGAAACACTCCTAACGCGTTTGTCCGCTGAAGGCGCTCCCTGGTCACCGGCCGAGGCGCTGGCCACCATGCGCACCTTCTACAACGGCTACCGTTTCAGCGAGGACGCCAGCGAGAGTCTCTATAACCCGACCCTGAGCCTCTATTTTCTCAAGGCGCTGGGCCAGCAAGGCCAGTATCCGCGGCGGATGCTCGACGAGAACCTGGCCATGGATCGTAACAAGCTGCTGTACATCGCCCGCCTGCCCCAAGGGGAGGATCTGCTCATCGAGGCCTTGAGCGGCGACGATCGGGTGCTGATCCCGGAGCTGGTGCAACGCTTTGGGGTGGAGGATGTGCTGCGTGCGATCAAGGATCAGCCCTTCATGGCCTCCCTCTTGTATTTCTTCGGCATCCTCACCCTGGCCGGTGAGGGAATCCTGGCCAAGCTGGTGCTGCGCATCCCCAACCTGGTAGCCCGGGGGCTCTACGTGGAGCGTCTGCGCGAGCGCTGGCTGCCCGTCTCCCCCCAGCGCGAGGTCGGGCAACGCGCCGCCGAAACCCTATATCTGCGCGCTGATCCCACCCCGCTCTGCGACTTCATCGAGGCCGGCTATTTCGCCGTGCTCTCCAACCGCGATTACCGCTGGAGTAACGAACTGCTGGTGAAGTTCGCCTTTCTCACCTTGCTGTTCGACGACCGGCTCTACATGGCGGTCTCGGAGCTGGAGACCGCGCGGGGCTATGCCGATCTGGCCCTGATCCTGCGCCCGGACATGCGCCGCTTCCAGGCCCTGGACCTGTTGCTGGAGTTCAAATACCTGGGGCTGAAGGAGTTGGGGCTTACGGGCGAGCAGGTCCGTGGCCAATCCCGCGAGACCCTGGCCGCCCTGCCTGCGGTGGCGGCCAAGCTCGATGAGGGCGCCGCCCAGGCCGCGTACTATGGCGCCACCCTGCGTGAACGCCATGGCCTGAAGGACCTGCGCGCCTTCGCCGTGGTGGCCTTGGGGGTGGAACGTCTGGTGTGGCGGGCCTGCTGAGCTACCCCCATCCGCACGCGCGATGCCTGAGAACGATATGCCTACCGTCCATCTCCCCCTGACGCTGGCGGCCTGGTCTGGCCCCCAGCGGGAGGCCGTCCTGAAGCAGGAGCTGGAACAACTCGATCCTGGGCTACTGCCCTTGCGCGAGGCCATGGCCCGGGGTAACCAAGTCGCGGTGGAGCCGGTGCGGGTGCTGGTGCTGACCACTGGGGAAGGGGAGGACTGTTTACAGGCGCGGGTTGGTCTGCTGTTCGCCAGTCTCATCGGCGGTTGTCAGTGCGCCGATGATCCTAGCCCCTTAGAGGTCCTGCCGGAATACGCGGAGCTGCAAATCTGGATCGACCGGCTGACGGGGGCGGCGCAGTGGTGGTTGCTCGACTGAGTCAATCACCTGTTACAGCCCTGATCGATGGATTCCTCTGGGTCATGGGCCTCTGCTCACGGCCGCCATCAGGGCGGCGCCGTTCATTGGGCGGCCTCCAGTTCCTTTTGGGCGCGCCGGCGGAAGACCCCCATCTCTTTGGCGGCCTGGATGTCGCCCCGCTCCTCGGCGACCTGGATACCCTGTTCGAGGATGGCAATGGCCTCGGCCGCTCGGCCGGCGGCCTGGAGGGCCTTGCCGTGGAGCTTCCAGGCGGCGGAATAGCGCGGATCAAGGCGGGTGGCGCCGGCCAGGTGTTCGATCGCCCGGTCCAGATCGCCTTGTTTGAGATATTCGTTGCCCAGGCTGTAACGGAGCAGGGCCGTGTCGGGCCCTTTCACTAGCAGGGCCTCCAGATTGGCGGCGGCATTGGTGACGGTAGTCATGGCCTTTTCTCCTGAGGATCTGATCGCGGATGAGCAAGAAGTGGGTGGCCAGGCGGCTGGCGTCAAGGCGGCGGGTGACTGCGGTGACCTGGACTCGGGAGGAGGCGCCAATCCAGCAGAGTGGGTCCGGTGTTGACAGGATGTCCGATGATGAAAAACGGGTGGCCAGCGAAACAAGGTCAGGCGGCAGTCATAAAAGGCTTAGCCGCCGTCATGGCGGGTCAGATCATGAGCCGTGGCCTTGGCTAGCCCTGGTGCCTCATCCCACCACACCCGCGCCACCAGACTGTAGCCTGCGGGTGCGCTGGACCTGGGGCGAGCATGGCGGCCTGATCTTGGATTACCGGTTGCTGGCGCCGCGTCGGGCATTGATCATCCCTCCCCGGGCGGCGCCGATCCGCGTCGACGGGCTCTGGCGTCATACCTGCTGCGAGGCCTTCGTCGGCATCCGGGGGGAGACCGGCTACCGGGAGTTCAACTTTGCGCCCTCGGGCCAGTGGGCGCTCTATGCCTTTTCCGACTACCGCGCCCCTCTGGCGCCGCCCGCGGTGACCGATCCAGCGGATGCGCCAAGCTGTCATTGTCAGCGCCGCCGGCACTTTTGGCGTCTGCGTGCCCAGGTTCCGGCCGCGCTTTTGCCCGAAATTACAGCGGGAAGGGATTGGGACCTGGGATTGACGGCGGTCGTGGAGGACAGGGAGGGCAGGCTGAGCTACTGGGCCTTGTGCCACCCGGCTGCCGCTCCGGATTTTCATCACCCCGCCGGGCGACTGCCGGCCCTGGCAGAACCCTTGTCGGTACCCCAACAGATCTGGTTATCAACCGCCAGATCCCCTCTTTCCCACCGCACAGACCCTGATTTGCGAAGAGAGGGCACTGGTTAAACCATGAGTTTGCTGATCTACGGACCAGGCCATGCCCAGGGAGGCTTTGGATTTCCAGCAGCCGCCACCAATTCCAGGCCATCGCCATCAGGGGTACCACCATGCAGGACAAACCCATCATCCGTACCGCCATTCCCAAGCGCCGTTATCAGATCGGCGACCATGGCGCCACCCTCCTGGGGGAGGTCGAGAGCGGCGATGCCCGTGCCTTTCGCTATCTTCTGGCCTTCGTCCCGCTGGGGCAGCGAGAGCCGACGCTCTATGTCTGCGCTGAGATCACCCCGCCCCGGGAGGTGGAACAGGGCCGATATCGCCTGCGGCTTATATCCGAGGCCCTGTCGGAGGTCATGGATAGCGGTGATCGCTGGGGTGATCTGGATACCTTCGCGGAACAGGCCATCAAGCTGGGCGTTCAGGCCCTCGGGTTGCAGCGGGAGGCGGTGGTCAGGCTCCTTTAGCTCAAAAGCGGGCCCGATTCCGATCGGTAGGATTGGGCCCCGCTATTCTTAAGGGGTACCCGTTCACACCCCCTCTCCCCAGCCCTCCCCCGCCAGGGGGGAGGGAGTATAAGAACCAACGGATTGAGCTTTCTAAGCCCGTTAGAACAGTTCGGGGACCGATCACTCCAGGGAGAGGATGAAGTCCCATTGCGCGGGCGTTACCGGCATCACCGACAGCCGGTTGCCCTGGCGCACCAGGGGCATGCCGGCCAAGGGGCCCTCGGCATGGGTCTTGAGCTCGGCGAGGCTGATCAGGCGCTTGAGGTGGCGCACGTAGCGCACCTCCACCATGAACCAGCGCGGTTTGGCCGGGTCGCTCTTCGGGTCGTAATACTTGGCCTCGGGGTCGAAGGCGGTATGGTCCGGGTAGGCCTCCCGGGCCACCTCCATCAGGCCGACGATGCCCGGCTCCGCGCAGTTGGAATGGTAGAAGAAGATCTGGTCACCCAGCCGCATCTCGTCGCGCATCATGTTGCGCGCCTGATAGTTGCGCACCCCGTCCCAGGGCTCGGTCTGGTTGGGAACGGCAACCAGGTGGTCGATGCCAAAGACATCGGGTTCGGATTTCATCAGCCAGTAGGCCATGGTGCCTCCTCATGTTGGATGGGCGTGAAAGTCACAGGAAAGTCCTTCATGATCAGGGGTGTGGCCTGTCGCATTATGACGGTTAGCGTGAAATTCACGGGAATATCTTTCATTATCAGGGATCTGTCCTACCGCCTCGTGACAGTTAGTAGCGTTTGCCGGACCGCTCCAGGGCGGCGGCCAGGTGCAGGAAATTGGCCAGGCGCTCCGGGTGCAGTTCCCCTGCGGCAATCGCCGTCTTGAGGGCGCAGCCTGGTTCGCGGTCATGGCGACAATTGGCGAAGCGGCAGTGGCCGATGAGGGGGGCGATCTCGCGAAAGCCGCTCACCAACTCGCCCGGGTCGTCCAGGCTCAGGCGGAAACTGCGCACCCCGGGGGAGTCAATCAGGTAGCCCCCGCGAGGGAGTCGGTAGCAACTGGCGGCGGAGGTGGTATGGCGGCCCAAGCCGGTGGCCTGGGATAGCCGCCCGATCTGAATCTCCAGGTCTGGCAGTAGGGCCTTGACCAGGGAGGATTTGCCGACCCCGGACTGGCCCACCAGAATGCTGGCCTCCCCCGCGAGTCGCTCCGCCAGGGGTGCCAGGCCCTCGCCCCCGAGGAGGCTCAGCCAGACGAGGGGGTAGCCGATGCGGGGATAGGGGGCCAGCCGCTCCGCCAGAGCCTCCCGCGCCGGTGCCGCCAGCAGATCGGTCTTGTTGCAGGCGATCAGGGCCGCGACCCCCATCCCTTCCGCAGCGGCCAGGTACTGATCCAGCAGATAGGTACTGGGTTCGGGCTGGGGGGCGAGGACCACCACCAGTTGCGTCAGGTTAGCCGCTAGGGGCTTGGTGCGGCCACTGTAGTCCGGGCGGGCGAGGCGGCTGGTACGCGCCTGGATGGCGGTGACCACCCCCCGGTCGGGTCCCGTGGCCTGCCACACTACGTGATCGCCGCACACCGGGTGGCCGATGTTCTGCCGGGCCAGACAATGCCAGACCCGTCCCTCCTGATCCTCCACCGCCAGGTCTGCCCCGTGGCGAATAACGACCAGGCCCTGTTGGGGCTGGTCGATCTCAGCCTGGGTCAGGGCATCCAGGGCCCGCTGGTCCAGACGCAGGCGGCGCTGATCCTGGATCTGGTGGATGCGCGCCTTCTGACGCTCCGAGAGCCGGCGGACCGGCATCAGGGCGTGAACTTGTAGTAATGGGTATTCAGATAATTGGCCATGGCGACGATGTCGTCGTCGAACCATTTGAGGCTCAGGGTCGATTCGCAGCGCCGGACCTGACGTTCCAGTGCCTCCGGCGAGGTTACCTTGCGGTCGCTGCGGGTATAGACCTCGGCCCCGTGGCAGGAGGTGCAGTTGAACTGGTAAAGCTCGCCGATATCCGTATCCTCCGCGCTCGCCAGGGCCGGGAGGAACAGGGCGAGGAGGCAGAGCGTGACCAGGGTGAGGCGGGGCCAGCGCCGGGGTGAGGGGTGTGATGAGGGGCCTGATAAAGGACGTGGGGCCATCGGGAATCTCCGTGAGGGTCGGATTACGTGAGGATCGGATTAAGGGCTATTATGCCGGGGCTATGGCATAGACTGAGGTCAGTTTCCCGACGATGCAAGACACGATTAAATCCAACGAGACCCATCTGGTCTGGCTGGACTTGGAGATGACCGGACTGGAGCCGGCCACGGACCATATCCTCGAGATCGCCACCCTGGTCACGGATACCCAGCTCAATGTCCTGGCCGAGGGCCCGGTCCTGGCCATCCACCAGCCGGAGGTGGTCCTGGCGGCCATGGACGACTGGAATCAGCAGCACCATGGGGCCTCGGGTCTGCTGGCACGGGTGCGCGCCAGCCAACTCGACACGACGGCGGCGGAGGTGGAGACCCTGCGCTTCCTCAACCAGTGGGTCCCGGCGGGCAAGTCGCCCCTCTGTGGCAACAGCATCTGCCAGGATCGGCGCTTTCTCGCCCGCGCCATGCCCCGGCTCGAGGCCTGGTTCCACTATCGCAACCTGGACGTGAGCACGGTGAAGATCCTTGCCCAGCGCTGGGCGCCGGCGGTGGCTGAGGCCTTCAAGAAGGAGTCGGCCCACCTGGCCCTAGAGGACATCCGTGAGTCCATCGCCGAATTGCGGCACTATCGGGAGCACTTGCTGCGTTTCTGAGGACTTGTCACGGTCCGCCCTGGCAAACCCCCTGCTGGCGCAAGGCCCAAGTAACATGCTCCCGTACCAGTTCGCTGGGATGGTCAATCTGCGCCGCCAGGGCCTGGCGGATGGCGGCGGCGGGGCGGGCGTTGCCCAAGGCCACGGCCAGGTTCCGCAACCAGCGCGGGTGGCCTAGGCGACGGATGGCGCTGCCCTCGGTGCGGCGCAGGAACCCGGCCTCGTCCCAGGCGAAGAGGTCGAGCAGGGTGGCGGTGTCCAGGCCCTGGCGGGGGTGAAAATTCCCCTCCGCCGTCAGGCGGGCGAAGCGGTTCCAGGGGCAGACCAGCTGGCAGTCATCGCAGCCATAGACGCGGTTGCCGATCAGTGGACGCAGGGGTTCCGGGATGGGTCCCTGGAGCTCGATGGTCAGGTAGGAGATGCACAGCCGGGCATCCAGCTCGTAGGGGGCAAGGATGGCGCCGGTGGGACAGGCGGCCAGGCAGGCCTGGCAGCGGCCGCAGTGATTCGTCGTCGGGGTATCGGGCGGCAGGGGCAGGTCGACGAAGAGTTCACCGAGGAAGAACCAGGAGCCAGCCCGGGGGTCGATCAGGTTGGTGTGCTTGCCGATCCACCCCAGGCCCGCCCGTTGGGCGAGGGCCTTCTCCAGTACCGGGGCGGAATCGACGAAGGCGCGGTAGCCGAAGTGACCGATACGGGCGCTAACGCGGTCCGCCAGGCGCTGGAGGCGCTGCCGGAGCAGCTTGTGATAGTCCCGGCCCAGGGCATAGCGGGAGATGAAGGCAGCCGACGGGTCCGCCAGGAGGTCATGACTCCGCGCCTGGGGCTCGGGCAGATAGTTCATACCCACCGAGACGACGCTCAGCGTGCCGGGGACCAGCTCCGCCGGCCGGGACCGGCGCAAACCATGCCGGGCCATGTAGGCCATGTCCCCCTGTCGTCCCTGGGCGAGCCAGGTCAGCAGGCGGGCCTCATCCTCCCGCAGGTCGATGCCGGCGATGCCCAGGCGCTGGAAACCCAGCACCTGGCCCCAGCGCTTGATGTCCCGGGCGAGTTGGGCCAGGTCGCCGGGAGCCAGGTGAGCCCGCTGAGGCTGTTGAGCTTGCTGAAGCTGGCGAGACGAGTGAGTCTGGGGGGTCAGGGGGGTCTGGTCGGGCTGATGAGTCTGCTGGGACTGCTGGGACTGCTGGGACTGCCAAGCCTGAGGCCCGCCCTCGCCAGGGTTGTAATCGGCGTCCAGTTCCCTACCATGAGGGGGAAGACCGTCTAAGCCATATGCTGACAGAAGGGGAGCGTGCATGGATATCGTGTTTCTGCGTGGCCTGCGCATCGAGACTACCATCGGCATCTACGATTGGGAAAAGCAGATCAAGCAGCCGGTGATTCTGGATCTGGAAATGGGCGCGGATGTCGCCAAGGGCGCGGCCACTGACCGCATCGAGGATGCCCTGGATTACAAACGAGTGGCCAAGCGCCTCAAGGAATTCGTGGAAGGGAGCCGCTTCGAGCTGGTCGAGACCCTGGCAGAACGCTGCGCGGCCCTGCTGCGGGAGGAATTTGGCATCCCCTGGTTGCGCCTGAGCGTCAACAAAATCGGCGCGGTGACCGATGCCACGGACGTGGGGGTCATCATCGAGCGCGGGACCTGGGCTGCGACGAGGCCGCTGTCGGCAGCCGGCGATGCCTAGGGTCTGGGTCAGCCTGGGCAGCAACCAAGCGCGGGAGGCCTCCCTGGGGTTAGCCGTGCGTGAGTTACGTCAGGCCTATGGTGACCTGCGCCTGTCGCCCGTCTACGAGTGTGCCGCCGTGGGCTTTTCCGGGGCGCCCTTTCTCAATCTGGTGGCGGGCTTTGTCACCTCTGAGTCCGTGGTGGAGGTGCGGGCCCGGCTGCAGGCCATCGAGGACGTCGCCGGTCGGGTACGGGGCGCCGAGAAATTCGCGCCACGGACCCTGGATCTCGACCTGCTAACCTACGGCGCGGTCGTGGGGGTGATCGACGGCTATGAGCTGCCCCGGGACGAGATCCTGCGTTTTGCCTTCGTCCTCAAGCCCCTGGCTGACTTGGCGGGGGAGGAGATCCATCCCCTGACCGGGCGCACCTATGATGACCTGTGGCGTCATTTCGCGGGCGAGCCGATGGCACTGGTGCCTTATCACCTCGATTTCGCCACGGTTACCCAGCCGGGCGCCAGCACCTGACAGCCCCCGAAGGCCTGTGCGCGGGTCCACGTCGACTTCGGCGCCCAGATCGAACCGGGGATGCACTGGTCTCCTTCAGTTCGGGGGACCTGAGCGCGAACCGACTGGATAGAAAGTCAAATCCAGGGCAAAAAAAGGGGGGCATCCTGCCCCATGTTTTTCTCAGGAGATCATCCGTCTCCTTGCGCTGACCTTCTCTTGTTGATTATCCCCCAGCGGAGAAGGATGCCCCATCCTTGGGGCCGCGATAGGGTGCCGGGGCGTTGGATCCTGGCGATAGGGGCGTGCTGCTGGTCAGGAGTCAGGTTCCCGGCCAACTCCGGGCTAGACCTTCCCCTTGTCGTGCACCACGAACACGATGGACGGCTTGGTCAGTTCCGGGTTGGCGAAGTTCTTCACCGCCCGCACCGGTTTCTCGTTGGGACCTAATGCCTTGGTCTCCCAGGTGCCCTCCCGGAGCTTGTCGATGGGGCCGATGTCCAGGGTGCGCATCATGCAGGCCATGACGCAGTAAGGCTTGCGGCCGGCCTCGATCTCGTCCACGCAGAGGTTGCACTTGCCGACGATATTGAGCTCGGGGATGAACTGGGGAGCGCCATAGGGGCAGGCGGCCTCGCAGCGGCGGCAGCCGATGCACAGGGTCGAGTCGATGTCGACGATGCCGTTGTCCTTGCGCTTCCAGATGGCCCCGGTGGGGCAGGTCGGCAGGCAGGCCGGCTCCGCGCAGTGGTTGCAGGAGACGTTGACCTTGTAGGCGAACACCTCCGGAAAGGTGCCGCCCTCCACGTACTGGACGCGCCGGAAGCGCGGCCCGGCCGGTAGGCCGTTCTTGTCCTTGCAGGCGATCTCGCAGGCGCGGCAGCCGATGCAGTCGACGTTGTTGTGGATGAAGCCGAGCTGCATCTCGGGCACGACCGGGGTATAGACCTCCCGCTTCTTGCGCTCGACGGCGGTCTTGATAGTGGCGGTATCTTTTTCGTTAGCCATGGGGTCTGTCACTCCGCGCTGCGATTAGAGCTCGCGCCGGTGCTCGCGCCGGAAGACGTGCGAGCGGGCGGTGGCCAATTTGTCCCATCCCGGACGATGCTCCAGGTCGCTCTTGGCGACGTTGCACAGCACCGTGTTGTAGGCGAAGGCCCCGGCGGGGCTGGGGGCGTCGAGGGTGAGGAAATCCGGGTTACCGGACCGGTCCACCCCGTTCTCATCCAGGTCCAGCCAGGCCCCTTCGTGGAGGACCAGCACGCCAGGCATGCAGCGCTCGGTGACGTAGGCCGGCACCACCACCTTGCCACGCTCGTTCCACAGCTCCACGGTGTCGCCAGTCTTGATGCCCAGTTTCTTGGCGTCACTGGCGTTGAGAGTGCACTCCTGATCGTAGGTCTCCCGCAGCCAGGCGCAGTTGTTGAAGATGGAGTGGGTGCGCCACCGGGGGTGCGGCGAGACCAGGTGGAAGGGATAGTCCTTGGTCTTGGCGCTGTTGAGGGACTCCCAGGGCTCGATCCACTTGGGGATGGAGGGCACATGCTCGCCGTATTTGGTCTTGGTCCAGTCCTGGACCCAGGCCAGTTCGTTGACCAGGATCTCGATCTTGCCGGAGGGAGTCTGGAAGGGCACCCCTTGTTCGATCTGGGCGCGGAAGCCGACATGGGGTTCCTTGAGCAGGAACTTGTAGATACCGTGGCCTTTGAACTCCTCCCACGTCATGTCGATGTGGTGGTGATGCATGACACGGTTGTTCCACCAGTCCGTCAGGTAGGCCTCGTCCACGGCGTCGGGGTTGAGGAAGTAACTCCGGTCGGCCTTGGGGTTGTAGAGCTTGCCGAACATCCCATAGCCCTGGGGGTCCAACTCGCCGATGCGGTAGGCCAGCTCGGTGAAGATCTGGAAATCCGTCCTGGATTCGCCCATGGGCTCGATGACCTTAGGCCGGTGGATGTAGTAGTGGCCCTTATACCAGGGCAGGGCGACATCGTGACGTTCGAAGTGGGTCGCCACCGGCAGTAGGATGTCGGCGTAGAGGCCGGAGGGGGTGATGGTGGAATCCATGCAGACCACCAGTTCCAGCTTCTTGATCGCCTCGATCTCTTTGTTGATGTTGGTCAACTGGTTGAACCAGTTGGAGCCTTGCCAGAAGATGCCCTTGATGTTGGGGATGACGCCATCAAGCTGGTCGTTGCGCGGCCAGAGGCCGACCTCCTCACGCTTGACGTTGGGGTAATTGAGGACGATGTGTGCCCAGCGGTCGGACTTGATGGAGGCAAACCAGACGTTGGCCCATTCGTCATAAGGGTAGGCCACCGCCTCCGGGTGCCAGGCCTTGCCGACGCCCTCGGCGCAGCCGCCCAGGACGCCGATGTTGCCGGTCATGGCCTGGAGGGCCGCCGCCATGCGGTTGTACTGCTCACCAAAGGCATTGCGGCCCGGCGACCAGGAGGCCTTGAGGGCGGCGGGCTTGGTCTTGGCGTACATCTCCGCCAACTCGATGATGTCCGCCGCGCTGACGCCGCAGATCGCGGCGGCCCACTCCGGGGTCTTGGGGGTGCCGTCGTAGGTGCCGAGGATGTAGTCCTTGAAGTTTTCCTTGCCATTGGGGGTGTCCTTGGCCCAGTCCGGCATGGTGCCCGCGTCCATGCCCTGGCAGAACTTGTCGATGAAGGCCTGATCCTGGAGGTTGTTGGTGAAGATGTAATGGGCCATGCCGGCCATCATGGCGGCATCGGTATTGGGACGGATGGGAATCCACCAGGCGTCATAGACGGCGGCGGAGTCGGTGTACTGGGGATCGACCAGGACGAACTTGCAACCGCGTTGCTTGGCCAGGCGCATGTAGTAGAAGGTATTGCCGCCGTGGAAGGTGTAGGCCGGGTTCCAGCCCCACATGATAATCAGCTTGGAGTGGGCGAAGGCGTCGTCCTCGTTGCCGTCCTCGATGGTGCCGAAGGTCCAGCGCGAGCTGGTGGTGGTGCCCTGGTAGGAGGGTACCGACCAGGAGCTGGTGCGGCAGCCGAACATGCCGAGGAAGCGGCCCAGCAGGCCCTCGATTTGGTCGGACTTGTGCAGGACGCCATAAGAGGCCCCCGCATAGCTCTGGTCGACCAAGGCGGTGGGGCCGTAGGTGTTCTTGATCGCTAGCATCTTCATGGCGATGAAGTTCAGGGCCTCATCCCAGGAGACGCGCTTGAACTTACCCTCGCCCCGCTCGCCGACCCGCATCATGGGGTAGAGCAGGCGCTCGGCGGAATAGAGGCGCTGGCGGTAGGAACGGCCACGCAGGCAGGCGCGCAACTGGGGCTCTTCCTCGGTGTCCTTGCCGAAGAAGCCGTCTTTCTGATAGCGGCCGTCATCCGTCGACAGGCGGACGATGACGTCGCCTTTCTTGTGGGCGACGAGGGCGTGGCGGGAGCCACAGTTGTGGGCGCAGCTTGTGACTACCGTCTGGAGTTCATCGTCGCGCGGGTAGGGCTCGTAGGCGAAGGCCTGGGCCTCCTCGGTCTTGAGCAGGCCACCGGCGCCTACGGCCATGGCGCCCACGGCGGTGGTCTTAAGGAAGCCGCGGCGGCTGAGATTGAGGCGCGAGGCGAGGTCCAGGTCGATGTCGAGGTCTGGGGTTGGGGTCTTGTCAGTCATCGTGATGTTCCTCGGCCTATTGCTTCGCTGCCGGTGCCTTGACGCCTTCCAGGAAGCGCGCCTCGGACGTGGACGGACGGTCTTTGGCCCAATCCGGGGTCCCCGGGGGCATGGTCGGCCAGGCGTGGCGTGGGTAAGGGAAGGAGATGCGGTACCAGCTCCGGCCGCCATGGCAGCCATAGCAGACATCGCCGTTCTCGCTGCCAGCCTTTTCGATAGCCTCCGGCTTCAAATAGTTAACCTGATGGCGCACGGTGCGGAAGACGGCCCCATGGCAGGCGGTATTGCAGTTGTCCTGGAAGATATTGCCGAACTCGCTCCAGGGACCAGGCAGGCCAGCCATGTTCTGCCAGGGGAACTGGCCGTGGCACATGAGGCAGATGTCGGGGTTGACGTGCTTACGCTGGATCAGGTCCGAGATGCCATTGGCTGAGGAATTGGCCGTCTCCTCCCGGGGGTCATTGCCCTGGTGGCAGGTAGTGCACTTCATGGCCATGAGTTCCTGGGCCAGGGGGGTCACCAGGTGCCGGCGGTGAAAGGTCTCCTGGTCGCCGGCATATGTGCTGAGGGTCTGATACCAGGCCAGGGTCTCGGGGGTCTTGACCCCGGCGGGGGACTGGGGGCTGACGCTGGGTTCGAGGACCTCCTTGTGGCAGGCCAGGCACTGCTCGTCGGTGGCGGAGTCGATGGCCGGCTTGAAATGGATGGGATCCCACCGTGCCTGCTGGTAGCTGGGCGGTGCTGTGGCCAAGCCCTGGGCGCTGGCCAGAAGCCCGCCGAGGAGGGTGGTGAAAACAAGTAGAGATTTGGCTCGGTACATACCGCGGCTCCTGTCATTGATCCTC
Organism: Gammaproteobacteria bacterium; assembly: GCA_009928645.1. Classification (GTDB taxonomy): domain Bacteria; phylum Pseudomonadota; class Gammaproteobacteria; order Chromatiales; family Chromatiaceae; genus M0108. The sequence goes on along the minus strand of SACH01000015.1, from coordinate 13,288 downwards.
GGGTTGCTGATCGCTGAGCGTCGGCGGTGCTTGAGTCCATCCGCCCAGGGGTCCCGGCGGCTAATGGACACTAGACTCGCGTCGGTGCTTCAGGCGCTCAAGGCTGCTAATCGATCCCCCGCCACCTTGATTCCTAAGGCTAACAAGGAAAACCGGGCACATATAGGTGTTAATTCTTGGAAAATTGATCGACAGCAAAGGAAGAGGACGATCTCGCGAGTTTGTCCAGGCTGACTCGATTTAACCCCATCCCCCGGGGATGGCGCCCATTCCTAAGGCCCCCATGGCACGGGGATCGTCGCTATCCTTAAGAGCCCATAGCATGAACCTTGCCAGAAGAGAGGGACCCGGGGCCAGTGCAGGGATCTTCGCTTGGGGGCGGTCCCGACACCGCCTCAACCCGACCCTGATGCTGACATAATGTCAGGCATCCGACGAGTGGTTTTATACGCTTATAGAAATTTCAAATGGTAGCGTGGATGACAATCTGTCAGTGGGCAAGGGGTCCGTCTCCGCCCCACCTTGGACGAAGAGTGGCACCGCTGGTCATCCGGGCAATACCTGAAACAGCCTTTGGGCGTGATCAGCCCGAAAGCAAATGGGGCAGAGGGGTTGCCGGTGCCGCCGCGTAGGGGCCTCGCGGTCTGGCTGGGGTGGGTCCTGGGGCCAGCGGGGCAAATGAAAGTTCACGCCGCAGGCTCGGCATCGCTGAGTGACCAGGGGCAACCTATCCAGGGGTGGCGGCTGCCAGCGCAGCAGACTCACAGCCCCGGTGGCGCAGACGTCGATACAGATGCCGCAGCCACTACAGGACGCGGCGTCAATGACATAGGCCTGCCCTAGCCCCTCCGCCCTTTCCAATCCCAGGGCACCCTGGGGGCAGAGACGCACGCAGGCATCGCAGCCGGTGCAGAGCAGGGTCTCGAGTTGCGGCGCCAGGGGCACGGGCTCGCCTGGCGCCGCCGGGGGGAGCAGGCGTCCCGGCGGCAGGCCCTGATCTTCGTCTTCCATCAGCCGCTCCCGGAGGCGCTGGACCGGTACCCTGATGGCCTGAAGAAAGAAGCCGCGGCGGCTGAGGCGCTGGTCATTGGCCGGGTCCTGGGCCGAGCGCCAGGCGTCCTCCCAGGTCGGGGGCGCCAACTCTTCATGGACCAGGCAGGCCAGTTGGCGTGCCTTCAGGAGCTGATTAACGGCGAGGAGGCAATCGCCGAGCTGCTCACCCTGGCCCCGCGGACACTGGTCGCAGGCCCCACGGGCGGTCACCAGCCGGTCGACCCCCGCGCGCGCAAGCCGCAGCAGTTCACGGCTACCCAGGGCATGGAGACAAGGCATGATGGGCGTATCCGCGTCGCGCACCCCCGCCCGCTCGCAGGCGGCGAAGGCCAGCAGGCCCTGCCGCGTCCGGCGCGGTGCGGGGCTAAAGCGCGCGACGATGGCAGCCTGGGGACAGGCGGGAACGCAGAGCTCGCAGCCGTCGCAGCGATTGGCGTCGATGCCGAGGCGTTCGTCATCGATCACCCAGGCACTCTGGGGACAGGCTCCGGCGCAGGCCCGACAACGGGCCTGGGTGATGATGCTGTGAACGCAGCGGGCGGCGATGACATCGGGGATCATCGCCGTCGCGGGGGTCAGCGGCAGCCGCTCCTCCCCCATAGGATTACCAGCCGGGCCCCTCGTTGACGGCGGCGGGGAAGGCGGGGCCCGCTACTGGCAGCCCGAGGATATCCCGCGGCGGACGCATTCGCTCGGCGATCTCCTCGGGGCTGGGGCGTGGGACGCCGAGGATCAGCGCGATCAGATCGCGGAATTCCTCTAGATAAGCGGCGGTGAGGCGGGTCAGGCCGGCGTAAAAACGGGTCTGGCAACGGTTCCCGACCCGCTCACCGAAGGCACCGATCCAGCGTAGCAGGTGTTCGTCCAGAAAACGGCCAATCTCCTCCAAACGCTCGGGGCTGGCCTCGCCCTCCAGCAGAAAACCGATAAATTGTAACTGGGTTACCAGGTGATCATCCGTGCGCAGGCGCCAGTTCCTCACTTGCAGGCCGTGGCGCTGGTACCAGCCACGCAACTGGAACATGGGCTCTTGCATGATGAGCCCATCCTCGTCCAGCCACACGGATTCGCCGGGCGAGGCCTGGAGGTGATGGTTGAGGTAGATGTCGGCGAATTCGGCGGCCAGGATATCCAGGGTCTGGGCGTCCGGGGTCTGGGGAATGTCGTCGAGACCCTGACGCAGAAGGGCCAGGGCCTCCCGGGCGGGGGGGGTTGTCAGCCGCAGGCCCAGGAGTTCGTCCACCTCGCGCCGCAGGTTGTGGAGCGTCTCGGCCTCCAGTTCCCGGTCCTGGAGGAGGGCGAGGAGGAGGAGATCCTCCCGCACGATCTGGCAGAGGGCTGGCAGGGTGCTGAGGTCCGTGCTGGAGTGGGCTGAGGCGGCGGTGACCATGGCGGTTATCCGAAGGGCAGCCGGCGGGCGGCACGGCCCCGGGTGAACCTGGTCCTGGGCCGCCGAGGCTGGGGTGGGAGGGTGGATCTAGCGATGCCAGCCGCGAATGTCGTAAGGAGGCAACATGCCGGGCCGGTTGAAGGGGGTGTACCAGTTGCCTTGATCCTCGAGAAAACGCAAGCTGGGTGGATAAGGCGGAGTGACTCCGGTCAGGGCAGCGGCATACCAGGGCGGACCGTGGCTCACATGGGTGATGACCGGGGCGCCGGTGGGCCGTTGATATGGGGCGAGACCGGCGACCGGATAGGCGTTGGCCACGCCGCTGGGTCCAAGGGTGACGCCAGCCATGAGCATGGCGGAAAGGGCTGTCAGGCGCATCATCACTCAATCTCCCGGGAGGGACGCTCGGGGTTCCGGCGGATTCCTCCACTACGTGGCTGAAGTTAGGCAGGTTCAGGCCCGCGGGCCGACCTAAATACGGGCTTGCATGTTTTATGCCCAGACCTTGGGCGTCGGGACATGACCGGGTGACCACCAGCCTCCGGGCCACGCCTGACGGGCTTTGCGGCGGTTCAGGTCATGGTCCCGCCACCGGTGGAGGCTAACACCGGCTGGCGACCCACCACAAGCGACGGCGGCTGGCTGACAGTTTGTCAGCCTAGGGCGGAAAGGGGGGCAAATCCTGGCTAGGGCTCAGCCCCAGGGACAGGACAAGGTTCACGCTGGGGGGAAGGTAGCCGTGTCAGGTTGTCGCAGCCCGGTACCTATCGCCGGTCGCGGCGGCGGTGGTGGTGATGATTTTTTGAAGCCAAGAAGCGGTCGCCGCCTGGCGCGTAATTTGCCAGAATGGCTCCAGCAGCCGGGAGGTCAGCACCCTTGGCCTCCAACCGGCACACGGCCAGGTCTGATGGGGTCCGCCCGCGGAGTGACGTATGTGGTGGCAGCAAGGGGGGTTGAATCGGAAATTCGCCATCGGTACGGCGGTGGGTCTCCTGGTCAGTTCCCTAATCTTTTTGCTGATCTTTGTCGGCCTCTACCAGCGGGAACTCCAGTCCGAACGGTCCGCGGCGGCGGCTCAGGTGACGCGGCTGCTGCGGACCTCGCTCGAAAACGCCATGCTTAAGGGTGACCTGGACGGCTTGCGGGAGATCGTCAATCGCCTGGGCCAGGCCCCGGGGGTCCTGGGTGTCAGGATCGTCAACTACGGCGGCGAGGTGCGATTCGCCAGCGATCCGGCCTGGCTGGGCGAATGGCTGCCCGTTCCCGCGCTCGATCCCGATCAACCCGTGACCGAGCTGACGAGTGTCCCCGGGTTGGGCTGGGTACTGCGCACCATCAACCCGGTCGCCAACCAGGCGTCGTGTCAGGAATGCCTTGGCCCCCTGGGGGATCATCCGGTCAACGGCATCCTCTATGTGGATTTCGACGCGGGTCCCCTGCGCGACCAGGTCTGGCGTACCACCCTGCTCTTGACCGGTTCCGGCGCCCTCATCGTCCTGATCAATCTTACCGGGGGCTGGTGGTTCATGCGCCGCTTCGTCACCCAGCCCCTGCGGCGCCTGACCGCGGTGAGCCAGCGTCTGGCGGCGGGTGACCTGGATAGCCGCGCCCCGGTGGACAGCCAGGATGAACTCGCCGAGTTGGGACGGGGTTTCAATCATATGGCCGATGCCCTGCAACGGAAGCTGGAGGAAATCGCGGACAAGGAGCGCTTTCTGGAGGAACTGCTGGATGCCTTTCCTGACGGAGTGCTGGTAGTGGATACCGACTACCAGATCGTGCTGGCCAATGCCGCCTTCCGGCGCCAGATCGGTCTGGGTGAAGGCCAGCCCATCCCACGACTCTGTTATGTCGCCACCCATGGCCGGGATGCCCCTTGCCCCGACCATCTGGTAACCTGCCCCCTCTCTGACCTGGGCAAGGGTTCGGTGCCTTTGCGCTTCGTCCATCGCCGGACTCGTCTGGACGGTGGCACCCTCGACGCCGAGATCTACGCCACTTCGATGCACGTCAAAGTCGGTGGGGTGACCCGGCAATACATGGTGGAATCCGTCCGCGATCTCGCTCAGGATATCCACTTCTCCCACGAACAGAAGCTGTCGGAACTGGGACGCTTGGCCGCCGGCGTCGCCCATGAGATCCATAATCCCCTGGCGTCGGTGCGTATGGCCCTGCATGCCGCGCTTCAGGCGCTGGACGGTGAGTCCCCGCATCTGGAGCAGGCCAGCGAATACCTGGCCCTGGTCGATCAGGAGGTGGACAAATGCAATCAGGTGACCGAGCGTCTGCTGAAATTGAGCATCCCGGCCCCCAGCCAGCGGGAGCTGGTTTGTCTGGAGCGGGTGGCGGACGAAACCCTGAGCCTGCTGCGCTGGGAGGCTGAAAACGCTCAGGTCGAGATTATCCGTGACCTTGCCCCGGGCCATGGGCGGATTCTCGCCGCCGACAGCGACTTGCGTATGGCCGTCCTCAATCTGTGCCAGAACGCCCTCCATGCCATGCCCCGTGGCGGTATCCTTACCCTGTCCCTCGTTCGTGAGGCTGGACAGGTGCAGCTGGACCTGGCGGATAGTGGTTGCGGTATCCCTCCCAGCGACTTGCGGCGGATTTTCGAGCCCTTCTTCAGTCGGCGCGCGGATGGGGTGCGGGGCACCGGCCTGGGCCTGGCCATCACCAAGGAGATCGTCGAACGTTACGACGGCACCATCACCATCGCCAGCGTGCTGGGTCAGGGCACTCGGGTCAGCCTGAGCTTTCCCGATGCCGACGCCCAGGAGACCTGAATCATGTCCAATCGCATCCTGGTCATCGAAGACGATGCCGTCCTCAATCGCCTGCTGGTCTCACAGTTGCGGGCCCAGGATTATGAAGTGACGGGCGTGGCCAATTGGCGCGACGCTGATCAGCATCTCAGTCAGCATGAGCCCCACCTCATCATCACCGATGTCCGTCTGCCGGATGGCGACAGCCTGGAGCGTCTGCCGGAACTGGTCAAGAGTCAGCCCGTCATTGTCCTGACTGCCTTTGGCTCGGTGCGTGATGCCGTCCAGGCCATGAAGGCCGGGGCCTTCGAATATCTGCTTAAACCCGTCAGCCCGGATGAACTGATCCTGGTGGTCCAACGCGCCTTGGCGGATGCCCTGTTACGGATTGACCACCAGTTTTGCCGTGATCAGCTTCAGGCCCGCGAGGCGGTGGCCAGCTTTATGATCGGCATCAGTACGCCGTTAAAGCGTGTCAAGGAGTTGATCAAGGCGGTGGCCCCCGCGGACATCACGGTACTGATTCAGGGTGAGAGCGGCTCCGGCAAGGAACTGGTGGCGCGCGCCATCCATGACCAGAGCAATCGCGCCAAACGCAATTTCGTGGCCGTGGATTGCTGCACCCTCCAGGAAAAGCTCTTCGAGTCCGAGCTGTTCGGCCACGAGCGGGGGGCCTTTACCGGCGCCGACAAGCAGAAGCGCGGCCTTATCGAGGGCGCCGAGGGCGGCACCCTCTTCCTCGACGAGATCGGCGAGATCAGCCCCAGCATTCAGGCCAAGTTGCTGCGGGTTTTGGAGACCGGTGTCTTCCGCCGCCTGGGGGGCACCCGTGATCTCCAGGCCAACATCCGGGTCGTGGCCGCCACCAACCGTGATCTGGGCAAGCTCAGCGAGACCGGCAGCTTCCGCCCGGATCTCTATTACCGTCTAAGCCCCTTTGTCATCGACACCCCCCCCCTGCGGGAGCGCCGGGATGACATCCCCTATCTGGCCGCCCACTTCATTCGCAATCACAACTTCAGCCGGCGCATCAATAAGAGCATTGCCGCCGAGGCCATCCGCAAGCTCACGGCGTACGACTGGCCGGGGAATGTGCGGGAACTCAAGAACGTCATCGAGCGGGCCATCATCCTCTCCCGGGAAAACAACCTGATCCGTTCCGAACACCTGGCCTTCGCCAACCGGTCCAACCTCGAATTCTGCCTCAAGTTCGACCATAACCCGACCCTGGAGGAACTGGAGTTGGAGTACGTGCGCCTGCTCCTTGGCAAGTTCACGGGGCACCGCGGCAAGGTGGCGGAGGTCATGGACGTGAGTGAACGCAGCATCTACCGCTTATTGAAGAAGCATAAATTTTAGCGCCCGGTGGTGGGCGGGGGGAATCAGCGTCCAGCGGTTCACAGCGTGGGCGAGTGCCAGTTTGCCTGGCACCCACGGGCCGGCGGTTGTCTTATCCCCGGTGGAGCAACCCACTGGTTGTGACAAATTGGCATTTTACCGGGGCGAGGAGACTCATACACTCCACCTGTCGACAGCTAGTGACGGCCGACAGAATTTTGCGGCGGTATAAACCCAACAACATGTTCCGCCGCCTCCACAACCACAAATCGAGGAAACCACGTTATGAGCATGATTAAGAAGACCGTTCTGGCCAGCGTCATCACCCTGACCTTCGCTGGTTCCGGTATTGCCACGGCGATGGACGGTATGTCGGGTATGGGCGGCATGGGTGGCATGTCTGGTATGTCCGGCATGGGTGGCATGGGCGGCATGTCTGGTATGTCCGGCATGGGTGGCATGAGCGGTATGTCCGGCATGTCGGGCATGGGCGGCATGTCGGGCATGGGCGGTATGTCCGGCATGGGCGGGGACAAGACTTGGTGGCAGTTCTGGAAGTAATTTCAGCCATCCGCTGGCCTATCCGCCGTTTGCGGTCTGGATAGGCCAGCAAGCACCTGTTTGCCTGCATGCCCAAGGCCTTGTCGCTGATACCTTGGACGGAGAGGCTTAACCGCCCGAGATGGCTGTTGTGGCTCTACCTGGTGGCTTGTCCCGTCCTGCCAGTCCTGGCTAGTGACCTGGAACCAGGCACTGGCGATGCCCCCAAACTCCTACTGGCGAACACCTACCAGGCCGACGTCGATCTGAGTCAGTATTGGGTCAGTGAAAAGCTCGATGGCGTCCGGGCCTACTGGGATGGCGAGAGCTTGACTAGCCGAGGTGGCAGGCCAATCCGCCCGCCGGCGTGGTTTACTGAAGGCTTTCCTCGTCAGCCACTGGATGGTGAACTCTGGATGGGGCGGGGCACTTTCGATCGCATGTCCGCCGCTGCGCGTCAGGAGGTGCCTGACCCGGAGGTCTGGAGGCAAGTCAGCTTCATGGTCTTTGACTTGCCGGCCTCACCAGCGCCCTTCGGCCAACGGCTAAGTGAGTTACGGGAACTGCTGTTGCCCCCGCCCAGTCTCTACCTGGCGCTGATTGACCAGTTTCGGGTCAGTAACCATGACGCCCTGATGGATCACCTTGCGGCTGTAATCAGCAAGGGTGGCGAGGGCCTCATGCTGCACCGTGAGGATTCTCTTTACCGCGCTGGCCGCTCCGATGATCTGCTCAAGGTCAAGCCCTACCTGGATGCCGAGGCACGGGTGATCGCCCACCTGCCTGGCAAGGGCCGCCTGGAGGGTATGCTCGGAGCCCTGCTGGTGGAGGAGGGCAACGGGACGCGCTTCCGCCTGGGCGGGGGTTTTACCGATGCCCAGAGACGGTCTCCCCCGCCGATTGGCAGCCTGGTGACCTTCAAATATCAGGGCCGCACGGTTCGGGGCCTGCCCCGATTTGCGAGTTTTCTGCGGCCTAAGAATCCGGAATGAAGGACTTGTGCCCGGGGACGGAGTCCCTGGACGGGACGGCCGTTGCCGAGGAAATTATTTCCATCCAGTGACGATCCTGTTACGATCGGACGGAAATAGTCGGGATCTGGTCTGTATGTTGCTGTGCAACATAAGAAATCGGGAAGATAGTTTTCCTCTGGCCGGTCCGCGGCCTGTGAAGATACGGTGATGACAGGCGCTAGCTTTTTCGCCAACGCCAGGCCTGGTGCATGAGCAGTCGGTAGCAAACGACCGCCACCGCGCACAGATTGCCCGATCATGGTTCCCTTCCGCTGGACTCGTGAAGGTGGCGACAACCCTCGACAGCGGTTGTCATTTAGCCAGGGATGGATGGCTCATCCGCAGTACGAGGCCCCTTTATGTCGAGAAAGCACCCCATCGTCGCCGTGACCGGTTCCTCCGGTGCTGGCACTAGCACGGTCAAGAATGCCCTGCAGCATATCTTCAAACGGGTCGGCGCCCGCGCAGCCTTCATCGAGGGGGATAGTTTCCATCGCTACGACCGTCAGGAGATGCGGCGGGAAGTCAAGAAGGCCCAGAAAGAGGGCCGCAACCTGAGCCACTTCGGACCCGAGGGCAATCTCTTCGACAAGCAACTGGAACTCTTCCGCTCCTATGGCCAGTCGGGGATGGGGGAACGCCGTCACTATGTCCACGATGAGGAGGAGGCTGCCCTCTATGGTGCCCCGCCGGGGACCTTCACCGAATGGGAGCCGATCCCGCCGGATACCGATCTGCTCTTTTACGAGGGGCTTCATGGCGGCGTGGTGTCCGGGGATATCGACCTCTCCGCTGAGGTCGACCTGCTCATCGGCGTTTGCCCCACCATCAACCTGGAGTGGGTGCAGAAGATCAACCGCGATAAAGCGGAGCGCGGCTATCAGACCGCGGATGTAATGGACACCATCCATCGCCGTATGTACGACTACATGCATTACATCCTGCCCCAGTTCTCCATGACCCACATCAACTTTCAGCGCATCCCGCTGACCGATACCTCTAACCCCTTCTGCATCGAGAATATTCCCACGGCGGATCAAAGCTTGGTGCTGATCCATTTCCTCAAGGATAAGCCCAGCGTGGAGTACAAAATTAACCTCAAAGGGTTGATCGAGGGTGCGCAAATCACCGGCTTCAATACCCTGGTGATTCCCGGCGGCAAGATGATGTATGCCATGGAGTTGATTCTGACGGAGCGGATCATGGAACTGATGTACCGTCGGGGTCACCTCGACAAGGTGGCGTGACCTCTGGCCAGGCGTCTGGCTGGCCGGCGACCTGGCACTCATCTTTCAGGCGGGGGAGTATGGCCTCCGGGCCCAGCCGGAGGTCCAAGCGAATCGGCTGCCTCAGGGAAGAGGCGAACCACCAGGGTAAACAGGGCTTCAGACCCTGAACCCCCAAAAAATTATTAGACAGACGAGGAGAACCCCATGAATGCAGCCCGCAGCAACGAGACCAAAGGCGATCAACCAGCCTGGTTAGTGGTACCCGGCATGAACCTGCCGCAACCCTGCCGGATCCGGCGCTATGACACGGGTCGGTTGTCGATCGAGACCCCTTCCCCCCTGCGCTGCCATCACTTCGTCGAGGTGCGGATTGCCCAGCAGGATGCCACCACCATGACGATCAAGGGCATGGTGATGCGCAGCAGTGAAGAGGGGGCGGTGTTCGCCTCCGATATCAGCTTCTGGCCGCCCCTCTGATACCGCCCCGCTAACAACAACCGCTCGCGGTCCAGGGAGTGACCTGATGCCGGCGCGGTCCCGTCTGGCTCGTTAGGGAGTTGGGTGACAGCTATGGCGGGCGATCAGTCACTCAGGCGATAGCCTTCTGGAAACAAGAGGCTCGCCCTGGTCTCAGCGGACATGACAGGGTTCGGCCCCAGCCCGGAGGTATCCCGAGGCCAGGCATAGGGGAGCCGGCCAGAGAAGGCGGCGTCGCCAAAGAGGGTATCGGCCACCCCGGCGCCTTCGCTACCGGGCAGCCAGGCGACGACGATCGCGTCGCTGGCCGCCCATGCCTGATCAAGGATCAGCGGTCGTCCCGTGACCAGTACCAGGATCAGCTTGCGGGCCTGGGACCTCAGCCGGGCAATCAGGGCCTGGTCCTCCGCCGTGAGCCGTAGGCCATCGGCATCTCGGTCTCCCAGCCATTCGCTGTAGGGCTGTTCGCCGACTACAACGACGGCGGCATCGGCCTGGGGGCCGGCGAAATCGCCTGTTGGGGAATATTCGATTGGGGTGGCGTCACCGCCGACCTGACGCAGGCCGGCGAGGAGGGTCGTGGCGCCGGGCAGCTGGCCGTTGTCGCCCTGGAAACCACTCCAGACGAGGGTCCAGCCGCCGCTTTGCCGGCCCAGATCATCGGCATGGGTACCGGCGACGAGGAGACGTTGGCCCCGCCGCAGGGGGAGGGCCCCTTGGTTCTTGAGCAGCACCTGGGAGTTGCGCACCGCCTCCCGGGCCAGGGCGCGGTGGGCAGCGTTGCCCACCAGCTTGCTTGCCGCGGCCACCGGGCCTGGGTGTTCAAAAAGACCCATGGCGAATTTCACCCGCAGGACTCGGGCGACGGCCTCGTCGATGCGGGCTGGAGAGATTTGGCGACTGCTTGCCAGGCCATGGAGGATGCCGATAACTTCCGCCGTGCGGGCGGGTTCCATGAGGACATCAACGCCGGCGTTGACGGCCATGGCCACTTGTTGGTCGAAGCCGGTGGCGGGGAGGAATTGCAGGGCCTCCCAGTCGGACACCACCAGTCCTGTGAAACCGAGTTGCCGGCGAAGGATACCCTGGAGCAGGTCGGTATGGCCGTGCATCCGGACGCCGTTCCAACTGCTGTAGGAGACCATGACTGCATCAGCCCCGGCGGCGACCTGGGCCTGAAAAGGTGGTAGGTGCCGGGCCAGGAGACTTGTCTCCTCACCTTGGGTATCGCCACGATCCAGGCGCGACCAGGCGCCCTTGATCTGAAAATGGGAGCTGCCGTAAAGGACCCCGCCGTCACCCAGATAATGCTTGGCGGTCGCCAGGGGCCGGGGCAGGCCCGGACCCAGTGCCTCCAGTCCCTGCCGGAAGCCACCGGTATAGGCAGCGGCGAGCCGGCCGACGCGAGCGGTTTCCGCACCCAGGGATTCGTAGGCACGCCCCCAGCGGATGTCGTCGACGACCGCCACCAGGGGGGCGAAGTTCCAGTAGATGCCGACGGCAGCCAGTTCCCGGGCCGTGGCTTGGCCGATGCGGTGCATCAGGTCGGGATCATCCGCCGCGGCCAGTCCCACCTGATGGGGAAAGAGGGTGGCGCCGGGCAGGGCACCGAAACCGTGGACGGCGTCGATGCCGTACAGTAGGGGGATGCCCAGCGGGGTGCTGAGGGCCGCCGCTTGGTAGCTCTGGATCATGGACGCCCAACCCTCGAGGGTGTTGGGTGCCGGCGGCGGGCTGTCGCCCCCGGAGAGCAGAGAACCCAGCCGCAAGGCCTTGACCTGGGCCGGCGTGACCCAGTCGCGGCCACCCATGACCAATTGGCCGAGCTTTTCGTCGAGGCTCATGCGTCCCATGAGATCGGCGACCCGTTCCTCGACCGGCAAACGTGGGTCGCGATAAGGCGGGTCGTTTGCCTGGGCTGACAACGGGAGGTGGCTCAGGGCCAAGGTTAGTGAGGGGAGCAGTCTAACGATCATGGCGATCCCGGGAACGGTGGCCTCTCAGTTACCCGGTAGAGTCAGCGGGTTCTTTTTGCGCGGATTGGCGCGAAAGAAGGCGGCCATGTTGCCCACGCGGTCGATCAGATCCGCCTGAGCGCGGCTGGCGATGGCAGCGATGTATTCGTCGCGCAGGTCGCGGTCGCCGGCGGCGATCTTGACCTTGATGAGCTCATGATGATCCAGGGCGAGTTCGATCTCGGCCATGACGGGCTCGGTGAGCCCGGCCTGGCCAAGACTGACGACGGGCTTGAGGTGATGGACCTGTTTCTTGAGCCAGCGTTTCTGTTGCTCGGTGGGCCGCATGCGGGGTGATGCTCCGGTCAGGGGTGAAAAGGGGCCGTCATTCTATACCCGCAGCCTGTCCGTTTTGGGTCCTCCCCGGAGATAACCTGATTGGGTGCGGTGTGGGTATGAACCCCGGCCAGGCGGAGCGTCCGGCCGGGGCGCCAGGTCAGACCCTGACCCCGGAGGCGGTCTTGAAGCTGTCCAGGACCTGGACATAGTTGCCACGCTCGAACTCCGCCGGGTTGGGCACCGCCAAGGCGCTCATGCGACCCCGGAAGTCCGTCAGGGTCTCGAAGCCCTGGACCTCCATCCATGCCTCGATACCCGCGCGGACCCGGCCCAGGGCGGCGGGGCCCTCCTTGAGTAACAGGCTGCATAGGTGCACCACGTCGGCGCCGGCTAGCAGCAGCTTGAGGGCGTCGTCGGCGCCGTGGACCCCGCCGGTGGCCCCCAGGGACAGACCGACGCGGCCGTGGAGGAGGGCGATCCAACGCATCGCCAGCAGGGATTCGGCGGAGGTTGAGGGATTGAGGACTGGGCGCAGGCGCAGGTTGTCGAGGTTGATGTCCGGCTGGTAGAAGCGGTTGAACAGGGCCACACCATTGGCCCCCGCCGCCTCCAGGCGTCGGACCATGTTGGCGACGGAGCTGAAAGCGGGGGATAGCTTCATGTTGATCGGCAGTTCGACCTGGTGGCGCAGGGCGCTCAGCAGGGCCAGGTAGCGTTCTTCCACCGCAGCCCCGTCCTCGTCCGGATTGGCGGCGACGTAATAGACGTTCAGCTCCAGGGCATCGGCGCCGGCCTGCTCCAGGGCCTGGGCATGGCTGACCCAGCCGCCGGGGGTGATGCCGTTGAGGCTGGCGATGATCGGGATGTCCAGAGTCGCCTTGAGTTTGGCGAGGTGCTCCAGGTAGAGGTCCAGCTCTGGGGTGAAGTCCCGGTGGTCCGGGAGGAAGCTGTCGGCCTCGGCGAAGCCGGTGAATTGCTCGCTGAGGAAGCGGGCGCTGGTCTCGGTCTCGGCGGTCAGGGCCTCCTCGAACAGGGACCAGAGGATGAGCGCCCCGGCGCCCTCGTCCTCCAGTCGCCGGCAGATATCCAGGCTGCGGCTCAGGGGCGAGGCGGACGGGACCAGGGGACTGGTCAGGTCGAGGCCGAGATACTGGGTGCACAGATCCATGGGAACGCTCTCTCAATCAAGGGA